>CANIFC010000364.1 GCA_947466695.1 Oxalobacteraceae bacterium | reverse complement strand
TGTAGTGAATTTACTTCTTCCGCCCGCGCCGTGTCAGGTGTCAGGCAAGATAAAACAAGGAAAGTAAGGGAAGCAAAGAGGGGTGCATGAAATCGGGTCATAGGGGACGATTTTTGATCGATATGATCGACAGTGACAATGAGTCGTCAGAGTGTACGCAAGCATTGTTTGAAGCGTCAAGAAAAATGTTTTTTTTGTTACAAAAAAATACTCGAACATTTTAAAATACTTGAAAAACTTTTTTACGGTATGGATCAATTTGATTTCGCTTGATCCAATTCAATTTGGCCCGGCAAGACTGGCCAAATCTGGTGCGTACAATACGGCGCGCCAGCTTAAAGGCGATTCTGGGCCGGATTACTATGAAAAAACGCATAATCTTGTGCAACTGCGTACGACTATGCGCTTATCAGCAAGTAAATACGCGTACGTATCGCGGCATTCAGTGCGCAGTCTTACGCAACTCCTGCCCTACGATGTCGACGATTTCTGCACTGGGGTCTTGCCCCAGGCAATCGATGATGATCCGCTCCGGAATCGAGCGCAGCCAGGTCAGTTGGCGCTTGGCCAGCTGGCGGCTTGCGATGATCCCGAGTTCACGCATCTCTGCATGGCTATGCATGCCGTCAAGATGTTCCCAGGCCTGGCGATAGCCCACGCAACGCATGGACGGTAAATCGGGATGCAAGTCGCCGCGCTGGCGTAACTGGCGTACCTCGTCCAGAAAACCCAGTTCCAGCATCGTGTCAAAACGACGGCTGATACGCTGGTGAAGTACGCTGCGCTCAGACGGTTCCAGTGAGATTGACAGCAGTTCAAACGGGCGGGCTTTTTTCGGCTGCCGGGCGATCAGGGCCGACATGGGTTCGCCGCTGATGGCGATGATCTCCAGCGCGCGCTGTACCCGCTGGCTATCGTTGGGCTTCAGGCGGGCCGCTGTGACCGGATCAAGCGTTTGCAGGCGCTGATGCAGACCGGCTACACCTATTTCGAGGGCCTCAGCGTCCAGGCGTGCCCGGATTGCGGGATCAGCGCCTGGCAGATCGTCCAGGCCATTCATCAGCGCCTTGAAATACATCATCGTGCCGCCAGCCAAAATAGGGAGCTTGCCGCGGGCGGTAATATCCCTGACCAGTCTTTCAGTGTCAAGCAGAAATTGCGCAACCGAATACGATAGCGCCGGATCGATGATGTCGATGAGATGATGGGGTACCGTTGCCAGTTCAAGAGCACTGGGCTTGGCAGTACCGATATCCATGTCGCGGTACACCAGGGCGGAGTCGACCGAAATGATTTCGGCATCAACCTCTCTGGCGATGGCGAGTGCGGCAGCCGTTTTGCCAGAGGCGGTGGGGCCCATGATGGCGATGACTTTAGGGTGATTCATTGCGTCACCTGTTTGTCATGAAGGGTGCTGTGATCGTTTCTGGTGGCGTAGAGGGCCGGTGTAAAAGACTGTGTCATTGTGCGCATCTTATTGGCCGCGCAGGAACATCCTGTCGAGATCGTTGAGGCCAAGTTGCACCCAGGTCGGACGGCCGTGATTGCATTGGTCAGCACGCTCTGTCAGTTCCATCTGACGCAATAGTGCATTCATCTCGGGAACAGTGAGGCTGCGGTTGGCCCGCACGGCTGTGTGACAGGCGAGGGTGCCGAGTAATTCATTACGCCGGTCTATCAATACCCGTGAGCCACCAAATTCGCGGACGTCACGCAGGACATCACGCGCCAGCGTTTGGGCGTCAGCGTTTTTAAGCAGGGCCGGAATGGAGCGCACTGCGAGCGTCGTCGGAGAAATGGCGGCAATATCAAAACCGAGTGACTGCAGCACCTCGGTATTTTCCTGCGCGGTTCCGACTTCAATGGCATCGGCGTAAAAGGTAATGGGAATGAGCAGGGGCTGAACCGACATGGTGTTTTCACTCAAGGCATTTTTGAGTTGTTCGTACAAAATACGTTCGTGCGCGGCATGCATGTCGACCAGCACCAGACCCTTGGTATTTTGCGCCAGCACATAGACACCGTGCAGTTGCGCCAGTGCAAAGCCCAGCGGATAGTCGTCATGGGTGTCGTGAAGCGAGATGCTGGCTGCGCCGGAAAACGGCTGGCCGGGCGGATTTGTTTGTTCGGCGCGCTGGCCAAACAAGGCGCCGTAATTACTCGTGGTCTGGCTGATGCCTGCTGTGTTGGCACGCATCTCATTAAAACGATCGCTGTAATTTTGTGTGCCGGTGGTCGCGTCCGGTGCTGCGAACTGAGCCGAAAAAGTACTTTGCTCGCCACCGCTCCAGGGCAGTCTGCCGGAACCGGCCTGACTGATCTCTCCCAGTCCGGCTGTGGCCGGTGCCGGTACGGTGCCAAAGGCGGTCGCGGAGGTCTGGGCCAGTGCCCGGTGCACCGCATGGAAGACAAACTGATGCACGGCACGGCTATCACGGAAGCGCACCTCAATTTTGGACGGATGCACGTTGACGTCGACCAGGGCCGGATCAAGATCGAGTGAGATGACATAGGACGGATAACGGTCGCCATGCAAGACGTCCTGATAAGCGGCGCGTACCGCATGGGTCAGCAGTTTGTCGCGCACAAAGCGGCCATTGACATAAAAAAACTGCGCATCGGCGCGGCCCTTGGAGGCAGTTGGCAGGCCGATGTAACCATGCAGGCGCAAGGGGCCGGCGCTTTCATCGAGTGCCAGGCGTGCATTGGCGAAGGCTTCGCCCAGGATCGTTGCGCTGCGCTTGTCGATCGCGCTGACCATCCAGTGCTCGACCGTCTTGCCATTGTGGGATAAGGAAAAAGACACGTCTGGCCGCGCCAGCGCGATGCGCCTGACGACCTCGGCACAATGGCCAAATTCGGTTTGGTCCGACTTGAGAAATTTACGCCGGGCCGGTGTGTTGTAGTACAGGTCCTGAACGTCAACGGTGGTGCCCCGGGCTCCGGAAGACGGTGTAATCTTGCCGTTTTCGATTTGCCAGGCGTGCGGTGTCTCTGCGGTGCGCGTGGTCAGGGTCAGCAGCGCTACCGAGGCGATGGAGGCCAGTGCCTCGCCCCTGAAGCCAAGGGTGGCAACGTTTTCCAGTTCTTCCAGCGAAGTGATTTTTGAGGTGGCATGGCGCTCCAGTGCCAGCGGTAACTGGTCCTGCGGGATGCCGCGGCCGTTATCGGTAATGGCGATGCGCTTGACCCCACCTTCTTCCAGCCGGATGGTGATACTGGTGGCATCGGCATCGAGCGCATTTTCCAGCAATTCCTTGACGACCGCCGAGGGTCGTTCAACGACTTCGCCGGCGGCAATCTGGGAAATCAAATGGTCGGGGAGTGCCTCAATGGGGCGGAAGGGGGTAGGTATCACATTCATACGTTGATTATACCTTTCTGCGCGTCGTGAATAGCCCGCGCTAGTGTATGATAATGGCGCACCTTAGGAGAATTATGGATTTTATGCAATTTTTAGGCATGATTTTGCATGTCGATAAAACGTTGGGAATGGTCATTGAGCAATATGGGACACTGGTTTATTTTGTCCTGTTCATGATCGTTTTTTGTGAAACCGCTTTTGTCATCTTTCCCTTTTTACCGGGAGATTCGCTGTTATTTATTGCCGGTACTTTTAGCGCCACCGGTGCGATGGACCCGGGCTTGATTATTATCTTGC
>CANIFC010000363.1 GCA_947466695.1 Oxalobacteraceae bacterium | reverse complement strand
GGTGGGTGCGCCGATTTTTGTGTCTATGTTTGCTTCAGGGTTTGCTGATAACGCCGCCAAGTTCGACATTACCGTTGCCATGACACGCATCATGTTTCCGTATATTGGTTTTATCTCTCTGGTGGCGCTGGCCAGCGGCATTCTTAATACCTGGCGTGAATTCAAGATACCGGCGTTCACGCCAGTCTTGTTAAATCTGGCGTCGATTGCGGCCTCGTTGTTTCTTGCGGACCATCTGGAGCAACCCATTTATGCGCTGGCCATTGCCGTGTTTGTCGGTGGTGTCCTGCAGATGCTGATCCAGGTACCGCCGCTGATGCGAATCGGCATGCTGCCGACGATACGATTTAATCCTACCTTTGCCTTGCGTGATCCTGGTGTCACGCGTGTGTTGCGCCAGATGGGGCCGGCGGTTCTTGCTGTCTCTGCGACGCAAATCAGTATCCTGATCAACTCTACCTGGGCGTCACACATGCCCGATGGCAGCATGTCGTGGCTGGCCTCGGCCGACCGCTTGATGGAGTTTCCGACCGCTTTATTGGGCGTGGCGTTGGGTACGGTCTTGTTGCCGAGCCTGGCCAAGGCAAATTACGATGCCGACACGCATGAATACTCGTCCTTGCTGGACTGGGGTTTGCGCTTGACGTGTTTGCTGGCAATGCCCGCGGCAGTCGCGCTGGCAACCTTGCCCGAGGCGCTGACGGCAACACTGTTTCATAACGGGAAATTTGACGCGGCAGCGGTGGCGATGACCTCGCAGGCGGTGACTGCTTATGGTGTCGGTCTGGTTGGCTTGATCTTTGTGAAAATTCTGGCGCCGGGGTTTTATGCCAAGCAGGATATCAAGACCCCGGTCAAGATTGCGATCATCGTGTTGCTGGCAACGCAGATCATGAACCTGATGTTTGTGCCGTTTATCAAGCACGCCGGCCTGGCCTTGTCCGTTGGCTTGGGCGCCTGTCTCAATGCGGTCATGTTGTACCGCGGCTTGCGCCAGCGTGGCATTTATGTACCGGAAAAAGGCTGGCTGCCTTTCATCATGAAATTGGCTGCAGCGCTGATCCTGATGGCTGGTGTGGCGCTTACCTTGTCCGGTCAGGTTGACTGGATAGGCATGAAGGGCGAAAAGCTGCTACGTGTCGGCATGCTGGGCGGGATTATTGCGGCTTGTATGGTGACCTATTTCTCTGCCTTGCTGGTGATGGGTTTCAGGGTGGCTGATTTCCGCAAGGCTGTGCGCTAGGGCTAGCTCAGCAGGGCAGGGTCCGCAGTTGGCAAGCGGCCTCGTCTATCTGGCCCGGCAATAAAAAAGGAGGGAGACATCAACGCTGATATCTCCCTCCTTTTTTTATTGCCGGTTTGCCCGATTCATCTTCCGGCAAGCCTTAAATTAATGCCTGAAATCCGCCCTGAGGCAGATTTCAGATGCGGTATTTAGCCGCCCATCGTTTCCAGTTTTTCCAACGCGGTCAGCAACAGGTCATCAAGTTCAGAAAAGCGCTCGTTCATCTTTTTGATGTCATCGACTTTACTTTTTTTGTAGAGATCCTGATCTGCCAGCCGGTCGGAAATAATCTTCTGCTCCGCTTCAAATTTGGCGATGACGTCAGGTAATTCATCGAGCTCTCTTTGCTCTTTGTAGCTGAGTTTTTTTGCCTTGACAGCGACCGGTGCTGCCGATGATGCAGCGGCGGCTTTTTGCTCGTTTTTACCTATGGCAGTCTTGCTTGGTGCCGGAGCACTGGTACGGTATTTTTCCCAGTCTGTGTAACCGCCGACGTATTCTTTCCATTTGCCTTCGCCCTCAGAAGCGATCACCTGGGTAACGACGTTGTCAAGGAAGGTTCTGTCATGGCTGACCAGGAACACGGTGCCATCGTAGCTTTCCAGTAATTCTTCCAGCAATTCCAGGGTTTCGATATCGAGATCGTTGGTCGGTTCATCGAGTACCAGCACATTGGCTGGCTTGGCAAAGAGCCGCGCCAGCAGCAAGCGGTTACGCTCGCCACCGGACAGGGATTTCACTGGTGAACGGGCGCGTTCCGGAGCGAACAGGAAATCGCCCAGATACGACATCACGTGCTTGCGCTGGCCATTGACTTCCACCCAGTCGCTACCCGGAGAAATGGTTTCTGCCAGACTGTCTTCATCATTCAACTGACTGCGCATCTGGTCAAAATAGGCGATCTGCAGCTTGGTGCCTTGTTTGATCGTACCGCTGTCTGGCTGGTCCTGACCCAGGATCAGTTTGAGCAAGGTCGTCTTGCCGGCGCCGTTGTGACCGATCAGGCCGATCTTGTCGCCACGCATGATGATGCTCGAGAAGTCGTCAATGATCTTCTTCTCGCCAAAGCTCTTGTAGATGTTTTCCAGCTCGGCCACGATCTTGCCTGAACGCTCGCCTGTTGTGACATCCAGACGGACCTGACCTTGCTGGTCGCGGCGTGCGCCACGCTCAACGCGCAAGTGTTCCAGGCGCTTGACGCGACCTTCATCACGCACCCGACGCGCTTTCACGCCTTTGCGAATCCAGATCTCTTCCTGCGCCAAGAATTTATCAAATTTGGCCGCTTCAACTTCTTCAATTTCCAGCTGTTCTTCCTTGCGGGTCTGATAGGTGCTGAAGTTGCCGGGAAAAGAGGTGATCTTGCCGCGATCGAGTTCGATGATGCGGGTGGTTACATTGTCAAGGAAGCTACGATCATGGGTAATGAACAGGACGCTGCCTTTAAAATCGCGCAACAGGCCTTCAAGCCACAGGATCGAGGAAAAATCAAGATGGTTGGTTGGCTCATCGAGCAGTAAAACGTCTGGTGCGCTGACCAGCGCGCAGGCCAGGGCCACACGCTTTTTCATACCGCCAGAGAGGGTGCTCATAACGGCATCCTTCGACAAATTGAGTTTGTCGAGCGTGGTTTCTACCGTGTTGTTGAGGTTCCAGGCATCGGCTGCATCGAGCTTGACCTGAATATCATGCATGCGGTCCATCAGCGCATCGTCGTTGTCACCACCGAATTGGCCGGTGATGGCTTCATATTCGAGTAATAGCGCAGGCAATTCACCAAGGCCAGAAGCGACGGCATCAAATACACTTAAATCCGGATCGAATTGCGGTTCCTGCTCGACATAGGCGATCTTGATGCCTTGCTGCATCACCAACAATCCATCGTCAAGTTTTGACGTGCCTGCAATGACTTTAAGCAAAGAAGACTTGCCCGTACCATTACGGCCGATCAAGCCGACGCGTTCTGCGGGCTCAATGGAAAATTCTGCGTGATCCAGCAGGGCGACGTGGCCGAATGCTAATTGGGCGTTACTAAGTGAAATGACTGCCATAAATACTTCTGTAGGGCTGAAAAGAGCCGTTGCGGGTTAAATAAAGCAGTATTGTACGTCAGTCCCTTACAAATTTGATTGTTCGCCTTCACTGATGTAAGATAGCGAGCTTCACGCAAAGTGCCGTCAGGTGTTTTTCGAGAGTCTCTCCGTAGCACAATGGATAGTGCACATGCCTCCTAAGCGTGGGATACAAGTTCGATTCTTGTCGGGGGGACCACTATATTCCCATATCTTCCTTTATAATCAACAACTTAGCGATAAATAAGACTCCAAAGTGTGATACAAACTGTGTCCAAAGTGTGATACAAAGTACCGGAGAGTCC
>CANIFC010000362.1 GCA_947466695.1 Oxalobacteraceae bacterium | reverse complement strand
TAAAAACCGGTTGGAATTATAGATCGCGCCGGGTTTCAAGACTTCGCCAGGCATCGCCAGTTCATCACCGGTAAAAAACACGGCTACCCGCAGTTTGCGCAGCACGGGTAACTGCGCCAGGCCAACCGAGGCAGCCAGACCCATTTCCTGCGCCCGCAAGCGCGCTCCGGCATCAAGGATCGTGGCTCCGGCGGCGATATCTTCACCTTGCCGGCGTATCCACTCACCGGCAACCGGGCTATGCGTGACTGTCACCATCTCGCCATCAACGACACATTGTTCCTGCATGACGACGGCATCGGCACCGGCCGGTATCATGGCGCCGGTAAAAATTCTGGCGACAGTACCGGCTTCCAAAGGCGCGCCGACATGACCGGCAGGAATGCGCTGCGAAACGCGCAGGCGGGCCTGACCGCCGACGCAATCGGCAGCGCGTACGGCATAGCCATCCATCTGGGTATTGTCCATCGGCGGCACATGCAGCAGCGAACTTTGCGCCTGTGCCAGTACCCGGCCATTGGCCGCGAGGGTGTCAATCATTTCGACATCGGTGATCGGCCGGACTGCAGCCATGAGAAAGTCAAGCGCCTCAGCGACGCTGAGCAGGGGTTTTTTAGGGATCATGAAAACTCATCTATTAAATTCGTGGCGACTCCATTGTATCGCGTGCGCGCGTTCAAGGCAGACCGTCGCTTCCGGCAGCCGTCATCTGCCCGCTTTTGACGCGAGAAGCGATGCGTTAACAAACATCAGAAAATATCAGCCAACGTCAACAAACACGCAACAAACAGGTAACAAAAAGGTAACAACGAGCCACTAAAAGTGTCGCGTTGCCATCTCTCATCTTGCTTTCCTGTAGCAAAAACAGCATCAGCCAGCAATAGGATAAAATCACGTTTTATTTTTGTCTTATCGCGCGTTCCAACTGGCGGCAAACAAATAACCGCATTCACCGAGGAACAATACATGGACATGAGCTGGCTTGACCGCCTCTTGCAACAAGACAGCAGTCTGCTGGTGTTCGTCAACGTCCTCTTGCAGCAACTCGGATTGCCGGTACCTTCGGTGCCGACCATGATGCTGGCGGCCAGTCAGGCTACCGGGCTCAATGCCTTGAGCCTCATGTTGCTCGCGGCAGTTCTCGCTTCATTGATCGCCGACTGGGTCTGGTTTCAGGCCGGCCGCCTGTTCGGTTACAGGGTGCTGTCAACGCTGTGTAAATTATCGATCAATCCCAGTTCGTGCGTTAACCAGACCGAAGCGCGTTTTCACAAGTGGGGTGTCTGGTCGCTGGTATTTGGCAAGTTTATCCCGGGATTTTCTACCGTGGCACCGCCAGTGGCAGGCGCTCTGGGAATGCGCCGCTCTTCCTTCTTTATTGGTTCAGCGATCGGTGCCGCCTTATGGGCTGGCGTTGCCTTGCTCGCTGGCTATGCCTTCCAGTCCTACATTGAGCAAGCGCTTGGCCTGGCCAGACAACACGGCGTCCATCTGGCTCTGATCGTGGCGAGCCTGATTACACTTCTGATTTTCTGGAAGTTTTTCCAGAAATACCGTTTCAGGCGCAACGCACAGATGCACCATGTCAGCCCCGATGAGATGCTTATGGCAATCAACGGACCGCGACCGCCGCATATTCTTGATTTGCGCAGCCGCAGCCTGATCACAGAAACCGGCCGTATTCCCAATGCCCATGTCACTGATTATTCCACGATCACCAAGTCGCTTACAAATCTGGACAAGGACTATCCGATCATCACGATCTGCGCCTGTCCGCAAGACGCCGGTGCAATACAGGTGGCGCGAAATCTGCAAAAACTCGGCTACAGTAATGCCCATCCCTTGCGTGGTGGTTTTGAAGCCTGGCAAGCCATGGCAGAGAAAGAACCCGGCTTACTCATTTTCAACGCCGCCTAATTTGACTGCTTCATGATTTTCTCATTCGCCGCCAGTGTGAACATTTTTTTGTCAATTCTCTCATTGCGGTGATTTTCGGAGCACACCGGACCAACCCGCAAAAGACAGGAGAAATGTTGCTCGTGCCTGAGCTCGCCTGGGATGGGTGCCTGATTTTTTCCCGGCAGACCAGACGTCATCGACTCAGGATGAATTGAGCAGCTTTGCAGGCGCCACCATTGCGGGATAACTGGGCAGTCTCTGAAGCCGAGGCAGTGGACTGCCTTGATGCCGCGCCTGGCTGTGAAGTGGGACAGCATTGACCCTGCGAAGATGTCGATCAGAGTGCTAACTGGTGAATGGCAAAATGGAAGAATGGGTGAATTTCAAGCAACTTCAAATCGTGTTGTACTCAGATTGGCGCAGCAGTGTTCGCTTTGGGTCTGCGCCTCACCGGTCCATGTTTTAGGGTGGTTTTTGCTGTAGTTTTGTGCGGATCGATTGCTGCTCCTGAGAAAGTATTGTATGATTGTGCTTAAATTGCAATCAATTGCACTTGTGATCACTCGACTGAAAGACACCCTTTAGCTTGGGTGGCTCGAATTTTCTATCCGTGCGGCGGCCCTTTGGCTAGTCTGGCCGAGCGCGCCACTTGACGAGGCCTTGGCGAGCCTGAGTCTCCCCGCCCCTAAGCACTTTTTGCTTGCACGCATGGAGCCCGAGCTGTGGCCATGGCTGCAAATCTCCTTGTTTGATCATTTATTTGGTGATTTATTGAGCTCGTCAATGAATTCATCAACCAATCAAGCAATCAAGCAATCAAGCAAGCAATCAATCAATTAACCAATTTCACTTACCCGCAGGAGCCAGGATCAATGGATATTGTCAATATAGGCTGGATTGCCGCCTCACTCGTCGCCCTGATGTGGCTGGCCTACCGCGGCGCCAGCGTCGTGTTGATTGCTGCGGTGCTGGCCATGGTGACGGCCACGCTGGCCAGCGATATCAATCCGCTGGTGGCGCTGACCGAGCATTACATGCCGGCTGTAGTGTCCTTCATCAAAACCTTCTTCCCGCTGTTTCTGGCCGGCGCCGTATTTGGCCGGGTCATGGGTGTCAGCAGCGCAGCCAATGTGGTGGCCGACAGTATTGCCAGCCTGATTGGTAAAAAGCAGGCCATTCTGATCGTCGTCATGGCCACCGCGATTCTCACCTACGGCGGGGTCAGCCTGTTTGTGGTCGTGTTTGCCGTTTACCCGATTGCCGTTGAGTTATTCAGATCCGGCAATATCCCCAAGCGCTTGATAGCACCTGCCATTGCCCTTGGTGGCTTCACCTTCACGATGACCGCACTGCCCGGTTCACCGCAGGCGATCAACGCCATTCCGATCAAATACCTCGGTACCACCATCTATGCCGCGCCGATTCTCGGCCTGCTCGCTGCCGCCCTGATTCTTGGGTTTGGCATGCTGTACCTGCGCCGGGTTGCCGGTGCCGCGCGCTCGCAAGCAGAAGCTTACGGCCAGCACGATGACAACTTGCCGGTAGTTGATGGCAACAGCAAATTACCCGGCAAGTTCGCCAGTTTCCTGCCGCTGCTGATTGTTTTTATCGGTAACTACCTATTCACCTGGATGTTCCAGCTCGATAGCGTCAAGGCCTATTTCACCACCCAAGGCATGCCCGCCGCCAGCCCGGTCAACAATATCTGGCCCATCATTACCTCGATCACGCTAGCCACCGTGGTCGCCTTGATTCTGTATCGCAAGCAT
>CANIFC010000361.1 GCA_947466695.1 Oxalobacteraceae bacterium | reverse complement strand
CGGCCTGACCGGATTACTGAGTAAACCGGCACCCGACCCGCGTACCGTCATGGGCATCACTTTTCCTAATCCGGTCGGCCTTGCTGCAGGGCTCGACAAGGACGGCAGCTATATTGATGGCCTGGCCAGCCTTGGCTTTGGTTCGATCGAAATCGGTACGGTCACACCGCGCGCGCAACCGGGCAACCCGAAACCACGCATGTTTCGCTTGCCGCAGGCAAATGCCATCATCAATCGCATGGGCTTTAACAATGGTGGTGTCAACGCCTTCGTTGCCAACGTTCAGGCCTCACGTTTTTATCAGGAAAAGCAAGGCATACTGGGATTGAATATCGGTAAAAATGCCGATACGCCGATCGAACGCGCAGCGGAAGACTATCTGCACTGTCTCCGAAAAGTCTACCCATACGCCAGTTATGTAACTATTAACATTTCATCACCCAACACTAAGAATCTGCGCCAACTACAGGGAGCTGACGAGCTCGACGCCCTGCTGGCACAACTCAAGGATACGCAGCAAAGACTGGCAGACCAATACCAGCGCTACGTGCCGATCGCCTTAAAAATCGCGCCCGACATCGACAGCGAACAGATCAAGAATATCGCAGAGGCGCTATTACGCCACAAGATGGATGGTGTCATTGCGACCAATACCACCATCACGCGCGAGGCGGTAAAAGGCTTGCATTACGGGGAGGAAGCCGGTGGTCTGTCCGGCGAACCGGTGTTTGAATTATCCAATAAAGTCATCCGCGCCCTGAAATCCGAACTGGGTGACGCGCTGCCGATTATCGGGGTAGGCGGCATTTTTTCAGCTGCCGATGCAGTCACCAAAATTCAAGCCGGAGCGTCGCTGGTACAAGTATATTCAGGTCTCATTTATCGCGGTCCGGGACTGGTCAGGGAATGCGCAGCAGCCTTGCGCAATGTACGTTAACGTTTTTTATTCTTTTTTTAAGGCTAACAAATGACTTCATTGAGCACTGCGGCAATACCCACCACGCAACTGGGCAAGAGCGACTTGCAGGTTTCCAAAATCTGCCTTGGCACCATGACCTTCGGCGAACAGAACAGTGAGAATGAAGCGCATAGCCAGCTCGACTATGCACTGGAGCGTGGAATCACCTTTATTGATACCGCTGAAATGTATCCCGTCATGCCCCGTGCCGAAACGCAAGGAAGGACCGAGCAATGTATCGGTTCGTGGCTGAAAAAATCCGGTAAGCGCAGCGCTATTATCCTGGCTACCAAAGTTGCCGGACCGTCAAGGGGAATGGGCTGGATACGCCAGGGCGAAAATGACCTGAACGCCACAAATATCCGCTCTGCGGTAGAAACCAGTTTGCAGCGCCTGCAAACGGATTATATTGACCTGTACCAGCTGCACTGGCCTAGCCGTAACGCCCCCATCTTCGGACAAAAGCAATTTGATCCACAACTCGAGCGCCCATGTACGGCGATTGCCGATACCCTGGCAGTTCTCAATGACCTGGTCACAGAAGGAAAAATCCGTCAGATTGGCGTCTCCAATGAAACGTCCTGGGGTGTCAGTGAATTTATCAAGCAGTCAGAACTGCACAAAGCGGCACGCATCATTTCACTACAAAATGCCTACAGCCTGGTCAACCGCAGCTTTGAGCAAGGTCTGGACGAAACCTGCTTCAGGGAGCAGGTTGGCTTACTCGCCTACAGCCCGCTGGCCTTCGGTCGCCTGAGTAATAAATATGCAGAGGATGCCAAGGCCAGTGGCAGATTGACTCTTTTCCCGCCGACCTGGAGTCCGCGCTACATGCGCCCCGAAGTCATGCTGGCGAGCGAGCGTTATGCAGCCCTCGCGCGGGCGCACGCAATGACGCCGGCGACACTGGCGCTAGCCTGGTGCTATTCACGCTGGTTCGTCGCCAGCACCATCATTGGTGCGACCAGCCTGGCCCAGCTCAAGGAAAATATCGATGCCTTCGAAGTGACCTTAAGCGAAGAGCTGATTCAGGGTGTCAACGCGATTCATGCGCAAATAAGTAATCCCGGCCAATAGAATCCATGGAGGCCCTCTGCCGAAGACACGCCAGAATGAGGGCAATTCAATTGACAAGGAAAATACCGTGAGCATCAAGCTGGAAAAAGAAACACGACAACAGGCGATTGATTCATTGCAACGTTACTTTGATATTACTATGGAGGAGCGTCTTGGTAATTTACAGGCAACTGCCCTGCTCGATTTCCTGCTTGAGGAAATCGGCCCGCTTATCTATAATCAAGCCGTACGCGATGCGCAAAGTCAGATGCAGCAGCGCGTGCAGGAGCTTGATATTGATGTCCATGAAGAGGAATTTAGCTACTGGAAAAATCAAAAGAAGCGTCGCTGACAAATGGGCGTGCACCCTCACCTATCGCAACTACGAATGGTCATCACAACATGGGTGGTTCCTGCAATCCGCCTGACATCGTGCCAATTGCCAGGTGTGAATGAAGAGAAATTCAGTACGCCCGCAACTTCTCACAGCGGGCGTCCAGATAGGGACCCGCAAATTTTTCCCATCCTGCTCCAGGCGAAGTCTGCGAGCACAGATAGCTGGCTTCCAGCTTACTGCTCCAGCGGTACCATAAAGCCGGCCCGGCAAAAGAATTTACCGTAAAAAACAATAGCAACAAAGTGAAACCCACATAACGACTACGCATTGACACCTCCATGACATCCTTCATTTCGTCTTTCATTGCGTTTAACCGCGCCAAGCTGGTACCCACAACGCAGCCAGCAGCCAGCAGCGAGGCCAATCCGATACCAAGGCAGACGTTACATCCCCTCAAATAGGTCGCTCCCAGCACAAAGTATAAGCAAATACAGCTTTACCGACTATCCATATATCAAAACCGCATATAAGCAAATAAAGACTAAGTAGTTTGGAATATGCACTGGATTACTTATAGTGAAGTAACTTTGCGAAAGGTATTATGACTTTAACCTACATTATTACCGGATTTGCTGTTGGTACCCTCGTCGGTCTGACCGGAGTCGGGGGTGGCTCGCTGATGACACCTTTGCTGACGCTCCTTTTTGGTGTCTCGCCCACAGTGGCAGTCGGTACCGATCTTGCATTCGCCTCCATTACCAAGGCCGCCGGGACCTTTACCCACAGATTGCGAGGCTCGGTTGAATGGGATGTTGTACGCCTGCTCTGCTACGGCGCCTTGCCTTCCGCTGTAGTCGCCACCCTGGCACTGAAACACTTTGGCGGCCTGAATGAAGAAATCGGACAGATCATCCGTTACACAATCGCCTGCTCCGTACTGCTGACCGTGGTCGCCTTGCTGTTTAAAGGCAAGATGATGGAATGGCTCAATAATCATCCGGAAAAACAATTACAAGGCAAGAACCTCGCCGCCGCCACCATTATCTCTGGCGCCGTCCTTGGCATGCTGGTCACGATTTCATCCATAGGCGCAGGTGCCATTGGTGCCACCCTGCTGGTGATGCTCTACCCGCGCATGCCGGCTGCTCACATTGCAGGTACCGATATTGCCTACGCCGTTCCACTGACTGCCATTGCAGCACTTGGTCACTGGTGGCTCGGGTCCATCAACTGGGTGCTGCTCGGCTCCCTGCTGATCGGTTCGCTGCCTGGCATCACGCTTGGTTCCATGCTGGCTAAAGCGGTACCGGAAAAAGTT
>CANIFC010000360.1 GCA_947466695.1 Oxalobacteraceae bacterium | reverse complement strand
CTGCTGCCAGACCAAGACAGCATGAAAACCGATAAACCCGTGAAAATGACCACTGACACCTCCGAAGTCAACGCAGTGGGCATGACTGCCAACAACGCCGCTGAACAATTACAGTTACTGAGTAAAGTGCGCGCCCGCTTCTCAAGGCCCGGTACCACATTAAAACCAGATTCATGACCGTAAAGATGAAAAAAATGAACATGTCACCCTCACGAAATATATTGATGCCAGCCGCGAGGCGCCTGACATTGGTTCTCTGCTGCCTGCTACCGTTAACAGCGGTGTATGCCGAAAAAGCGGATAGTCAAAAAGAAACCAACATTGAGGCGGAGCTTTCCAATGTCGATGGCAAGAGCAATATCACGACCCTCACCGGTGAAGTGGTGATGACGCGCGGCACCCTGATCGTTAAAGGTGACCGGGCAGTGATCACCCAAACTCCGGACCAACATCGCAATGTGGTGCTGTTTAGCAACCCGGGGAAACAGACGTCCTTTCGCCAGAAGCGCGACGGTGGCGACGACCTGTGGGTCGAAGGCGTCGCTGACTGGATTGAATATGACGACAAATCGGAAGTGGCAAAATTTATCTCAAAAGCACGGGTTAGATATCTGGATGGAAAAAAGGTAACGCAAGAACAGGAAGGTGAATTTCTTTCCTATGACAGCATTAACGATGTCTTCGTAGCAACCAATGCCACCACGGGTGCTCGTGTGCCGGGTGCCGGTCGCGTAAAGTTGACGCTCCAGCCAAGACCAGTCAAGCCGGCGAACTAATATGACAAGTACACTCGTCGTTCAAGGATTACAAAAACGTTATGGTGCCCGCCAGGTAGTGCGTGATGTCTCGCTGCAGGTTAAAAGCGGTGAGGTAGTCGGTTTACTTGGACCCAATGGTGCCGGAAAAACAACTTCGTTTTACATGATCGTTGGATTGGTTCCGTCAGATGCCGGCACCATTGATATTGATGGCGTTGACATCTCGCGCTTACCGATCCATCAACGTGCCAAACTTGGTTTATCCTACCTGCCGCAAGAGGCTTCGGTTTTTCGTAAGCTGTCGGTTCAAGACAATATACGCGCGGTACTCGAATTACAGACAGATGAACAAGGCAAATATTTAAAAAAGCCTGCGATTGATCAACGCCTCGATACCTTGCTGGAAGATTTACAAATCGATGGCATCCGTGAAAGCCAGGCACTATCGCTCTCTGGTGGTGAACGCCGGCGAGTGGAGATCGCGCGCGCGCTGGCGACCAACCCCCGTTTCGTGCTGCTTGACGAACCATTTGCAGGAGTAGATCCCATTGCAGTCATTGAGATCCAAAGAATCGTCCGGTTTTTGAAAAAACGTGGCATTGGTGTGTTGATCACCGACCATAATGTGCGGGAAACTTTGGGGATTTGTGACCACGCCTGCATCATCAATCAGGGTGCCGTGTTAGCCAGTGGCAGTCCGGATGAAATAATCAGCAACGAGTCGGTACGCCGCGTCTATCTGGGAGAGCATTTCCGGATGTAGCGGAAATCACCACTTGAATGAAACAAAGTCTCCAGCTACGCACGTCGCAACATTTGGCATTAACGCCGCAATTACAGCAGTCAATACGTCTGTTGCAGTTGTCAACGCTGGAGCTCCATCAGGAGCTCGAAACGCTGTTGATTGAGAATCCGATGCTGGAAAGGGTTGACGACCCGCTAGACCATGCTGTCCGCTTACTCGCTGATGGCGCCATCAGCAGCACGGTAAATCAATCTGAATCAGAGTTTGCGGTCGCCACTCCACCCGATCAGCAAAAATCAGAAAACACAGAAACTGCCGAGAACCCCGAGATCGCTGCTCCTGCCGATAGCGCAAGCAGCAGCGATGAAGACTGGAGTTTCGATGATGCTCCACAAGGAAGTAAGTCAAATGAAGAAGATGAAGGTCGACCGCAACTGGAGGCCGCAAATATCTCCCTCAAGGAGCATCTTTTAGAGCAGATGAGACTCAACCTGCGCCTCGAGCGTGACCGTGGCTTAGTGGAGCTGATCATTGATGCCATTGACGAAAATGGCTATCTGACGGAGTCACTGGACGACATTCATGCAAGTCTGCCGTTGGAACTGGCGGTTGAACCGGAAGAATTATCGTTTGCCCTGGCGATGGTACAAAGTTTTGATCCTGCCGGAGTAGGAGCGCGCTCCCCGGGCGAATGTCTGGCATTACAGATCAAGCGACTGGCTAAAATCGCTTTTGTCACCCGCCGGTTGGCACTCACGATTGTTGAAACACAGCTGACCTTATTCGCCCAGCGCGATTTCGCTAAATTAAGAAAAATTTTATCCTGTGATGATGAAGACTTGCGTGAAGCGCAGGTGGTTATTCGCCTTTGTAATCCTAAACCAGGTGCAGAATTTAGTACGGGGAGCTCGGACTACGCAGTTCCTGATGTCATCGTTAAAAAAACTGCCGACGGCTGGCAAGTGATGCTTAATCAGGATGTCATGCCTAAACTGCGTGTCAACAGCATGTACGCGGGAATTTTGAAACAGAACCGTGGTGAAGGCAGCCTGGCCCCGCAGTTACAGGAAGCACGCTGGCTGATCAAGAACATGCGTCAGCGTTTCGAAACAATTTTACGTGTATCACAAGCAATAGTAGAACGACAACGCAATTTTTTCACCCACGGTGCAGTCGCAATGCGTCCACTTGTTTTACGCGAAATTGCTGATACACTAGGCTTACACGAGAGTACAATTTCCCGTGTGACTACTCAGAAATACATGCTGACTCCGCATGGAATGTTTGAGCTAAAATATTTTTTCGGAAGCCACGTCGCAACGGAAACTGGTGGAGAAGCATCATCAACGGCGATACGGGCACTCATCAAACAACTGATAGGAGCAGAAAACCAGAAAAGCCCACTCTCTGATAGTAAAATTGCAGACATGCTGGGTGAACAAGGAATGGTAATCGCCCGTCGTACAGTAGCTAAATATCGCGAGGCACTTAAAATTCCTCCAGTCAGTTTGCGAAAATGTCTTTAGCAGGTTCTTGAATTTTTGTATTGAATTGCTACATATGATTTGGCACAAACAGCTTTATGCCGAACCGGTGCATTATGTCAGCAAGTAATATCACCAAAGGAGCGTTTTATGAATCTCACCATCAGTGGTCATCATCTTGAAGTAACTCCTGCAATCCGTGAACATGTACAATCCAAGCTGGAACGAATCAGACGACACTTCGATCAAGTCATCGATATCGCAGTAACCTTATCAATTGACAAGCTTACGGAAAAGGATAAACGCCACAAAGCTGATATCAACCTGCACATCAGTGGCAAAGATATACATGTCGAAAGTATGGCGCACGATCTATACGCTGCCATCGATACACTGATAGACAAACTTGACAGACAAGTCATGAAACACAAAGACAAAATTCAGGAACACCCACACGAAGCGATTAAATATATCCCCGATCCGGCTTCAGTGTAATTCATCCCTCAAAGGGAAGCTTCAAAATAAGGACGCTAGGATGGCGTCCTTTTTTGTTGGGCGGATTCAACCTCGAAGTGCAACACCGTGTTGATCCGATTTTAACTGCTCCATGAATACCTCGTGTGGTGTCTTGAAATTGAGGCACTTCCTGGGGCAATGATTGAGGCTATGCATGGCCTGTACGATG
>CANIFC010000359.1 GCA_947466695.1 Oxalobacteraceae bacterium | reverse complement strand
TCCGGATGGTGTGGATGCACCGGTGAGCTGCATTCGCCCGTTTCGCCTTCCGGGAAATTGTCGATGATCAGTTTTGAGGGATGCAGGACGGCGGTGGCGCGCGGCGCTTTCGGGTCCAGGTCTTCGCGCAGGCAGCCTTCCAGTGTGCTGTAATCAATCCAGCCATCCGAGCGGGTGACGCCGATGCGCTCGCAAAATAATTGCAGCGACTCCGGGGTGTAGCCGCGGCGGCGGATACCGACGATGGTTGGCATGCGCGGGTCATCCCAGCCACTGACGATATGTTGTTCCACCAGTTGACGCAGTTTGCGTTTGCTGGTGATGACGTAAGTCAGGTTGAGTCGGGCAAATTCAAATTGGTGCGGTACCGGTTGCGCAAAAAAACCGCCTTCGGTGCAGCGCGCGATGATCCAGTCATAAAACGGGCGGTGATCCTGAAATTCGAGAGTGCAGATCGAATGGGTAATTTTTTCGATGGCATCCGACAATGGATGCGTGAAATCGTACATCGGGTAGATGCACCAGGTGTCACCTGTACGATGGTGATGCGCGTGACGGATGCGGTAAATCGCCGGGTCACGCAGGTTCATGTTGGGCGAGGCCATATCGATTTTGGCGCGTGCAATATGCACGCCGTCGGCAAATTCACCGGCCTTCATGCGGCGAAACAGATCCAGTGATTCGGCTGCCGGACGATCGCGAAACGGCGAGTTGACGCCCGGTTTACCGAAATCCCCCCGGTTGGCCGCCATGTCGGCAGCACTCTGGCTGTCCACATACACGTGACCTGCAGTGATCAGGTATTCGGCCATGGCATAGAGCTGGTCAAAATAATCGCTGGCGTAATGCAGGTGGGCGTTCTCGACGGCGTCATCCGGGTTATTCCAGTCAAAACCCAGCCACCTGACACTATCCATAATAGTGTCGACATATTCCTGGTCTTCTTTTTCCGGATTGGTATCATCAAAGCGCAGATGGCAATGGCCGGCGTAATCGCGCGCCAGGCCAAAGTTGAGGCAGATTGCCTTGGCGTGACCGATATGCAGGTAACCGTTGGGTTCAGGCGGAAAACGGGTGATGACGCTGGGCAAACCTTCGCGTGTGTAAGTGCCATCCTTGAGATCGTTGTCAATAATGGCGCGCAGAAAATTGGAGATGACAGCCGGTTCTGCTGTCACGGAAGCGTTGCCCCGTACCTTGGCTGAACCAGCTGCGTTGTTGTTTTTAATGTCGTTGCTCATTGCCTGTGCATTCAGAAAGTAATGTGATGACAAGCATTTTACCGTAGCACGAGCCGCGGCGACACTGTGAAATGCGGGCAGGGAGGCTGAAAGTAAATTTTTCGCTATTCTTTTTGACGAAAAATTTACTTTTTCAGCGATCTGGCCGGGAACTTGCCTCAATGTAGTCCGGGCCGGACCAAAGTATCAATAAGGCTGTCGGTCTGCGTGATCCGCTCCTTTGCCTGACCGGACTTTGATGCCATTCAGGCAGACAGTGAGCCTGGCCTGAGCATGTCCACATGGGGAATATCATCTTCCAGATACAGCGCCGAATCCGTCACGAAGCCAAACGACTGGTAAAATTTTTCCAGATAATGCTGGGCGCCGATGCGTACTGCTGCGCCCGGATAAGTGCGTTGAAGCTCTTGGAGTCCCCTGATCATGAGCTGTTTTCCGATGCCACTGCCGCGCGCCTGAGAACTGGTCATGACCCGCCCCAGCGAGGCTTCGGCAAATTTCAAACCCGGCGGAACGATGCGCAGATAGGCGGCAACTGCCGGTCCGGCAGCGCCCGGTATCGAGGCCGTCAGGTGCCGGCAGGCTTCGTCTGCACCATCCATGTCCTGAAAGAGGCAATTTTGTTCAACCACAAAGACGTCCGAGCGGGCGCGCAAGATGGCGTAGAGCTGGGTAACGCTCAGATCAGAAAAAGCGGCACATTGCCAGCTCAGTGTGACGGGTAGATCAATCATGATGACATCAATGGCGTTGGATAAAAGAGGAGGTCATGATAGACCAATTGCGCAACACCTTCCAAGTCCGCCGTTTCGATTTTTTGTATGAATTGTCAAATTTTCCGGTGCAGTAGTTCAGGCTGCGCTCCGATGGACTCATTAGCTGCAGTATATTTTTTCGAGGCCGGTGTCGCCAAAACCGGCGTCGCTATCATATAAAACAAGTGTTGCGTGCCATACCATGCAACACGATACGAGCTAGAATTTCGACTATCTTGTGAAAGTGCGTATCTTGCGGTGACTCAGACCGAAAATAGCTGCCAGATGCCAGATATACCTCGCCGGTACGCAATCTCGCTGATGAAGTCTAAGTATGTCTGGCCGGAACTGCCGGTAATGAACGGAAATTTTCGCAGGTGAGCTGAGAGATATGGCACAGCAAGGCGTAACGTTTTTTAGATTCAGAACGTTTATTCGAGGCGATTAAACTCAGGTCTGGCTCAGACAAATCTTTGCAGGGAAGTGTGAAGTCGCCATCGGTACGACGCACTGCCTCAAGTTCCTGCCATGTCTCGTCATAATTGGCGAATACATATCCCTTGCGAATTTGCTGGGTGATAACCCGGTTCTGATTACTGACAAGAATGAGATTACTGCAGTCGAGCTGGAATCCCAGTTGTTGCACCAGCCTTACCATCAAGGTCTTGGGGCGCAAGCCAAACAGGTTACGCGTGGCTTGGCGTATCTGCTCCTGACTGTTTTCTGACCGTCCGCCTTGCAGGCAGCCAATGGCAAGGTTGGGTAAGCCAGCTTTGTTGAAAAAAGTGAAGGCGACTGAAAATAAGACGGAGCCTTCATTGACCAGCTGCAAAACCATCTCGCCTTCCCTTTCCATTGTGCTAATAGTGATCAGGGCTATTTGATAGATGTCCCCCAATTTGCCGGAAAATTGACTGAGCGTGACGGGGGCCGTAGCGGCGCGCAGCACCAGATCACCGAGATCATGGCGGAAGACAAAAGCATAATGCGCCAGCAACACGTCCAGCCGGTCACGGCAGCGCAGGCTACTTGTCATGTAGGGACGAAAAATTTTCTTCAGCAAGCTCGGTGCCGTGAGGGCGATTTCAGTCAGATAGGGTGCCGAATTCCAGTAATGGATCCATTGTCTGGTGACTTGGAAACTTATGCTGGCGCGCAGCGTTAATTTAGTCGCTTCGCGTATGAAAGACCATCCGGTGTGTGATCTTGCCACTCCGGAATATAAACTTACACCTCCCGAATTGGCTTGCCTGAGTTTCGGCGAGGTCTTTGCCTGGGTAAGATAAGTCCCGATTATGGCAATTTTGTCCGAAAGGCTCTTAAAAAGCAGGGCACTGATGCCATGTAATATATTCATGAGAAAATAGCGTTTTGTCTTTAGGGAATTAATAATTTATAGATTATTTTTTACTTAATTTTGCGAATTATATCTGAGTGTCAGTGGTCGCGTATTTGTCTCGATTTTAACTTTTTTCTGAGTTTTTCCTGGTGACTTATTGTTTCATTCCATTAATTTTTTATCGTGCAATACCATCTTTGGCCGACAAATCATTGCAGCTGATGATGGTTGTTCTCAGGTACACAGTCAGCTCTGTCATCCGTTTGAAAACGGATAAATAAAATCACTTTTCACTATTTTTAAAGAGCATCAAACGTCATGACTGAACCCGTTTTCTTACCTGTTCCTCGCTTGCTGGTCATTATGCCTAATTGGATCGGCGACGCGATC
>CANIFC010000358.1 GCA_947466695.1 Oxalobacteraceae bacterium | reverse complement strand
TGCGGTCATACCCCTTGGTCAAACCACCGAGCTCAACGGCCAAGCGATGAAGTTTTTTCTCTCCATCAAAGCGAACAAACGGATTTTGCCGGCTTGAAGGCTTGATGTCTTCAATCTTGATTTTTTCGATCTGCTTGGCACGGGATGTCGCCTGCCGCGCCTTGGATTTATTGGCGGCAAAACGGCGTACAAAATCTTGTAATTCTAAAACTTTATCTTTTGCCTTGGCATTGTTGGCCATTTGCTGCGCCCGAGCCTGCGACGACGCGAGCATATAGTCATCGTAGTTGCCTGGATAGATCTTTAATGTACCGTAATCCATATCGGCCATATGCGTACAGACCTGATTCAAGAAATGACGATCATGTGAAATGATAATCATTGTTGAATTACGCTCGTTGAGAATGTCTTCGAGCCAGCGGATTGTATTGATATCGAGGTTGTTCGTCGGCTCATCAAGCAACAGGATATCCGGATTGGAAAACAGGGCCTGAGCCAGCAGGACACGCAACTTCCAGCCTGGTGCAATGGCACTCATAGGCCCCTGATGCTGCTCGGTCGGGATACCTGCGCCGAGCAACAGTTCACCGGCCCGCGCTTCAGCGGTATATCCGTCATATTCGGCGAATTTGGCTTCCAGGTCGGCCGCTTTCATGTAATCGTCGTCGGTTGCTTCGAGATTGGCGTAGATCGCATCACGCTCAGCCATCGCGGCCCACATTTCGGTGTGGCCCATCATGATGACGTCAAGCACGCGCATGTCTTCGTAGGCAAACTGATCCTGACGCAACTTACCCAGACGTTCGTTCTGGTCAAGCATGACTGTACCGGCCGACTGATCGAGATCGCCACCGAGTATTTTCATGAAAGTTGACTTGCCGCAGCCGTTGGCGCCGATCAGGCCGTAACGGTTGCCTTCGCCAAACTTGGCGGTAATATTTTCAAAAATTGGCTTAGGGCCAAACTGCATCGTAATATTTGCGGTAGAAAGCACTTAAAAACCTTTTGCAATGAGTATTAACTAACCGAGGATTATAACATTGCTGAATCAAAGAGCCATTAGTCGCTTTCTTAAATTTGATAAAAAGAGCCTTGCAATCACCATTTATCATGACGCACGGCACGTCGCATAGAGAGAGAACCACGGCATAGCAAATATAAAAAAAGCGTAACGGCAAGGTTGCGCTTTTTTTTCAAACATTAAAAAAATACCAAATTACTTCACTTCAATGAAGCCGCTCATTCATTAAAGGTTTTACCTTCAGCCGCCAGTTTCACCAGCATCGGTGCCGGTGTCCATGCATCACCATGCTGACCTTTGGCATATTTTTCCATCGCCATGATCACATTTGGCAAACCGACCGTATCGGCATAGAACATCGCGCCACCGCGGTGTAATGGGAAGCCATAGCCGCTTAAGTACACCATGTCGATATCCGAGGCACGCATGGCGATACCTTCCTCGAGGATGTGGGCACCTTCATTGACCAGTGAAAAGATGAGCCGTTCAGCAATTTCCTGATCAGTAATCTTGCGCCGGGTAACACCAATGTCAGCCGAGTGCTTGATGATCATCTCATTGACCAGGGCAGACGGATAGGCTTTGCGGTCACCCGGTTTGTAGTCGTACCAGCCGGCACCTGTTTTTTGTCCGAAACGACCCATCTCACAGAGCAGATCGGCAGTCTTGGAATAGGTCACTTCTGGCTTGTCGATATAGCGGCGTTTGCGGATATACCAGCCAATGTCGTTACCTGCCAGATCGCCCATACGGAACGGCCCCATGGCAAACCCAAGTTTTTCGACCGCTTTATCGACCTGCTCCGGAGTACAACCCTCTTCCAGCAGAAAGCCGGCCTGACGACTGTATTGCTCAATCATCCGGTTACCAATGAAACCGTCGCAGACGCCGGAAACGACGCCGATTTTTTTAATTTTTTTCGATAATCCCAGAGTGGTCGCCAGAACGTCTTTCGCTGTTTTTTTACCGCGCACGATTTCCAGCAGCTTCATGACATTCGCCGGACTGAAAAAATGCGTCCCGATCACGTCTTCCGGACGTTTGGTAAAACTCGCGATGACATCAACATCGAGGGTCGAGGTGTTGGAGGCCAGAATGGCGCCCGGCTTCATGACTTCATCAAGTTTCTTGAAGACCTGCTCTTTCACTGCCATGTCTTCAAACACCGCCTCAATCACCAGATCGGCCTGCCCGATTTCTTCATAGGACAGGGTGCCGGTAATGAGTCCAACGCGCTGGTCAAATTTTTCTTGCGTCAACTTGCCCTTTTTCAGGGTATTTTCATAGTTCTTGCGAATCGTCGCCAGACCTTTATCGAGCGCTTCCTGTTTCATTTCAAGAATCTGTACAGCAATACCGGCATTGGCAAAATTCATCGCAATACCGCCGCCCATGGTACCTGCACCGATGACGGCAACCTGATTGACAGGACGCACTGGCGTACTGGAAGGGACATCCGGAATTTTACTGGCGGCACGTTCGGCAAAAAATGCATGGCGTAAGGCTTTTGATTCTGTGGTTTGGACCAGCTCAAGAAACAGGTCGCGCTCCACTTTCATGCCGTCATCAAATTTTTTGGTGACGGCGGCTGCAACCGCTTCCACACACTTTAACGGCGCAGGGAAAGGGCCCGACATGGCGCGTACTGTATTGCGTGAAAATTGCAGGAAGCCTTCATGGTGAGGATAATCAATCCGGATGTCACGGATGCGTGGCAGTGGACGAACATCCGTCACCGTTGCGGCAAACGCCAGCGCACCTTGCAGCAAGTCGCCCTCAAGCATCTGGTTGAACAAGGCTGTTTTAGCCAACTTTTCAGAAAGAACGGGCGTACCGGAAACGATCATGTTCAAGGCCATTTCCAGGCCCAGGATACGTGGCAGGCGCTGGGTACCGCCGGCACCTGGCAAAATGCCAAGTTTCACTTCCGGAAGCGCGATCTGCGCGCCCGCGATAGCGACGCGATAGTGACAACCCAACGCCAGCTCCAGACCACCACCCATACAAACGCTATGAATCGCTGCAATCACTGGCTTGCTAGAGTTTTCAATCACATTAATCACCGTATGCAGAGACGGCTCTGCAAAGGCTTTCGGGGAATTGAATTCATTAATGTCAGCGCCACCGGAAAAGGCTTTGCCTGCGCCGGTAATCACAATCGCTTTAATGGCGTCGTCACTCAAGGCTTGCTTCATTCCCTCCACAATCGCAGTGCGGGTGGCGTGCCCCAGTCCGTTAACCGGTGGATTGTTCATTGTTATTACGGCGATATTGCCGTTGACTTGATATTGAGCGCTCATGTCTCTTCCTCGGGTTGAAAGTCGGTTGTCATCTGGCAGTGAACTTACAACTATTCTGTTCTGCTTAATGAACTACTTGCTTGGTCTAAAAAACTTCATAGAAACTGGTTAAAAAATACATCCCTACTATACCGTAAAAATAGAACGATCGTATTATTTCAATGTTGAATGAACGCGCAACAACCATTTTCAGATGGTGATTTTTCCGTAGACCGCCGTTGATCTGTATTTTTTAAATCGCTCAACAGCAAACGAACCCCGCCCGCGTAAAAGAATTACTATTACCCGGGCGGGCGGTCAGGATTCTGCCTACTCACATCCTATTTTTTACTTGTTTTACACTTCCAGCCATTCTTTCCGGATGGCCTCATTGTTGCGCAAGTCCTCTGGCGTGCCTTCAAACACGAT
>CANIFC010000357.1 GCA_947466695.1 Oxalobacteraceae bacterium | reverse complement strand
TTCGGGCAACTTTGACTGGGAGGTCTGGGAGTTCGGATGCTACCGCATCTTCCCACCCCATCCAATTAATCTTCTGTTGCACTTCGAATTTGAACTCGCGACCTCTTTTAAAACTCCTCCCACTCATCATTTCTCGGCTCAACTTTTCGTGCCGGGGAACTGATTGAACGGGGACTGACAGAGCGTACCGCTGGCAACTTGCTTGCAGACGTGCGTGGCACCAGTGTCGCCTTGCTTTTCGGCACAGACACGGGTGCTGGCGTTGACGCAGCCGAGCTATCCGTCTTGAACTGCCCCACCACCTGCAATAGCTTTACGGATTGCTCATTCATGCTCTGCGCGGCAGCTGCCGCCTGCTCTACCAGGGCCGCATTTTGCTGGGTCATCTCATCAATCTGTGTGATCGCGATATTCACCTGTTCAATGCCAGAGCTTTGTTCGTTACTGGCTGAACTGATTTCACTCATGATGTCTGCGACTCGCTGAACGCTGCTGACGATCTCCTGCATCGTCTTGCCGGCGGAACCAACCAGATTGCTGCCGAAATCGACTTTGCTCACGGAATCATCGATCAGGGTCTTGATCTCTTTGGCGGCACTGGCACTGCGTTGCGCCAGGTTGCGCACTTCGGTCGCCACTACGGCAAAACCGCGACCCTGCTCACCGGCTCTCGCTGCCTCTACCGCCGCATTGAGCGCCAGGATATTGGTTTGAAAAGCGATACCGTCAATCACGCCGATGATATCGGCAATCTTGCCCGAGCTGACCTTGATGTCAGACATGGTAGTAACCACTTGCCCGACGATTTCGCCGCCCCTGACCGCCACGCTGCTGGCCGATACCACCAGCTGATTCGCCTGGCGCGCATTATCGGCATTTTGCCGCACGGTAGATGTGAGTTCCTCCATGGAGCTGGCGGTCTCTTCCAGGGAACTGGCCTGCGACTCGGTCCGGGCCGAAAGATCGGCATTGCCACTGGCAATCTCGCGCGATGCGACATTGATGGTTTCAGTTCCTTCACGGACTTCGCTGATGACGCTGCCAAGCCCGATGCTGATGCCGTTAATGGCCTCGATCAGTTTGCCTATTTCATCTTGGCGGTCGGACTGGAGCTTGACCGTCAAGTCACCAACGGCCAGCCGTTGCGCCGCATCGACAACCTGCTCAAGCGGAAGGGTGACACTGCGCCGGATGATGGTCGAGAGCAGCCAGAGAAAGCCAAATAAAAGGATCACGGCGATGATTGCAAACTTGATCAGCATCTCTTTTGCTGGCCGATTCAATTCATCGAGCGAAATACTACCGGCCAGCACCCAGTTAAGTCCCTTGGAATGGCTAAATACAGCAATTTTATCTTTTGCAGAAGTCTCACCTTGAGCCTCATTCTGCCAGGAGTATTCAAGCACACCCGTCTTTTTTTCAAGTAACTGGCGGATAAATTCCAGTGATGGAGTATCTTTCGCCTCCAGCGCATTGGTGCCTTCGACATAAGGATGTATCATAAATTGACCAAATTCCTTGCCAGGTTTGGCGCTCAATGCATAAAAGTAGCCAGTCTCACCAATCTTGATCGCCTTGATCTTTTCTTTTAGTTCTTTTACAGACTGATCAACATTAATTCCGGTAAACAGCACCGCAACGATCTGACCGTTGGCGTCTTTAACCGGCTTGTACATGGTCATGTAATTTTTGCCGAACAAATGTGCGAGCCCGACGTACTCTTGTCCCTTGATCAGTTGCTTATAAGCGCCGCCCGTTTTATCGAGTAGCGTTCCGACCGCACGCTCACCATTTTCTTTTTTTACCGAAGTCGTGACACGTATAAAATCGTCGGCCTGTTTAAGAAAAACAGTCACAAGCGCATCGCTGCTGGTACTGAACCTGTCGACAATGACGGTATCGAGATTGAGAACTGTCTCACCATTTTTTAAGGTGTCGACTAATTTTCCGGCAACGTCGATCTGATTGCTGCTGTCGATAGAAAATTGGGGACTAAATTGAAGTTCCAGCAAATGGTTGGCGCGAACGGCATCATTTTTCACACTCTGCTCATAGACATCAAGCATGCTGGTGGCGCTCTGGGTTAAATGCACCAAAGCTTCCACGGAACTTTTTTTCATTAACTGAAAGGTCGCGTTACCGATTGCAAGAACGAAACCAACAAATATAAGGATCACCAAGCCGAAGGCGACCCCGGACAGTTTCCTGCCGATACCCCAGGAAGAAAAGTGAAAGAATTTATTACGCATGCTGTTTTTCCTGATAAATCAAAAATAATTGTGTTTGTAAATACGAAGACTGACTAGGTAAGGATAAAAATCGTGTCGCCAGACGTTACACGAAAAAGTGTCGTACAGCAATACGGGGAACTACTGAAGATCTCTTATCCGATCATTAAAATTACTTAAAAAATACTTAAAGCAGCAGATGGGTAATTTTTTTATCTCCTTTACAAAGTTCATATAATGGCTATTTTCAACGCGAATAATCAGTGGCTATACTGGGATGAACGTCGATGGATATGGATATGGACTAGTCCGGGTTGAAAAGATTTTTTACGTGCGGGAACTCCGGATACGACAAAAGGAGGAAAGAAGTGGCGCGGAGTGAACTGCAAATGATAAATAGGTTATCAATATTTTCTGCAATAACCCTGCAGGGGGAAGGATGATGATGATGATGATGATGATGGTTCAGGTTCTGGTACAAAGGATGGTGTGTAAAATCTCCGTCTGAACAATTGGTATTTCAGTCTCGCTGGCGCTTCATCGAACGCGGTTCAGGTAATGCGCGCTCCATGGAACATTAGTGCGCCCGGCAGACTGACGGGCGCACTAATGTCTGTGTTAACGCTCAGTTAAAAATCGTCCGACAAAGTAAGCGCTGGTGCCGGCGACGCCTGTTACAAACGTGCCCCAGGCAATATCGACGCACGCCAGTGACGTGGACCAACCTTTTAGGGTGGCAAGGTTACTGAGGTCATAGGTGGAATAAGCGATCAGGCCTAAAAGCGCACTGAGGATAAGTGCCAGTGGCCAGCTTTGGGCACGCAGGGCCGGAATAATCGCAAAGACAAGAAGTCCGGATAAATACAGGACATAAAAGATTGCGGCCGGAATCAGCTTTGGCTGTTCGAGCATCATCGAACCGATTTGCGAGCGGTAAAACTCTTTTGCCAGTACCGTCAGCCAGACAAAATCGAGCAGACAAAATACGAGGGCGGCAACGAGGTAGACCAGAATATATTTAATCATGTGAGGTAGGTGAATCATAAAAGGTGAAAACCCTTGCAAATTGAGCGTGATTTTGTGTGGCCATTCGCTGAAGCGCGTGCTCTTTGTCGAGGTAATTGTTTGACGCTTCTCTGGTATCGAGGTAGGCCACCTCTACTAACTCGGCTACTGACGACGTCGCGGGTGGAGTGAAAATCGGTTCGACTATGTGACTCCTTCACTCCTGTTGAGGCTGATTATAAAGAGCCTTTAAAAGTGGATCTGTGCGCTAACGCACCTGACAACGCACTGACAACAAAGCGAATCGGCGGATGAAAAAAAATACCGCTGATACCATCAGCAATGACCGATATAAATGGTATGGCAGGCAGCACCAGCCCTGTTTTCACACACCACTAAAGGAGTAGCAATGAAAGTCATCGGACTCATCGGCGGCATGAGCTGGGAATCGACCATCCCGTATTACCGGACAATCAATGAAACCGTGAAAGCGCATCT
>CANIFC010000356.1 GCA_947466695.1 Oxalobacteraceae bacterium | reverse complement strand
CCTCTACCGGTATCAAAGATGGAGACAATTGATACAAGTCCTTGTTTGTAACAGGGTAGTTTGCGGTTACTACCGGTAACGAATTCTGATCATTTTGCATCTTCATACGAGCTCGCTATTCAAATAAAAACATATTCGGATCGATCATCTCTCGGCGCAGTAACAAACGTACAAAGTACTACCTCCGATTCGCTGCAGCCTTGCATTTCATTTGGATCTCATAAATTACACTATTCTCAACAAATTTTTGAGGCATTAAGCCCCACCTTAAACCACCAGACTTAAGGTACCTTTGTGGCTCCGACTGCAGCCGACAAGGCGCTTGGGAATATCAAACTGATTGTGCGGTTCCAGTTCGTCAGTGCGGTCGCCGCTACATACACAAGATCTTTCGGTACCAGTTCAAAGGTTTCTGCAATCGCCAACGATGCAGGTGAATTGGCATCGAGCTGATAGACCACGATCTCGTTATTGATATTACGAACCACGTAGACACGACCGCCATCTCCAGTAACCGGATTGATACCACCGGACTCTCCAAGTGCTTCATTGAGCGTCAAACGGCCGTCGTGCATGGTCAGTGACTTTGGCATAACAACTTCGCCGGCAACAAAAATCTTGCTTTCATCACGAGAAGGAACCCGGACTACATCACCGTTACGCAACATAATTTTTGCCGGATCTTCACCCCGTTTCATCATCTGCGGAAAATTGACCCGATAAATGACTTCGGCCCGATTGATCGTAATCTGACTTTGATCCGCCGTTGGTAATGCGCCTCCAGCACGGTTAATTGCCTCGACCAGCGTCATCGGAATATCGTTGACTGTCAGAAGCCCGGGTATTTTTACCTCACCATCTATATAGACACGTTTGCTGCGGTAGGCCTGAACCCGCAGCGTTACCTTGGGGTTATTGATGTAGCGAGAAATTGCACTAGCCAGAAGATTGCGCGCCTGCCCTTCTGTGAGGCCGGACACTTTGATCTCTCCGGCATACGGAAATTGAAGCATGCCGCTTTCATCCACCACAAAGCCTGCCGGTGGTGCTGCGGTTGGCGCCAGTTCGCCCGTCGCCATGTTGGGTGTCACCGTATCCATGGTCGTACCGGCTAGTTCGGGATGTCCCCAGATAACGATGGCAAGGATATCGCCGCTACCAATCAGGTAGGACGAAGATTTTTCCTTCAGATGCGCAATATTGTCGTTATTTTGTCTGCTGTAGCTTTCTTTTTGCGACTTGATCAGCTCAGGTGTAATCGTCTTGACGACCGGTACTGTCTGATTGGCCTCATTGCCGGACGTGTCGAGATGATACAAAGGTCCGGACGAACTTGCACATCCCGAAATAAAAATGACTGGAATCAGAACATACTTTTTCAGTTGCAAAAACATTGATGGTGCAAACATAAAACGCTACCCCCTAAAAAGTAATCCAATGCGTTCGTCAATATCCAAAACAGAAGATGCTACAAGCCAAAAAAATTAAACAATTCTACGTTGACGATCTGGCCACCCCACTAATTTTAGATTTACTCCTCCCTGTTACAGGAAAACATAATAAAAGCAACAAAATAAATCCCTGACTATTCATTGGTTTTCTTTGCCACTTGAAGAAAGTTTATATTTTGAAAAGTAATCTGCTTTGCCAATTGTCAAGAAAAAACGCTTTTATGCGCACTTACAACAACAAAGCCTTCGGCTATCTCTTTAAAAATGTTCAAGGTTGCACTTACTACTTGAGACCGACCAGATTTAAGCAGCCACCTACAAAAAATCTATCAAGTAAATTTGTTAAGTAAAACCTGAGCCTGAGAGCATTTTTTTTGACACCAAATTCATTTGACTATTGTCAACAATTAACCGATCAGAATCTTGTATTCATGGGGGGTAGCGGTTGCAAAAATTTGTAAAAACCTCATGATTTTTGTGTTGTGCACAAAGTGTTGGTAATCGCAGTACCCCGAAAAGCAAAGCAATTTTGGCTTGGGCATCAGTGATGAAACATCGTCACTGTTTTTTGATAACTAACGTGCTGCCATCACTATTTTTAGTGTTTTCAGGTAGGAAGTACGAATTTTTTACCGAATTTTTTACCGACTTTTTTAGCTTCAGAAAACTCACTCAATATCCTTTAAAAACTTTTTCAACCAAAAAAATGACATGTAAATCTACCTGTGCAGTGCTTTTTCGATAAGTTCATGCTGGGAGTGGAGGTTGCTCCGGTATAACTTTGTTAGCGGATGCGCGAGATTTTTCTGTCATATTAGCCTCGGGATAGCTGTCACTCATGGATGATTTAATCGGGAAAAATTCAACGACGCTAGAAATTGTGATGCGTGCGCTCGATGTAATGACCTTAATTATCGCTGGCGAACTGGCGAGCGCCATTCACTTCAGCAGTCCGGTCGTACAAACTACGCAGATCCATACAACCTTGCTTTACCTGTGTAGTTTTCTCGCCTTTGCAGTATTTGAAAAAATGGGTATTTACCGGACTTGGCGCGGCAGGAAACCTTCCAAAATGATCTTCAATATTGGCCTGTCATGGGCACTCACTCTAATGACTGGCCTGATCTTCAGTTTTCTCATTCATCGTAGCGGAGAGGTTTCCCGGCTCTGGTTATTCTATTGGTTCCTTTTGGGGACACTGTCTGTCGTTACGGTCCGTTGGCTGATTCACGCAGTATTCAGGCACTTTCGAAAAAATGGACTGAATCAAAAACGGGTCGTGATTGTCGGCTATGGTGCAGTCGGGCAAGAAATGCACCGTCGCGCAAAAACACAAAATTGGTATGGCTACGAGGTACTCGCCATTTATCCGGAAGATCGCACTGTAGCGTCAACCGGACAACCGGGCGTAAAAATCCTGACCAGCATTCGTGATCTGCCAGAATTTGTTGAGAGTAATCATGTCGATGAAATCTGGATTGCCCTCTCCGTCAACTCGGTGATTGAGCCCCAGCAATTACAATATCTACTGAGAAATGCGCTAGTTGACATCCGCTGGGTTCCAGACACATTCAGTATCCGCATCTTGAGTAGCGAAATCGGTGATTTCCTGGGATTCCCAGCCGTGGATTTGAATCGTCCGGTTTCCAGCGGATTAAGCGGTACCGCCAAAGACATTTTCGATAAATTGTTCGCCATGGCAGTATTAATTGTACTTGCGCCTTTATTTGCCGTCATTGCAATCAAGATCAAGAAAAACTCCCCCGGTCCGGTTTTTTTTAAACAGTACCGGCATGGACTCAATGGAAAACTTTTTAGCGTGTACAAATTTCGCACCATGAAATTGCATGCTGAAAATGCCGTACTTACCGGCCCGCTCAGGCAAGCGACAAAAAACGACGACCGTGTGACACCTTTCGGAAAATTCATGCGCCGTACCAGCCTCGATGAACTACCCCAGTTCATCAACGTCTTGCTAGGCGACATGTCAATCGTAGGTCCGCGTCCGCATGCCCTGCAACACAACGATTTATACAAGGATCAGATGGATCTTTACATGTTGCGGCACCGGGTAAAGCCAGGAATCACCGGTTGGGCGCAAATTCACGGGTTAAGGGGTGAAACCGACACGCTCGACAAGATGGCACAACGCGTGCAGTTTGATTTGTACTACATACGGCATTGGTCATTCTGGATGGATGTACGCATCATCGTCTGGACGGCATTGAAAGGCTGGACCGGAAACAGTGCCTATTAACGCTGGGTTAGGCCTTAATTTGTCAATATT
>CANIFC010000355.1 GCA_947466695.1 Oxalobacteraceae bacterium | reverse complement strand
GAATATGTCTATGCCACGCCCATCAAGACGCTGGAACACCACGGCGAAGATGCTGGCACCGTTGTTTCCTATTGAGTGTCGTTTGCGTGTCCTTTATAAGTATCAAACCAGGTTTCGTACCGAAAGAGCAGAATATGCGTGAAATTATCAAAGACAAAGCCATCGTGCCGGACGACTGGACCCTGATGCGCCTGGCCGAAGGCGAAACGCCTGACGCCGTTGACGTACCTGCCGGCAAACAGATCATTCCGTTACAGGTATGGCTGCTGCAGCGCGAGGCACTCATGACGCGGCTAGAGCAATCAAAAGATCTGGCGGTCTGGTTCAACAGCGCCGAACAGGCCAAAGATTTGGGTGCCGATGCAGCGCTGTTTGATTTGCTGGCAGTCGATTTCCCTAAATTTTCCGATGGCCGTGGCTACTCGATTGCCCACAACCTGCGTGCGCGTCAGGGCTACACAGGCGAGTTGCGTGCCATCGGCGACGTCTTGCGTGACCAGCTGTTCTACATGCAGCGGGTTGGCTTCAACGCTTTTGCGACACGTGAAGACAGAAGCATTCACGATGCGCTCAAAGGCCTGACCGACTTCAGTGAGAAATACCAGACTTCATGGGATGAAAAAAATCCCCTGTTCCGGCGTGAAGATCGTCGCGGGTTACCGCTATGAATGACGTAACTACCTTTGAAACCCGCCTGAGTGCCACCAGCGCAATACTGGCACGTATTGCCAACGACTTTACGCCGGCGGTATTTGCCTCCAGTCTGGCGGCCGAAGACATGGTACTCACCGACCTGATCTTGCGAAACAAGCTGGCGATCGGTATTTTTTCGCTTGAAACGGGTCGGCTGCACGCCGAAACGCTGGGCATGCTGGACCGCATCAGGGAAACCTATGGCAGCGAAGTGGCACTATTCAAGCCGCAAACTGCCGCAGTGGAAAACTACGTTGCCACCAATGGCCTCAATGCCTTCTACGAAAGTGTCGAGATGCGCAAGGAATGCTGCCGCATACGCAAGATAGAGCCATTGAACCGCGCCCTCTCTGGCAATACAGCCTGGGTGACGGGACAACGCCGCAGCCAGTCAAGCACCCGTACCGAACTGGACGTGCAAGAGGACGACACGGCGCACGGCATGCAAAAATTCAATCCGCTGGCGGACTGGTCAGAAGAAGATATCTGGCACTACATCCGCAGTAACAATGTGCCTTACAATCCGCTGCATGATAAAGGTTACCCCTCGATCGGTTGCGAACCTTGCACCCGTGCCATACAACCCGGCGAAGACGTGCGCGCCGGCCGCTGGTGGTGGGAGAATCCGGAATCAAAAGAATGCGGTTTGCATGTCGTCGATGGCAAATTGATCCGCATCAAGCAAGCCGTATAAAAAATCCGCTAAAAATTTAGCAGAAAGTAAATCGTATGAATAGCGCAGTAGAAAATCATTTTATGGATGCCGCGAGCAATCGCCATCTCGACTGGCTGGAATCGGAAGCCATCCACATCATGCGTGAAGTGGCGGCTGAATGTGGCAATCCTGCACTGCTGTTTTCCGGCGGCAAGGATTCGGTCGTGATGTTGCGTATCGCTGAAAAAGCCTTTCGTCCGGGTAAATTCCCGTTTCCGCTAGTGCACATCGACACCGGCCATAATTTTGCCGAGGTCATCACCTTCCGTGACAAAAAAGTGGCTGAATTGGGCGAACGCCTGATCGTCGGCTCAGTGGAAGAATCCATCCGGCGCGGTACGGTACGCCTGCGTAATCCTGCCACCGATTCGCGTAATGCTGCGCAAGCGGTGACCTTGCTCGAGACCATCGCCGAACACAAATTTGATGCCTGCATGGGTGGCGCACGGCGTGACGAAGAAAAAGCCCGCGCTAAAGAACGGATTTTTTCATTCCGTGACGAGTTTGGCCAATGGAACCCGAAAGCACAGCGCCCTGAACTCTGGGACCTGTACAACACGCGTGTTCATCCAGGCGAAAACATGCGCGTCTTCCCAATCTCCAACTGGACAGAACTCGACGTCTGGCAATACATCGCCCGCGAAAAACTCGAACTGCCGTCGATCTACTTCGCCCATGAACGCCAGGTCATCCCGCGTAACGGCTTGTTAGTACCATTAACAGACCTGACCCCGGCACGCGAAGGTGAAACGGTAGAGACCCAGATCGTGCGCTTCCGTACCGTCGGCGACATCTCCTGCACCTGCCCGGTATCATCCGATGCTGCCACGGTGGACGCCATCATTGCCGAAACGGCCGTGACCCAGATTACTGAACGCGGCGCAACGCGCATGGACGATCAGACATCAGAATCGTCCATGGAAAAACGTAAAAAAGAAGGATATTTCTAATGAGCACAGTTAATTCAAGCGCTGCCGTGGCAGCGGTTTCAGGCACGGCCAGCACGCCCAAAGAGCGCGGCCTGCTGCGCTTCATCACCGCAGGTTCGGTCGATGACGGCAAGAGCACACTGATCGGTCGCCTGCTGTTTGACAGCAAGGGTATTTTTGCTGACCAGCTCGACGCCATGTCACGCGCCAAGCATAAGCGCACCGTGGGTGACACGATTGACCTGTCATTGCTGACCGACGGTCTCGAAGCCGAACGCGAGCAAGGCATCACTATTGACGTGGCCTACCGCTACTTTGCCACACCCAAGCGCAAGTTCATCATTGCCGACACACCTGGCCATGAACAGTACACGCGCAATATGGTGACCGGCGCCTCGACTGCCGATGCGGTCATCATCCTGATCGACGTTTCCAAGGTAAAGTTGGGCGACGACGGCAGTGTTGAATTGCTGACCCAGACCAAACGCCACTCGACCATTGCGCATTTGCTGAAAATCGAGCATATCGTGGTTGCGGTCAACAAGATGGATCTGGTCAATTATGATCAGACCGTCTACGACCGTATTGTCGCGGCCTATCAGGAATTTGCCGTTCAGCTGGGCCTGAAAGACATCATCCCGATTCCCTTGTCGGCACTGGCCGGCGACAACGTCGTGACCGCAAGCGAAAAACTGGCCTGGTACAAAGGGCCGACCCTCATTGAACTGCTCGAATCACTGAGCGTCTATGACGAATGCCACGATGAACCCTTGCGTTTTCCGGTTCAACTGGTAGCGCGTCACAATGGGCATGAAGCCAATGATTTCCGCGGTTACATGGGCCGTATTGAGGCCGGAAAAGTCAGCAAGGGCGACAAGCTCATTGTCCAGCCCGGCGGCCAGAGCGCAACCGTCAAAGATATCCAGACGCTTGACGGCTCGCTGGAATCGGCCGTTGTCGGCCAGTCAGTGACGATCCTGCTGGATGAATACCTCGATATCTCGCGTGGTGACATGCTTGCTTCGGCTGACCGTCCTGCCACACTGCTCAAGACGGTACAGGCAGATTTATGCTGGCTCTCAGAAGATGCGCTCGATGTCCGTCGCCGCTACTGGCTCAAGCACACGACGCGTCAGGTCGCCGCCAAAGTGACTGCAATCGATACACTCCTCGATATCAACACCCAGGAACGTCGTCCCGCCACCAGCTTGCAGCTAAACGATATCGCCAGAGTCACCATCAACGTGCAGCAAGCGCTGGCGGCTGACGCCTACGATGATTTACGCACGACCGGCGCTTTCATCCTGATCGATGAAGTGACACATCAAACCGTAGCAGCCGGGATGATACGTCTTGCCTGAGATTGTCAAGAAGGCTGACAGCACGGTGAGTGCATCATCAG
>CANIFC010000354.1 GCA_947466695.1 Oxalobacteraceae bacterium | reverse complement strand
TGACATCTGGTAAACATTTGGTAAATTTTGCATGAATGACAGGCAAGAATTTTATCTATCAATAAAGACACACCGCTATAATCAGGACAGTTCAGGTCGCTACAGGAAAGAGAAAAATTTTGGCAAAAAAAGAACATGTGTCACAGACGCCAGCGACACAATTTTTACGCAAGAACGGCGCTGAATTTAGCGAACATCCCTATGGCTATGAAGAGCATGGCGGCACTTCGGTGTCTGCCCGCGAGCTGGGAGTGGAAGAGCACCTTGTGATAAAAACGCTCGTGATGCAGGATGATCAGGCTAAACCAATGATCGTGCTGATGTTTGGCGACTGTAAAGTCTCGACTAAAAATTTGGCGCGTCAGATCGGTTGCAAATCAGTGGAGCAGTGCAAGCCTGAAGTTGCACAAAGACATTCGGGCTATATGGTGGGCGGAACTTCCCCGTTCGGAATCAAAAAAGCCATGCCAGTCTATGTTGAACAGGGTATTCTTCTGCTGGACAAAATTTATATCAACGGCGGCAAGCGTGGTTATCTCATTGCGCTACATCCGGTGCTGCTGCAAACGCTCCTTTCTGCCCGCAGTGTCATTTGCGCCCTGGAAGACTAGAGCGCCGGGTTCCATTACATGCTGTTAATAAATTAAAAAAATGACTGTGTAAGTCAAAAAAAGGAATAAAGAGTGATGAATACTTTACTGGCAATCGTGGCAGCCTATTTATTGGGATCGGTTTCATTTGCGGTCGTGGTCAGCAAGCTTTTCGGCTTGTCCGATCCCCGCACGTACGGCTCAAAAAATCCGGGTGCCACCAATGTGCTGCGCAGCGGTAACAAAGTTGCCGCTGTTCTCTCTTTACTCGGCGACGGTGCGAAAGGTTGGCTCGCTGTTTGGCTCACGCTCACTTATGGCGACCGTTTTGGCCTGGGTGAAACTGCAACAGCGCTGGTGGCGATCGCTGTTTTTCTGGGACACTTGTGGCCTGTCTTCTTTAAATTTGTCGGCGGTAAGGGCGTGGCGACCGCACTGGGTATTTTACTGGGCGTGAATCCCTGGCTGGGTCTGGCGACATTAGTTACCTGGGTAGTGGTCGTGTATGCGTTTCGTTACTCTTCGCTGGGCGCTTTGGTTGCCGCTATTTTTGCACCATTTTTTTATGGCTTATTGTTCGGTCCGGGTCCCTTGCTGCTGGCGATTTTCGTCATGAGCGGCTTGTTGATCTACCGTCATGGCACAAATATTGGTAATTTGATGCAAGGCAAGGAAAGCCGGCTTGGTAGTAAAAAGAAATAAATCTGTCTGAGTGAGGTTATTGCGGCGCAATTTTTGGATAAATGTTGATTTACTATTTGCCCGATCAGGCGTGAACAACTACAATTCCGACCTGCTGAGGCAACGTTCATTATGAGCGGACACCGTATCGGGATAAAATGTTGCTGTATTAGAAGCATAAAAGCATAAAAGCATAAAAGCATAAAAGTAAAAAATAAACGTCATAAAACCTTAATCCAATTATTAGACGGTTCCCGTCGGCTTTTCAGTCCGGTAGCCGCACAAACGTTGGGTTAGCACCTGGAGTTACCATGGCATTTCTGCAAGGCAAAAAAATTCTGATTACCGGTTTGCTGTCCAACCGTTCCATTGCCTACGGCATTGCACAAGCTTGCAAACGTGAGGGTGCCGAACTGGCATTTACTTACGTGGGTGAGCGTTTCAAGGCGCGTATTGCCGATTTCGCCAAAGAATTTGACAGTGAGTTGATTTTTGATTGCGACGTCAGCAGCGATGAGCAGATTGATGCCGTATTTGCCGATCTGGCCAAGTCCTGGGATCATCTCGATGGCTTGGTGCATGCAATTGGTTTCGCCCCGCGGGAAGCCATTGCCGGCGATTTTCTGGATGGATTTTCACGCGAAGCCTTCAAGATCGCGCATGATATTTCAGCCTACAGTTTTCCTGCATTGGCGAAAGCGGCATTGCCGATGTTGCGTGAAGACTCTTCTCTGCTGACATTAACCTATTTGGGTGCGATCCGCGCGATTCCTTATTACAACACGATGGGACTTGCCAAGGCTTCACTCGAGGCGAGCGTACGCTATCTGGCAGAAAATCTTGGTAAGCGCGGTATTCGCGTCAATGGTATTTCGGCAGGTCCAATCAAGACACTGGCGGCCAGCGGCATCAAGGATTTTGGTAAATTACTCGGCTTCGTGGCAGAGCATGCACCGTTGCGCCGTAATGTGACGATCGAAGAAGTGGGTAATACCGCCGCTTTCCTGCTGTCCCCATTGGCTAGCGGAATCACCGGTGAAATTACCTATGTTGACGGCGGCTTTTCTCACGTTATGGGTCTGACCCCGGAATAAATCCAAAGCGCTGGCGCAAGCCATCAAGCGCTTCAAGATGCAGGATTTTCTGACGGCTGGTACATGGTGCCGGCCGTCAGCGCATTGACGGCAGGTTCAATAGTGGTTTCAAGAAGTATGTGTTGCGCTGCAAACTAGCCTGATCTGCCATTACGAAATATCAAAGGGCTAAACGCTTTGGTTGAAATGGAGATCTGGTCGCCGACCTTTAATCCGGCAACTTCGTCGGCCGTTGCGATAATCTCGATAATGTCCTGCGCAATCAGTATCGAGAGGACATAGATGACTTCCTCCTTGCGAATCGCCAGCACTTGTGCGTTCAGGTTCAATTTGCCGGATAATCGCTGTTGCAAAAATACTTCAGAGGGCGTACCTGACCTGAATATTTTCCCCTGTTCGAGTTGATGCACTTGTGAGGAGAGTTTAAACACCTCACCGATGTCATGACTGACCAAGACCGTGGTTAAGCCACATTCCTGATGTAGTTCCAATAATTCATCCTGCAATTGTGCCCGCAATTGTCCGTCGAGCGCAGAAAGCGGTTCGTCAAGCAGGAGCAAGCGCGGCTTGCGCGCCAATGCCCTTGCCAGTGCCACGCGCTGTTTTTGTCCGCCGGACAAGGTGGCGGGCAGACGGTCTTGCAATTGCGTTAAGCCAGTCATCGACAATAAGCGTTTTATCCAGTCGGCTTGCCCCTTGTGCGCTGCATACGCCACATTGGCATGCACGCTCATGTTGGGAAAGAGGGCGTAGTCTTGAAAAACCAGTCCGATCGAGCGTTGCTGTGGTGGCAGGTCAATTTTTTTTGCGCTATCAAACCAGGGCACACCATCAATGAGAAGTTGGCCATGGTCGGGTTTGGTCAGTCCGGCAAGCATCCTTAAAAGTGTCGTCTTGCCTGCACCAGAGGGACCAAACAAGGTAATAAACGCTTGCGCCTCTATGCGTATTTGTACGTCAAGCTGCACTGTGCCTGAGGCGCTGTTCAGCTGTTTCTGCAGATCTAATTCAAGCATTGGGGTAGGTCACTCATGCACAGTAAATGATGTATCAGCGTGAAAAAGGGCTTAAGTAGCGCCGGTTCGTGGTGTAGACCAGCAGCAACACTGCAAAACTGACAGCAAAGAGCACCATTGCGTAAAAATGGGCTGCCGCATAATTTAGGCTTTCCACCTCATCATAAATAGCGATCGAGGCCACTTTTGTCACTCCCGGGATGTTTCCGCCTATCATCAGGACTACGCCAAATTCACCGATGGTGTGCGCGAAACTGAGCACGATTCCCGCCAGCAAGGCCGATTTGATATTCGGTAGCAGTACGCGCAGCAAGGTCTGCAGATCGGATTTGCCCAGGGTTCTGGACGCTTCTATCAG
>CANIFC010000353.1 GCA_947466695.1 Oxalobacteraceae bacterium | reverse complement strand
CTAATTCTGTCGATGCAAAGTTCGAGCCCATGATTGAGCTATTTAACGGACACTCGTGAGTGACGACATCTTAGAGGGCGTCATGCTGCGGGTCTGCAGACTGGAGCGCGAGGCTTAGCTATGCACGCGCGGGTACTTCCGATAGTTTTGCAGGAAAAGCATTTTTAAATTGCTTCAACGATGAGTCCATAATCCAGAGTCTCCACCATCCACTGAGTTTCAAAGTGGTTGATAGGTTGGCCTCTGTTTTATGTTAAATGTATGAAGCAGTGAACTAGCATCGTCAACAACTAAGTAAATGGAGGCTGCATGAGAGCCGCCTGTGCTTGTACTAGTACCAAGCATCGTGATTTGGCTCGCGTCACGGCGTTGTACAATAGCCGCCGCTTCTGGTCTACGTTGCCGGTCATAGCTGCGGGCCAAAGTACCACTACCATATCAAATTCTCTGTTCTTTGCTCCATGAATTGTCATTGCTAGCGGTACCCGTTGAGCCGTTGATGGGCTGTGCTTTCGGTTAGAGAACGACTGCTGAATAGCTTCGACAATGTCTTCTCCGTTGAATTCGGTGCGCCCTTGCGTACGCCGTTGGACATCAAGCCAGTGCTCCACATCCTTGGTGGTGCGGTCATCCCCCATTGCTGCGATAACGCCCTTGAAATACGCAGCGTCCGACCGCGCTGGAAGCACTAGACCTTCCAGGTACTTGGCAATCGCCTGAGATTCAGAATGCTCCCACTTTATTTGGAATGTGCCGTTATTTTGCCTGGTGCGGTTTGCAGCCACCCAATTGATGATATCCGTAGGAAATCGCCCAGTTGCCGGCGTGATGATAGCAACGTTCTGGCCACGTCCATACCACGCAAGGGCATTGGAAAGATATGTTCCAGCTAGGCCTGCGCGAGCTGTTGGAGCGATTTGAAACTCACGCCCAGACACCGGTGCATTTCCGGAACGGATTGCATGCGCCGCATCTAACAATTCGCGTATATTTGTTCGTCGCGGAACAACTAAGTTCTCTGGTACACACGCCCCTTTCAACCATGTGCATGCCGGATTAGGTCGTAATGTTGGCTCTAGACATTGGAACTCATCAGCTGCTGCAATAATTTCGATATGCCTGGACAATGCCTGCACGATGCTAAGTCGAACCGCGTCTAAATCTTGCGCCTCGTCCAGAATCATGATTGGATAGGTGGCCGCAACCCATTTCGATACAATGTCCTCGGCTAGCAGCAGCGCCGCGCCTTCACACACACGATTGAACTCTCCTACTACTGGGAAATTGAATCCCATCGAAGCCAACAATGACCTCCAGCGCGAAACCACGCGCCAAGCCATACTGTCTATGACTAGACACTCAAAATTATTGGATACCTGTTTGATTCCCGATAGACGCTCGTGCAGCCGTCGGCGCGAACCATGCATGTACGTCAGAGCAAGCACTTTCTGTCCGTCTAACAATGGAACTTGGTGAAGGTGCTCTTTAAGGGCGAGCATTACTTGGTATGTCTTCCCACAACCAGCACCTCCCGAGAAAAATTGAATGCTCATCGTTGGAAGACCCAAACGCCATTGACATCCTTTTGAAAGTGCTGGGATTGGAGACCCTTAGACGCGGCCGCCATGTCGCTAAACAGGCGAGCTGCCCGAGCGCGGCAACCCTCGTCATTAGCTATTACGTCCGCAATAGTTTCATAGGCTACGATGTCAACTTTCTTGGCCTTCAAGTAATCGACAGCCTGAGCAATAGATTGTGGCGGAGGGTCTTTAAGAACTCTAAGGCCGGGCATAACATCCACGCCTCCTGCTTCTAAAACCCATCCAATAATGTCTTCGACCATAGCTCCGTCATTCCACCGCAAAATGGTCTTTGGGGGTACTGCCACTGCCAATAGCTCTGAGGCGTACGTTCTCCCTGCCGCATCGCCATCCACTAAACATCCAACGGCCCCATGCATTCTTGAGAGGGCTTGATATGTCTGGATGACTTTCGCATCTTCAGTGGGAACTATGCCCACCTCGAGCCCAAAAGAATGTTCCATCGTCATGTCCCATCCGTCGTACAAGACCAGCGGGCGTAACACAGTTCGGAGAAGGAAGTAATCGGCTCTTCCCTCTGGCACGAGAATCGAAGGGTGCATCAAACTCGACATTACTTCCACCCGCATCTGCTGGAAAAATCGTCGTTCCCACGCCTGCGCGGTCGGCGTCAGAGGCGCATGGAGGAATGGCTCGGCAACAAGAACACCCTCGACGTTTCGAAGCAGCAGAACTGAAGTCGGGTCTGCAAGTGCGGCTACTGATGGGGAGTGCGTGGTGATAAACGTTTGCGTTGATAGTCCTTGCACACGATGTACAAGTTGCTGCTGTGTTGCAGGTGACACGTGAATTTCTGGTTCTTCGAGGGCCATGATGAATCCGTCTCCTGCTGCCGCTCTGACTCGGCCCAATTCAAGAAGTAGCATCAGCCCTTGAAGAGAAATCAGGCCACTTCCCTGGCGCGCCGCCGGTATGCTGTGACCACCCGGCACCGCAAAATGTGCCGCCACTGCATCTAGGACTGACTTACTGTCCGTGCTTGTCAGCCTGAGTTGAAGCTTAGGAGAGTTCGCGATGCAACGAGCAAGTTCCTTATTTACGTTCGCGATGAGAGGAGCAATTTGGACATCATTCTCAATCGGATGCTCAGGGACCCGCAGTCTGTCCCGTTCAGCCAAAATCGCGGCTGATGGTTGCGCCGCCGCTACATGGACAGTACGACGGAAAAGTTCGCTTCCCCATGAAAAAACCTTATCCCAACTGCGGTTTGCCCGCACAAGAAAGTATCCGAACTGCTGAATTAACTTACCCGGTACTGGAACCGGGGAGTCGCCAGAAAAAGGGTCGATGGGATTGTCGTGGTCGTGAAAGTAGCGAATCATCTCGACAGACAGAGAGTCGCTATCGAAATACGCCTGGGCTGCTACCTGACAACAAAGACGCCAACTTGCATCTGTACGCGCGGGGTGGACCGTACCGGTTTTTTCGTCAAGCCATTTGGGGATTGCGCGACCCTCACGAAACCAATCCGTATGCCGTTCCGGCGTATCACCTTCAAAATCAGAAATAGTTGCAACAAGCTTTATTCTGTCGGCCGGTTGAGGGTTCGAGCCGAAAAAGTCATGCTCGGTTAGCTCCCGAATCAGCCTATCTCTTCCCAGCAGTAAAGTCAGTGCTTCAATGACTGTACTCTTCCCGGTGTTGTTGGCACCAACAAGAACCGTGTGTTGGCGGAAAATTATGAATCCGTTCTTGATACCTCGGAAGTTTTCTAACGCAAGTGAGGCAACTCGCATGGAGCAACTCCTAGTGATTATGAATTTGCAACTTTACATTAGTTTTACTGTTGAATAACATTTATCTGTGCACCTGGTTGGTGCCATCTTTTTAATTTCAAAGGTAGCACTTGATTAAATATTTGGCGTTGTCGCAGGTACGGTTAGCGGCCAAGCGCTGCTTACTCCCCATCGAATTTCACTGTACGCATCAGGTGGAGTTTGACATGGCATGAAATTTTGACTTACCAAGGGTTGTCACGAAATTGCTCTTTATCTAGGTCGGACTGCGCATCGGACTGTGTTCTTAGGTCTCCATCGCTAGGTAATTTTGTCGGACCAACGGGTCTCCGTATATCCATTATTTCCTCAAAATATACTTTTTCTTGAGCATTGTTTGCCTCATGCTGCGACTTTCGATTTTCACTAACCTT
>CANIFC010000352.1 GCA_947466695.1 Oxalobacteraceae bacterium | reverse complement strand
TTTCGTCCAAGGAGTAACCCATCGTCCGCAAAAAATTCTCATTAGCAGTGATGATAGTTCCATCTAGTTTGAATTCGATCATGGCTTGCGCCTTACTCACCGCCGCAAGTTGAGCATCACGCTCCTGTAATTGTGCCTGCAGTGCCCCCATCTCAGCGAGCTCTGCATCGCGCTCTGCCACTTCACGCTGCAAGCGCTCGATCTCCTCATTTCGTTGCTCTAGCTGCTCGCCGCTAAACATTTTTGCAAGAAAGGACGGGCTCTTCTGACTCATGGCAGTACTCCTTAGTGATAATTGTGATTTTGATGCTTGGATCATCGTCTCTGACATGACCCCGTAAACTTCTGTCCACGCAGCTTTCACCGATGGGGTAAAAGCGCCGCCCAACCCCTGCCCTAGTGTCTTGAGCAAGGCTGCGCCAACGGTTTGGTAGTGGACTGCCTTAACACCATAGTCAACGTGACGTTGCCCCAGTGACTGAAGGATAGGGACCAGGCTATTTAGATCGTTAAGCTTGCCCACCGCTGCACCGATCATTTGCATCAATTTTTTACCTTGCGCCTGCATGTCGCCTTTGAACAAACGCCGTAAAGAAGGATCTGCTTCAAACAAGTTTTTATAAAAAAGTTCCGCAGCTTGCGGCGTAATCTTTGCCACTTCTTTCCAGGAGTCCTGAACCAGTTGTATCGTCCCTTGTTTCATGTAGATTCTCCTTGTGCTATTGCCGTGACCGCGATACCGGCGGCCATTTCTGCCGTAACCAATTCGCCCAATGAGAAGAGCTCCAGAATCAGCCCCAGTTCGCCACTGACTGGAAGGCGGGCAGCTGAGATGCCGTGTAGCCCAACAAACTTTAAATTACGCATGCTCATGCTGAAATCCTTGAAGAGGAAATACATCAAAAAAATTAGTCTGCGGCTGTGAGATACCCATCATGCAAATTGCAATCGCCCTATCCGGTAGCGGGGCTTGGCAAGTACTGTTGTTGGGCCTTTTTGGTGTACTGCTGCAACATGGCCGAGATGCTCAGAATGAGGGCGACTTCACCACTACCGAGAATCGTCGAACCGCCTATGCCCTGCAAGTGAACGAATAATTTACCCAGCGGCTTGATCACGGTCTGAAATTCGCCAAGCAGCACGTCAACTACCAGCCCGGCCTTATTCTCACCATAACCAACCACCACCACGTTTTGACGCCGCGGCACATCGTCTTCAATATTGAACAAATTACGGATGCGGATGAACGGTAGTACTTCACCACGTAAATCCATAAAATCACAATCTTCACATTCTCTTGGCAGCTCCAGACATTCAATGACGTTGTCGAGTGGCACCACGAACGAGGAGGTACCAACTCCGACCAGAAAGCCGTCGATGATGGCAAGGGTTAATGGCATCCGTATGCGCATAGTGGTACCGGCTCCGGCCTGACTGTCGATTTCGATGGTGCCGCGTAAAGAAGTGACATTACGTTTGACGACATCCATACCGACGCCACGTCCGGATAAATTGGAAATTTGATCTGCCGTTGAGAATCCAGCTTCAAAAATCAATGCATAGATTTCTTTATCATTCAAATTGGCGCTTGCCGAGACCAGGCCGCGTTCCAGCGCTTTGGCCAAAATTTTATCGCGGTTGAGTCCGCCGCCATCATCGCCAACCTCAATAACAATACTGCCTGACTCATGGTAAGCGTTCAGAAATAGAGTACCTTGTGCCGGCTTACCCAAGGCAATGCGTGTGGCGGGCGTCTCTATTCCGTGATCCATTGAGTTGCGCACCAGATGCATCAAAGGATCGCCAATTTTATCGACTACCGATTTATCAACTTCAGTATCGCCGCCAGAAATTTCCAGCACAATGTCTTTTCCAAGTTCGATGCTGACATCGCGAACCACGCGCTGAAATCGGCTAAACGTACTTCCTATCGGCACCATGCGTAGTTGCAATGCGCTATCACGAACCTCTTCCACCAGACGCATCACTTCGCTTGTTGATTCAAGCAAGGCAATGTCGTGTGATTTACTGGCGCGTAAATTGGTGCCAGCTCCGGCAATAACCAGTTCCCCCACTAAATTAATCAGTTTATCGAGCCGCTCTGCATCGACCCGGATATTTTGTTTTTCGCGCGCCTTGGTATCTTTTACCTGCTGTTGCTTATTTAATGCGGCAGTTAATATCGGCTCCTGCAACATTTCTTGCCGGACTAGAATTTCACCAATTGGTACCGAATGGTCTTGATGCTCGCCTGAGCTACGCCGTTGCTCCTGCAACAGAAGGCATGCTTCCAGTTCGTTCTTGGTCAGAACGCCACTTTTGATTAAAATTTCACCGAGCAGTTCATGATCATCGGGTAGTGCATTGATGATGTCGATGTATTCATCAATCTTGCTGTTTGGCGGTACGATCCGGATAACACTGTCTTCACGAACAAATTCAAAGACGTTTTCAATCGCTTCCTTGGTCGCATTACTTTTTAGGATAACTTCAAAACCAAGGTAACAGGTTTCAGCATCCATGCTCTCGATCCGAGGAAGCGTATCGGTAATCGTGATCAGATTAATGACGTCACCTAAAGTGCTTAGATACCGTATGAAGGACAAAGGATCCATTCCATTACGGAGGCACTCTGCTCCAAAACGCAAGGATAGATACCAATTGCCGCTATCGATGGCTTCACCGCCCACAGAGTCCGATGTCGTCTCGGCATAGCGCTCAGCAAGAGCTGAGCCTGATGATATTTCGTCGCTTGCGCTGAGAAAACGGCGTAAGCGTATGTGTAGTTGAGCTCCTGTTATGCTCTGATCTGACGTCGCTTGCATTACCCCCGCTGCAACCCCGTTAATCAGAGAGCTAAGGTGATCGCAACATGGCAGAAGGGTTGCAATAAGATCAGAAGAAACGATAATTTCTTCGTTGCGCAACCTATCGAGTACGCTTTCTACAACATGCGTAAAAAGCACAATATGATCGAGGCCAAACAGGCCGGATGACCCTTTGATGGTATGTGCGGCACGAAAGATGGCGCCAATGGCATCAACCGGATTCTCGTCATGCTCCAACCCAAGTAATCCGTCTTCCATATCCTGTAGCAACTCTCCGCTCTCGATCACAAACGTGTCAAGTGCAGCCTTCATTTCTTCTTCGAAATTCATACAATCTATCTCCGGGCGAGCATACTAAGTCAGAATGATCTGATCGCCAAAACTGGCGCTCATATTGGTCATTTCTAAAACTTCCAAAACCGCTTTGCTATGCATGGAATAGTGAAGTTTTTTGTGCGACCGTGTAGCTTCTTGTTTTAACGCAATCAGGACTTGCAATCCTGCGCAGTCTATTTCCGAAACTTGCGAAAGATTAATTTCAAGATCATCATTTTTTTCCAGACATGACAGCAGATTGAGTTTTTCAGATGCGGCTGTATAGATGGTTAGTTCACCGGTGATCACAAGCATTTCCATGCCGATTCCCCTTCAAGGCAAGATCAGTTTAGAAACCGCCGCGAGCATTTGCGCCGGCTGAAATGGTTTAACTACCCATGCCCTGGCGCCTGCTGCTTGTCCCTGAAGTTTTTTGCCTTCCTGAGATTCTGTAGTGAGCATAATGATTGGAGTAAATTTGTATAAAGGGAGTTTTTTTACTTCTGTAACGAAGGTAATACCGTCCATGTTTGGCATGTTTACGTCAGAAATAATCAGATGTATTTTTTGTCCCGTTAATTTTGATAGCGCATCCTTTCCGTCTACC
>CANIFC010000351.1 GCA_947466695.1 Oxalobacteraceae bacterium | reverse complement strand
CTACAGAATTTCTCATCATCGGCCTGCTGCCGGCACTCGCGCGTGACCTTGGTATTTCTGTTACCACTGCGGGGCAATTTGTAACACTGTTCGCCGTGGTGGTGATGGTGTGCGGGCCGTTTCTGACGGCCGCCCTTGCTCACTTCGAGCGCAAGCGCCTGTTTGTTGCAATTTTGCTGCTGTTTGCCGTGTCCAACGGCTTGGCAGCCGTCGCAACAAATGTCTGGGTACTTGCTGCGGCACGTCTGCTGCCAGCGCTGGCGCTGCCTGTGTTCTGGGGAACTGCCAGTGAAACGGCAACACAAATCGCAGGTCCTGGCAAAGGCGGCGCTGCTGTCTCGAAGGTCTATTTTGGTATTTCTGCGGCCATGTTATTCGGCATCCCGCTCGGTACGCTTGCGTCCGATGTCATCGGCTGGCGCGGTGCATTCGCCCTGCTGGCTATGCTGTCACTGGTGATCGCTTTCCTGATTTACCTGAGCATGCCAACAGTGCGCTCCTCGCAGCCGGTGCGCATGGCTGACCAGGCCAGGATTCTCAAAAGTCCATTTTTCCTGGCAAACGTCGCCCTGTCGATTCTGGTGTTCACCTCCATGTTTACTGGCTACACGTATTTGGCTGAAATGCTGGAGAAGTCCGCCGGTGTCGCTCCGGCCCGGGTTGGCTGGTGGTTGATGGGTTTCGGCGCTGTTGGACTACTCGGTAACTGGCTAGGTGGGCTGTGGGTAGACAAACGGCCGCTCACCACCACGGCCATCTTTTGTGTCGTACTTGCCGTTGGCATGGCTGCTACCATGGCTTTCGCCGGTACCGGCATCTGGTTTGCCATCGCTCTGGGTATCTGGGGTATCGCCAATACTGCGCTTTATCCGATCTGCCAGATCCGGGTGATGAAGGCAGCTTCCCAGGCTCAGGCGCTGGCAGGTACGATCAATGTCTCTGCAGCCAACGGCGGTATTGCGCTCGGCGCCGTGATCGGCGGCCTCAGCATTTCGGCCTGGGGGGCTGGCAATATTGGTTATGTGTCGGGCGCTATCGCTGTGCTAGCTGCACTGGCCGTGCCGCTGGTGGCGAAACTGGTACCTGCTGCCGGGCAACCAGTTACCTAAAGCCACTCTACCCATTCAGTATGCTTACTCACAAGGAGTTTCCATCATGACCGAATCATCCATCGGACCCTTACCGGCCGAGCTTAGCAACCATCCAGGCTACCGGCGCGTCTTCAGGCCAGACCGACTGACCTTCGGTTTCATCATGCCTCTGGAGGGCTATCCTGACTCACCATTTCCAACATTGGAAAACCACCAGAAGTTGGCCCGGATGGCTGATGAGGCGGGCTTTTCAGCGTTATGGCTACGCGATGTGCCGTTCTACGATCCCGACTTTGGCGACACCGGACAGATGCTCGACCCACTGGTTTATCTGGGTTTTCTAGCGGCCCATACGCACCGGATTGCGCTCGGCACGGCGGGCATCGTGGCGACGCTCAGAGAACCGCTCATTGTTGCCAAACAAGCGGTGTCAGCCGACCAGTTGCTGGGTGGCCGGTTCCTCCTGGGCCTGTCAACTGGCGACCGGGCGATTGAGTATCCCGCATTCGGAGCCAACTATGAAAACCGCGGCGAACGTTATCGTGAGGCATTTGGCCTCATCAAGGCGGTTACCGAACAGGAGTTTCCCCGAGTGCAAACGACGCATTACGGCATGCTTGAAGGCGCGATTGACCTGATCCCGAAACCGGTCGGAAAACGGCTGCCGATGATTGTTGTGGGCCGCGCGCGGCAAGATGTTGAATGGATAGCCACACACAGTGACGGTTGGATTTGGCATCTCAGCGATTTCAAACGCTTGCCGCAGTTAATTGAACTATGGCGGAGCAGTCATCAGGATCGCTGGATCAAGCCGTATGGATACGGAACCATGTTTGACTTGTCCGAAGACCCTCATGAGCCGCTGCGGTTCATGGGGAATGGCATTCGTACCGGCCGTAACGCCCTCATTGAGCTGTTCCACCACCAACAACAGCTCGGTGTCAGCCATGTTGCGCTCAACCTGAAGCCACTGCGCAGGCCCGCCCATGACGCACTGGCCGAGTTAGCCGAATATGTTCTGCCGTTATTTCCCGCTGAGTAACTACGTAAATACTTGTGATAGCGGCCGGGGCACTCGGGTGCCATTTATTTACCCCATTAATAATTTATTTTCATAACAACACTTTTTAAACCATTCAACCTCTCTGGAATGGCAATTTCAAACCGTATGCTCATGGCGCCAATGGCCCGTTCGCGGGTCCCGACGACATCGTCAACGAGAAGATAGCGCTCTACTATGCGCAACGAGCGACGACTGGCCTGATCGTCAGCGAAGGCAGGCCAATCTCGCGCGGGGGGGCAAGCTTATCTGTTCAATCCGGGTATCTTTACCGCCGAACAGAGCGCTGCTGGCGTTTGACGACCCAGTCGGTTCATGCCCTGGGCGGGCGCAGATTTGGCACTTCGGGCGCGTATCACATCCATCGATAACACCCATCGATAACACCCATCGATACAGGCGAACGGTCAGGCCCCGGTCAGCGCCAGTTCCAAGGTCGCCAAGGGGGCGACCGTATTTGGCTAGGAAGAAGCGGGCAAGTCCGGCTTCGTTGCTTAGAGCGAGCCACGCCAGCTGTCAACCGACGAGGTGTCTCGCGTTGTTTGCGATTTCGCTGGTCGCGGCGTCAGGCGAGCGTCGCATCGCTTATGTGCATATCATGGACCAGTCGGGCTACGGTGCCGGCAATAAGGCTGCAGGCGAGTCGGTTTCGGACATGATCCATCGCCTGCTTGGCATTTTCCGTAAAAACTTGCCCGAGACGGCGCTGATTCTGGCCGGTGGCATGACGCGCTAGCGCGCCGATCGTCGGTTTGCGGACGCTACGATCGATCTGGCGGCGTTCGGCCAGCCGTTTATTGCCAACCCCGACCTTGTCGCCCGCCTGCGCAGTGATTGGCATCTAAGCAAATCTGATCGTGCCACCTGCTATGGCGCTGGCGCGCACGGGCTCATTGATTATGTCCCTCACACCGGATCGTGAAAGCAGCCCGGGAGCATCCGGGTGCTCGCCGTAACTTGCAAGCGGGTTCATTAAACGAGAGTCGGTCGCTCTCGCTCTCGACGTGACGTTTTAAAGAATAGGTGTATCCAAATCTGTATATACCTACTTTATACCCACTCGCAACGCCTTAAAAACAGATACGTCCAAATCTGGACGTATCGGTACGTTATGGTTTAAAAAAATATCCGTTTAAATCGACATTGTCGCGCGCTTTGCCATCATTGCGCGCCAACGCTGCAAATGAGGATATTGCTCGTCAGGCTTGATTTTCACCACACGGGCGAAGTCGACGGCAACGACCGCAGTAATGTCGACAATACTGAATCTGTCTGTCGCGATAAAGTCCCGGTTTGCCAGATGGTCGTTTAAGGTAATAAAAAATTGTTGTATCCGCGCCAGGCCCCTTTGGGCAAGTTCCGCAATTTGCGGGTAGTTCACCGGTCCGGGTAAGGCACGTTGCTTCATGGACGGCGAGCTATTGCGCATGGCCTCTGCAATTGCCAGCAATCCTTCGAATTCAACACGCCAGTTCCAGCTCGCAATCTCGGCTTTTTCTTCTGGTGTTATTCCCAGCAGCGGGGGTTCCGGATACATTGCCTCCAGATACGCAGTGATTGCTGCATTGTCAGTCAATACCATACCGGTCTCGGTTTTCAGCG
>CANIFC010000350.1 GCA_947466695.1 Oxalobacteraceae bacterium | reverse complement strand
GCCACTGGACCCGGATGTCCTCCCGTAAGCCTTGTCAGCTCGTCCTTTCTGCAAAGGCGATGCAAGATTTCATCGATATCCTGCGTTATACCGGCGAGACCTGGGGTGAAAATCAATTAAGGATTTATCGCGACAAGCTTGATGGAGCGCTAGAGGCCATTGGCCGCAATCCCGCTCTCGGACATCACCGGGCGGACTTGCCATCGACACATTGTGCTTACCTGGTGGGATCCCATGTCATTGTCTACCGTCAGCGCGAAGGATCCGTTGCCGTCGTCCGTATCCTGCATCAGCGCATGAGCCTGAGCAGGCACACTTGAAACGCCACATTCCATACCGTCCGTTGTTTGTCACGCGGAGAGCTTGGATCACGGTCATCACACCATAAAAATGTGCACGGCGCAAAAACCACGAGTAAACCGTCTGAGACACGGTTCTTTAACAACCAAGTCAGCCTGAGTGTTGGCGCCGACGAGTTTTTGAACCACCCGAACGATTTTCACAGAACCACCTTAACTGGCGCAGAAGTAAACGCAGCAAGGATTACCAAGTGCTTGGTTGCGTCAGTCGATGTCGGCGCCAACACAGGTTCACCAAGAGAAGTAATGATCGCTGCGCCGATGAGTACGGCGACGATGACCGTTCGCGCTACATCCCGACGAGCGCCCGCAGGCCAGTGTAAGCAAGGGGTAGCGCCGAGCGTTTTTTCCGGTTGCTCTGCGACCAGTCACTCAATTTCCATTTCCATTTCTCCCTGATCATGATGTGAGCGCTGGCGCCAGGTTCAGCGGGTGGAAATCTCCACCGCAACGTCGGGATTTTGCTGCGAGTTTGCAAGTAACTTGCAATGCAGCCACACCCAGCATCAAGCACCATATACGGGTGCTGGATCCGGTCAGCCGAAATGACGCACGTTTCAACCTCCCGCTAAATGGGGTTCGCGAGCATCTTGAGCGACTCTTCCACCAGCACAGTTTGTTCCTCGATCGGACGTCCGGCCTGTTCGCGTCGACCAATCTCGAGCGAGTTCTTGACGACCAGCAGGCAACGCTCGTAACGTCTGGACATATAGCGCGCTAGAGCGACGTCGATCTGCTCGCTTTTGGCTATCTCATCCGCGAGCACCAGTCCATCCTCCGCGGCCAATCCCGCCCCTGACGCCAACTGCGGCGTCGTTGGATGTGCAGCGTCGCCGATGAGGAGAACGCGCCCTACGTACCAAGGCCCCGGAAGGAGGAACGCTTCTAAAGGACGATGCACGATCGTACTTTCAGCCGTTAAGGATTTCCCGATCGCGCTGATGATTCCTCCGTACGAACTTGTTAGGCGCGCCAGTTCGTCAGGCAAATTTTCGTCAGGTACGCGGCGCTTTTCGGCAGAATTTTCCAATAAGAACATGTACATCTGACCGCTCGACACCGGAGTCAAGCCAACCTTGTAAGGACCACCGAGAAAGAAATGGCGCCGGTCAATCTCTGGGGGACGCGACAACTGAACGCGCCAGGCACTCTGCCCTGTATACGCCGGTGCAGGCGAGTCAGGAAAAACCAGTGTCCGGATTCGCGAAAATAATCCGTCGGCACCGATCACCAGGTCATACACGGCACAGCGGCCGTCCGTCATCATCACTTCGACCTGACTGGAAACTTGCGTCAACTTTTCCACCGTCACGCCAAGTCGGACATTGACACCTGCTGCCAGAACTCTTTCCGACAGTATCCTGTGAAGCACCGGGCGCATGATGCCTCCACAGCCAGGAATACCATCTTCCAGCCTGACCGGAGTCGGCAGCACAGCGAGCCTGGCGCCATCGATAGAGCACACCTGGATTCCATCGCCGGTGTAGGCCTGCTCGCGAATTGCATCCAGAACACCCAAAGATTTGAAAGCGCGAAGCGTCGGCCCGGTAATCGTAATGCCCGCGCCATAGACACGCCACTGCGCATCGAGCTCGATCAAGTCAACTGCATGTCCGGATTGGGACAGCGCGATTGCGGCAGCCATCCCGCCAATGCCGCCTCCGACAATTAACATTCTTTTTTTCTGCATTATTTAACCGCTCCCAGTTATCGGACCAGATAGGTTCTTACCCATCCAAAAGCCATGTTGTTATCCACATCGCCGAGATTATCGTGATCGACGAAAAAAATTTGTCTGGACCAGCGACGCCATTTGTCTTGGAGCGAAGAGAGACTGCAGGTGGGCGGTGCACGCGCAGTCAAAAGCGGCAGCACAAGGGGAAAAATGGAATCATGGGCGCGTCCTACGATACCAATTCGGCCCGGCTAGAGCTGGCAGTAACTGACAAAGGTGACGAATTGAACGAGAACATGGAAAAAGCAGAAGCAGTGCAGGGGCGTCCCAAGACACTGATTGAGGCAAAGAAATGGATGCTGGAGAAGTTGGCGGCAAAGGTACATCCAATGAACTTGGTGTCGCAGGAGGACGGGGAACGCCTGATTGATTTGTTGAAAGGTCTGGACGGTGCCTCATGGGCAGCGGTCTGGGGCGATGCAGGCGATGAGGCGCGTAATGCCGCTGACCGGGCCAAAGCCAACGGCGATGACCAGCAGGCATCGCGTCTTTACATGAAGTCGAGTGGCTTCTATTTCATGGGGCGCTTTCCAAGTCCGAACCATCCTGACAAGGAACGCTGTGCGCAGGCCGAACGTGAAACATATGTGCAAGCAGGCGCTTATTGGGATAATCCAGTGGAGCGGATCGCGATTCCCTTTCAGGGCCGTGCCGGCGAGGGAACAGAACTGGTCTTTCTTTTGCGCCGCCCAAAGCATGTCAAGCGCCCGCCCGTTGTTGTCATGTGGGGCGGTGTTGATGCTTGGAAGGAACAGATGACTGCGGCATGCGAGGCGTTCCTGGCGGTCGGCGTCGCCACCATTTCAATGGATAACGCTGGCACAGGTGAATCCCCCGTAAAAGGGGTGCAAGATGCTGAACGTCAATTTTTGCCGGTATTCGAGTGGGCTGCGCAGCAACCAGATCTCGACGCGGAGAAAGTCGGAATTCTGGGGCGTTCGTTTGGCGGTTACTGGGCCACGAAACTGGCGCATCTGCATCCTGCGCGTATTGCTGCTGCGGTGAACTGGGGCGGTGGAGCGCACTACATGTTCCAACCTGACTGGGTTGAAGCCTCGCGCTATCCAGACAGTTACCTGATGGAGCTTGTTGAGACACGCCAGCGCATGTTGGGGGCCACCACAGATCAGGAGTACATCGCATTTTTCAGTCGCCTCTCGCTAGTCGACCAGGGACTGTTGGACATGCCCTGCTCCCCTTTGCTACTGGTCAACGGTAAAAATGACAAGCAATGCCCTATTGCCGACTTGCACCTCCTGACGGAACACGGTTCCCCTAAAACAGTCCGCCTGTTTCCCGGAGGACATATGGGCAACACGCCTAAAACACTACCGACCATCGTTCAGTGGTTGTCGACACACGTCAAAAATAAAAAGGAGGCAGCATGACCGGTAACTGGATGCAGCAAATACCGACACAGTCGGCCTATTGGATGAACAAGGTCTTGTTTGAAGTACACCATAACGATGGCCATTTGAAGCGTTACCTGGCGTCGCCAGACGATTACCTCGCTGAGGTGCCGATGCCGGACAAGCTTCGCGCGGCAGTACGTGATAACGAGATCGGCGAGATGTATTTGGCGGGTGCCAATCCATATCTTCTCCGCGCGCACTGCCTTGGGCTTCGCATTTCCGAACAGGCGTTTATTGCGTCACTGAAGGCAGTGGC
>CANIFC010000349.1 GCA_947466695.1 Oxalobacteraceae bacterium | reverse complement strand
TCCTGCGCTTGTTTTGGCCGATACCCGCGGGTACCGCAGTTACGTTTGAGTTCGCGACTGATGGTTGATTTGCTCCGTTCCAATATTCTGGCAATGTCGCTTTGATCATGACCTGCTTTTTTAAGAGCGTAAATCTGGTATCGTTCTTCTTGGGATAGATGTGTGTAGATCATTTCGGGCAACTTTGACTTGGAGGTCTGGGAGTTCGGATGCTACCGCATCTTCCCACCCCATCCAATTAATCTTCTGTTGCACTTCGAGTTTGAACTCGCAAAATAAATCTGCTTCACCTTGGATTTTTTCATGAACAAGGGAAATTCTAAGTCACGGATTTAATGATTTCGATTGATTTACTCAAACTACGAGGAGCTCATCTTTCCAGGCGCTCAAGTACAGATTAAAAAAGTACAGATTAAAACTCTTCGATTGAAAACAAGCGGCAATGCTCCCGAATTGCATAGCGATCAGTCATCCCAGCAATATAATCGGCGATTTTGCGGGCTTGTAAAGCTTTCGCGGCATCACCAATACCCATGTTCATAATCTGATAATCCGGAGGCAATAAGGCCGGCTCGGCAGAAAATATCTCAAAGAGTTGGCGCACTACCGTTTTTGCTTTGCTGGTCATCCGGTTCACCAGATAGTGGCGATACAAATTTTCGCGGAGGAACTGCTTAAGCACCGTTGCCTCTTGCTGCATCGCTTCAGAAAAGGCGATCATCGGACCCATTGCACGAACCTCATCGACCGATGTCGGCGCAAATTCAGCGATGCGCTGTTCCGAGGTCTGTATCAGATCAGAAACCAAGCGATTAATCATGCGCCGAATAGTCTCAGAAATCGCTCTCCTGCCGTTGATACCAGGGTAAGTATCAATGACCTCCCTGTGCGCATGGGCATAAAAATCAAGCTCAAGAAGACGCTCTTCCACTAAAAGGCCCGAACGTAATCCATCGTCAATATCATGATTGTTATAGGCGATTTCATCAGCCAGATTTGTCAGCTGCGCCTCCAGCGTTGGCTGGCTTTTTTCAATAAAGCGCCGACCCACATCACCCAAAGTAAGCGCATGCGTCAGTGAGCAATGTTTAAGAATCCCTTCACGGGTTTCAAAAGTCAGGTTAAGCCCGTCAAATAAGCCGTACCGCTCTTCCAAGGTATCAACGACCCGTAAGCTTTGCAAGTTGTGCTCGAAGCCATCAAATTCTTTCATGCAAGCGTTCAGCGCATCCTGTCCGGCATGTCCGAACGGCGTATGTCCAAGATCATGCGCGAGTGAAATAGCTTCCACCAGATCTTCATTCAAATGTAAATTGCGGGCAATCGAGCGCGCCAGCTGTGCAACTTCGAGGCTATGGGTCAGGCGGGTCCTGAACAGATCACCTTCGTGATTGACGAACACCTGCGTTTTATATTCGAGCCGGCGAAAAGCCGAACTATGAATAATACGGTCCCTGTCACGTTGATAATCGGTTCTGGAGTTCGCTTTAGGCTCACTAAAGCGTCGGCCGCGTGAAGTCAGGGAATGGGCTGCGTAAGAAGCAAGATGGGAATTGGCAAACATGACGTCAGTTTTTGATTTCTAAATACAGGCGCGTAAAGTCGCAAGCAAGGTTTCTCTTGGCACATTGTTGATCAGGGGTGAACCCAAAGGTTTAAGTAAAATGAATTTAATCTTGCCACCTTCATTTTTCTTGTCAACTTCCATCAGATCGAGCCAACGCTGCTCACCAAGGTCAGGAGCAATAATCGGAAGACCTGCCGCCTCTACCAAGTTTGCCAGCCTGATCTTGGTAACGTAATCGATGTAACCCATACGAAATGACAAATCTGCAGCCATCACCATGCCACATCCAACGGCTTCGCCATGTAACCATTTTCCGTAACCTAAACCAGACTCAATAGCATGGCCAAAAGTATGTCCAAAATTGAGAATCGCTCGTAAGCCACCCTCCCGCTCATCCTGCCGGACAACTTCGGCCTTGATTTCACAGGACCGTAAGACCGCATAGGCAAGTGCCTCTGGATTTTTAATGCGCAATTGAACAATATTGGCTTCAATCCAATCGAAAAATGCGACATCAATGATCGCACCATGCTTGATCACTTCTGCCAGACCGGCAGATAGCTCGCGCTCAGGCAAGGTGTTTAGCGTAGAAGTATCTGCAATGACAGCCTGCGGTTGATAAAAAGCACCGATCATATTTTTACCGAGCGGGTGATTTATACCTGTTTTTCCACCAACCGAAGAATCTACCTGCGCGAGCAACGTAGTCGGGATCTGAACATAGGGGACGCCACGCATATAGGCCGAGGCGGCAAAGCCCGTCATATCGCCAATCACCCCGCCACCTAACGCAATTAACGTCACTTTACGGTCGCATTTGGCGGCTAACAAGGCATCAAAGATGCGCATCAGATTCACCCAGGTTTTATGTTCTTCACCGTCAGGCAAGACAATACTGATGACGTGCTTGCCTGAGGCGCGAAGATTTTTTTCCAGCGCAGCCAAATACAAAGGCGCCACGACCGTATTGGTAACAATGGCGACCGATTGACCTTTGATGTGCTGACGTAAAATTTCTCCGGACGATAACAACGAGTCACCGATCGCGATAGAATAACTACGGTCACCAAGCTCAACTTTCAAGGTTTGAACGGAAGCGTGCTGCTGCATAAGTAAAAGATTCTCGGGTGATAGTGCTCCTGGGATCTTGGCCAGTTGCACCATAATGGAATGAACAAGAAACTGGACGTTTGGACGACCGGTCTCTATGACGACATGCGCAATTTGTTTATACAGGGGTTCACGCTGGGCCTCAAGCTCTTCCAGCTTTTTACGCGGATCGGGCGTGCGTAATAAAGGTCGATTCTTATCATGGCGCGTGCGCTGCAAAATACTGTTGATTCCGGCGCGCAGATAAATCACAGTCCCGCGTTCATGCAAGTAGCGGCGGCTAGTCTCGTTGAGAATCGCGCCACCGCCAGTGGCAAGGACTATACCATCCAAGGCAGTCAGATCACTGATCACTTCGGCTTCACGCTGACGAAAACTCGCCTCACCCTCGACCTCAAAGATCACAGGAATAGAGACCCCGGTACGAGCCTCGATTTCATGATCAGAATCGATGAAACGCTGGTTGAGTTTTTTAGCCAGGGCCCTGCCAACAGTCGTTTTACCCGATCCCATCAGGCCCACTAAAAAAATGTTACTCAATTTTATTGAGAACTAAATACAAAGGAAGTAATTGTCCCACGCGGTGTTGTTACCTTGATCGTTACGGACCCTTGAGCACAGGTAGAATCCGCTTTAACCATAACTGCGTGTTGGGTGCCACCAACATGACTAGTACTTGCAATCGGAGCGCCACTTATTTCAGATAATGAAAGTTTGTCAGCATCACCTGACGTTACGGTAGTATTTGCAGGCATAGGATTGTTATTCTTGTCAGTTAAACGGAAATCTAAACGTCGACTACTACAGTTGTTACCTGCAACACCTGCAATTATCCTTGAAGACGGTAAATCTACGCAAGATGTTCCACTACAATTTAAGAGCGTTAATGTAGCTTCTGATCCACTAAACGTAAATTCTGCTTGCTTACGAATATAGTTGAGACCCCACTTTCCATCTCCAACACTAGTATAGGCTACATGGTTATATGGTATCGGGAGATCCCCATTTGCAAACTGATAGACTTCATCAAAAGTTCCCGGCAGTGGTTGGCTTCCAATTGGTTCTTGGTTTCCTGTAGTCGCTCCAAGCGTGCCAGTAT
>CANIFC010000348.1 GCA_947466695.1 Oxalobacteraceae bacterium | reverse complement strand
TCAAACAGCTCCAGGCGCATGGCCTCGACCTTGCTGAGCTTCTCACCGCGCGAGGACTTGGCTTGCACCTCGTACATGTCGAGGTCGTCCATCAGGCTTTCCTTGGCCAGCAGCATGGCTTTCTCGGCGGTTCCGCCAATGCCGATACCCAGCATGCCCGGCGGGCACCAGCCGGCACCCATGGTCGGCACTGTTTTCATGACCCAGTCAATGACAGAGTCGGAAGGGTTGAGCATCACAAATTTACTCTTATTTTCAGAGCCACCACCTTTTGCCGCAACCTGTACGTCAACCGTATTGCCCGGTACCAGCTCCATGTGCACCACGGCAGGTGTATTGTCTTTGGTGTTTTTACGGTCAAACAGCGGATCGGCCACGATGGAGGCGCGCAAGACATTGTCGGTATTGAGGTAACCCTGGCGTACGCCTTCATTGACGGCATCCGTGACCGAACCGGAAAAGCCTTCAAAACGCACACCCATACCGATTTTCATGAAGACGTTGACGATGCCGGTGTCCTGGCAAATCGGTCGTTTACCTTCGGCACACATGCGTGAATTTGTCAGGATTTGTGCAATCGCGTCCTTGGCAGCCGGGCTTTGCTCGGCTTCATAAGCACGTGCCAGATGGGCAATATAGTCTGCAGGATGGTAATAGCTGATGTACTGCAGCGCAGCGGCTACGGATTCGATGAGATCGTCTTGCTTGATGATGGTCATGGTGTGGCCTGGGCTAGGTGTTGAAAGTGGTTTGTAGCAGTCTGTAAAGAGCTTCTAAGTCTCTTTAATGCGAGTTAATGCTCTTTAGTGTTCTTTATTGAGTAGCTGCGTCTTGATCATAATCTGGTCGCAATAGGCAATGGCGAGTGTTGAAAGCAAAAACACGACGTGAATACCTGTTTGGGCCATTAGTTCTTGTGCGCTGTAAGCCTTGACGTTGATAAAGGTTTTCAACAGGTGGATGGAGGAGATACCGATGATGGCCATTGCCAGTTTGACTTTTAAAACAGAGGCATTGACATGCGACAACCATTCCGGCTGATCCGGATGTCCGTCAAGGCCTAAACGTGACACGAAGGTCTCATAGCCACCAATGATTACCATGACCAGCAGGTTGGAAATCATGACGACGTCGATCAGTCCCAGCACGACTAGCATAATGGTTGTTTCAGTTAATTTGGTAGGGCGCACCATTCCCTCCAGCGTCACGACGTCAATAATGTGCTTGAGTGCCGCTTCGTTTCCTAATGCCGCGCCGATCAGGTCGGTGAGCTCGACCCAGAAATGAAACACGTAGACGCATTGTGCCAGGATGAGCCCGAGGTAAAGCGGGAGTTGCAACCAGCGGCTATAGAAAATCAGGCCGGCAAGAGGGGATAATTTAGGAGTTGTAGCTGGTTTTGACATGAAAAATTCTTAATGTTAGATGTTTCGAAAGTATTGACGATGAACGATATTTTACACTCAGGCTTATCACACTGTAACTAGCGTATGATGGTTTACAGCGCATTATGGTCTTATTGATACTAAAAATCACATCGTAAGGCTTGAGTAAGTCTGCAAGACTATGGTGCATTGTTCCCTATCAAATGTGACTATTTCAAAACACACGATAACAAGTTGGAGATATCAATGTCAGAGCTCGACACTACAAAAACAGAATCACGTATTTTTCCTCCCCCAGCCGCTTTTGCCGCGGATGCCACTATTTCCGGAATGGATGCTTACCACGCCCTATGCGCCGAGGCTGAACAGGATTATGAAGGTTTTTGGGCCAGGCTTGCCAGGGAGAGCCTGCATTGGCACACGCCATTTACCAAGACGCTGGATGAGTCCGCTGCGCCGCTTTACAAGTGGTTTGAAGACGGTTTGCTCAATGTTTCTTACAATTGCCTTGATGTTAATTTGCAAAAGGGCTTGGGCGACAAAGTTGCGCTGATTTTTGAATCCGATGGCGGCGAAGTGACCAAGGTCACCTATAAAGAACTACATCAAAAAGTGTGCACCTTTGCGAATGGCTTAAAGTCGCTTGGCGTCGTGAAAGGGGACCGCGTTGTCATCTACATGCCGATGTCGGTTGAAGGCGTCGTGGCAATGCAGGCTTGTGCCCGTATTGGTGCAACCCATTCTGTCGTGTTTGGTGGCTTCTCGGCGAAATCACTGCAAGAGCGTATTGTTGATGTGGGTGCAGTTACCGTTGTTACGGCCGATGAACAGGTGCGGGGCGGCAAGCACCTGCCGCTCAAAGCGATCGTTGATGAGGCGCTGGCGTTCGGTGGTTGCGAGAAAATTAAAAATGTTGTCGTCTATAAGCGTACCGGTGGTTCCGTTTCGATGGCCGCCGGCCGTGACCTGTGGATGCATGAACTGGTTGCCGTTCAATCTGATGTGTGTGAGCCGGAATGGGTCAGTGCCGAACATCCCTTGTTTATCTTGTATACCTCAGGTTCTACCGGCAAGCCAAAGGGTGTGCAGCATTCATCCGGCGGTTACCTGTTATGGGCCATGCTGACCATGAGGTGGACCTTCGATATCAAGCCATCGGACGTGTTCTGGTGTACCGCCGATATCGGCTGGGTCACGGGTCATACCTATATTACCTACGGCCCGCTAGCTGTCGGCGCTACAGAAATCGTGTTTGAGGGAATTCCTACTTACCCGAATGCCGGTCGTTTTTGGGACATGATACAAAAGCATAAGGCAACGATTTTTTATACCGCACCAACGGCGATTCGCTCGCTGATCAAGGCGGCCGATGGTGATGCCGCAATCCACCCGGATCGCTATGATTTATCGTCCCTGCGCTTGCTCGGCTCCGTGGGTGAACCGATTAATCCTGATGCCTGGATGTGGTACTACAAACATATCGGCGGCGAAAAATGTCCTGTAGTAGACACCTTCTGGCAGACTGAAACTGGTGGCCACATGATGACGCCGTTGCCGGGTGCAACACCACTGGTGCCTGGATCATGTACTTTGGCTTTGCCAGGAATCATGGCGGCGATTGTCGACGAAACTGGTCAGGACCTGCCAAACGGGCAGGGCGGTCTCCTGGTTGTGAAGCGTCCGTGGCCATCAATGATACGCACCATCTGGGGTGATGAGGACCGCTTCAAGAAAAGTTACTTTCCGGAAGAGTTTGGCGGCAAGGTTTATCTGGCCGGTGATGGCGCCATCCGCAATAAAGACACCGGTTATTTCACCATTACCGGTCGGATTGATGACGTGCTCAATGTCTCCGGTCACCGTATGGGAACGATGGAAATTGAATCGGCCCTGGTTGCGCATCCGCTGGTGGCGGAAGCGGCGGTTGTCGGCAAGCCTGACGACACGACCGGTGAGTCGATCTGTGCTTTTGTGGTGTTGAAGCGCAGTCGTCCGACAGGCGACGAGGCAAAGCAAATCGCTACAGAGTTACGTAACTGGGTAGCCAAGGAAATCGGCCCGATTGCCAAGCCAAGGGAAATTCGTTTTGGCGACAATCTACCAAAAACGCGTTCAGGAAAAATCATGCGACGTCTGTTGCGCGTACTGGCAAAAGGCGAAGAGATTACCCAGGATATCTCTACGCTAGAGAATCCCGCAATTCTGGAACAGCTCAAGCAGGCTCTCTAAGCTGCCAATAGCTCTTAAAAACGCAATCGTGGTGATCAATGTGGCCGGTAACCTTTCATGGTTTGCCGGCCACTTTTATTTTGGCGGTCAGATGTCATCTTGCGTGTCATCCGGAAGCATCGAGGACGTAATTGTTTGCATAGCGTGAGCGATTTGTATGATATTGGCG
>CANIFC010000347.1 GCA_947466695.1 Oxalobacteraceae bacterium | reverse complement strand
ATGACTCAAGTTCGGCAAAGAACGTGTTTAAGTCTCTACTTATTTTTTGTATAGCTGGAATAACGTAAGCCTCAATCTTTCGTGCACGACAATAAATATCAAATTGCAAAATTTTATTCAAAATTGTTTTAATTGAAGACATGTCAGCTATCTGTAGGTCGCTCGCACTATTGGACTCGATATCCTGATCCAGACTAGATAATATTCGATATGCATGTTTTTGCTCTGTTGAAATTGCGATAATCGAATAGGTAGCAGTTAGCATTGTAATTCCTTAAACATATAAAAGTGAGTGCGCGACATGTCAATAAAACGAAATGCCGCTACATTCACCGGGACATCAAATTTTCAAACTTAACGAAATACTAAAACTGGAATCTGGCTATGGGTTAGTACTTTTTGCGTTTCACTTCCGAGCAAGAATCCTTTCATACCTTTTCTACCGTGCGATGCCATGCCGATCAAATCGCATTTTTTATCTTCTGCGGTCTTGATGATGACTTCGTAAGGGTAGTCGCTCACAACATACGACGTGTCGCACGGCACACCGGCTTCACGCGCCAGCAATTCTATTTCTTTCAAATATTTTGAGGCCTGCGCGATGGAATCTTTCGTAAATTTCTCTTTAGTGTCTTCCAGCATTTCTGGTTGGTAGCTAAAAAAGTGAAATTCGGGGATAACATGAAGGCCAGAGACGCTTGAGTTGCTCTCTTTAGCAAAAGTAATTATTTTGGTAATAGTATTTTTAGATACTTCGGATCCATCAGTAGGAATGAGAATGTGTTTAAACATTGTTGTCACCTTAAAGTAGTAACTGAAAGCACGTAGTGTTTCTCTATTATTAATGTAAGAAAAAATTAGTGGCATTAGTCTGATTGGTGAACCTACTCAAATGGCTCACTTGGGATGGGAGTAAAAATTTTCTAATTTTTGAACCGAATCAATCAGTACAGGAACTTATAATTTGAGCGTATTTTGTAAATAAAAAAATTATTTATTTACAAAATGAGTTTATATAAAATATGTCAAATCAAATTGATTTTTCGCACACTACTTATCATTGTCCTGAGCGGGGAAGCGGCATTTTTAATTACGTGAATAGTCTGTCCATGCGAATAATTCATGAATTTAAGATGTAAAAACGAACGTCCGTTTCAATTAATGCATTAATAAAAATGTAGTAACAAGCAAACATCTCGTTTTTCAGAGAAGAGATCTTCGCTCTTTTCTATTTATGCTTGATGGCCTGTACTAGAAATTGTTTTGAAATTCCTAAAATGAACAGAGTATTTGTAATTAAATAGCGTTTGAATAATCGTTTTGGTTCTGAAATTAAGCGATACAACCATTCAAATCCATGTAGCTGCCAAGACAACGGTGCCCGCTTGAGAGTGCCTGCATGGTAATCAAACGCAGCACCGACACCGATCATGACTGCGTTGATTTGACCCCGATGGGCTTTCATCCACAGTTCCTGCTTAGGGCATCCCAAGCCCACAAATACGACATGAGCACCAGACTGGTTAATTAACTGTATTTCTGCCTTGTCTTCTTGTTCAGTGAGTTTTCTGAATGGTGGAGAGTACGCGCCAGCGATGGATATTCGGGGGAAATTATGTGTAATCGATGCGGTTAATTTAATGAGTGTTGCATCGTCACTGCCGTAAAAAAAAGGTCGTTGACCGAGTTCTTCCGCTTTTTTTAAATAGCGCCACATTAAATCGGGACCATTGATGCGTTCCTGGTTTTTGTAGCCGCAATGTCTCAATACCCAGGCAATTGGCGCCCCGTCAGGAGTCGCCATATCCGCAGTATTAATTACACTGGAAATTTGCGTATCATTGGCTGCGCTAACAACGGAGTGGACATTACAGATGCAGACATAGCGCGACTCGTGTTTTTCTGCCCAATGTTGGATCGTTAAAATGGCGTCATCCCATGTAATAGAATTGATTTGCGTACCTAAAATAGGGAAGCGTTCAATTTTCATAAGTGACCTCTTTCGTCGGCGATATATTTTTATATTGGTAACTATTCGTTAAATTGGTATATTTTTTTAGTAGTAAATTTTTTAAGTATTCCTGATAAACAGACTGCTCTATCTCCAGCATACGTTCAGGATTAGCCTGAACCCAAGCAATTTTTTTGTGCCAGATTGCCGGCATCACCTGGAGTAAAGACTAGCTCATTAACGCGATCGCTCACTAACTTGGCCGCACCCTCATGGCGACTGGCGATTACCGGAACAAAACACAGAAAGACTTCGGCAGCAGCCAGACCAAATGTTTCATAAGACGTACTGGGGGCAGCTAAAAACGGTACTGAACATCGTAGTGTCATAATTTCATCAGGTTTTTAACGTCAAGCTAGTCATCTTTGAATGCCTGTGTTGCCTGTGTTGCAATTAAACTAATATCAATGAGTTTTAATGATATTAAAAATTAATTCTATGACATTACTAATCTTAGTTTATTTACTGCCTTGCTCAGCAGGTCAATATCTTTTTCCTCGCAGAATTGTCCGATAAAAAGACAATTAATCTAAAAGATCCAGTTAGAGGGTGACTAGCGTTGAGGAAATTGGCCTGGATGTACATTCAGATAGATTTCCGTACTTGTCACACTATTTTTCTCTCCAGCTTATTGCTAAGAGTTATGCACAACTAAAATTTTCATGAAAATCTCTTATTATTTTATTTATTGAAATCGGCGTTAATTTCAATCATTCATGATTACATTGATACTTGGTGCCAGCTGAAGGTTTCGAACCCCCTACCTCTTGAATACGTGTCAAGTGCTCTGCCAAATGAGCTAAGCTGGCGTAATTTGTCAATGGACAATTTACGTTGCAATGATCTTCAGTTAATTTTTTAAATCATTTGCATGTAAAACATCTTGTGCTTATTAAACATCAGAGCTTGATGTATTCCATTGATATTTCCCAATGAATTAACTTTATTTGAAATTATTTTCATTATTGGTCAGAGATGAAATTTTTTTGTCATCCGGTACCCGTGTGTACGCTCCCTTTGCATAGGACGGTTCATACGTGGCGGCGATGCCGTGAGCCGTGTCCATGGTAGATAGGCGCCAGTGCTTCCGGTCGTATGGCTGTTCATGCCCGGACAAATACAGTGAAAAATTTACGATCCAGAGTTGTGTTGGTGTTGGCTCGATATTGCTGATGAAAAGTAAAGGGATCAATGCAATCAAACGCATCTCTGCAGTAAGTGAAAGATGCTTGTATTGTCGTAAAAGGACGATAAAACAGCCGCTGACGCTGGCTCCTAATAGCCAGCCGGCGATGATTTCCGACCATGAATGAAAAAATAATAGATAGCGCGAAACACTGATGATTGTTCCCAATAACGTGAATAGGATGAGCGGAAGGTAGCGTTTTAAATATGTGCTTTCCGGGTAATTTTTTGCCATCAGATATCCTATTACTGGAAAAATCGCCATTGCGCGTGTTGCGTGTCCGCTTAAGCCTGTGAAGTCAAGACCCTGATGGCCGATTCCCCAGCCGATAAAAGCTGCCTTGCTCACCAATACAAGAAAAGAGCTGAACATAAAAAGAGCGAGCCACCAAATGGCAAGTCGCCACGCCCGGCGATACATTAGAAAAATAGCGATGCCGGCAGTAACCGGCGTCATGGAAGCGACGTCTCCCAGATTGCTGATAATGACCCAAAAATTCATGGATTATGGAAATAGAAGTGAATAAATTTCATAAAATTGTAATTTATATAATGTGGTTGATAAATAAAAATATCCTGGTTTTAGCT
>CANIFC010000346.1 GCA_947466695.1 Oxalobacteraceae bacterium | reverse complement strand
GTGGATTTTTTTTCACATTGTGGTGTACAGTAAGGCTCCTATGTAATAATTATCAAATGAAAAACGAAGCCACAGTATCAGAAAAAACATCCATTCAAGTAATCGAGCGCCTGACGTCCCTGCTTGATGCATTATCGCGATATCAAGATCCGGTAAGCCTCAAAGAGCTGGCGATCGTCACAGGCCTGCATCCTTCGACCGCACATCGTATTTTGAATGATCTGGTCAAAACACGTTTTGTTGATAAAGCTGAGCCGGGATCGTACCGGCTTGGCATGCGTTTGCTTGAGTTGGGTAACATTGTTAAAAGCCGTTTGAATGTCAGGGAAGCCGCCATCGATTTTATGCGCGCCTTGCATCGCCAAACTCAGCAAACCGTTAATTTATCCGTACGTCAGGGCGATGAAATTGTCTACATCGATCGCGCTTTTTCAGAACGATCCGGCATGCAAGTCGTACGTGCGATTGGTGGCCGTGCACCGCTGCACCTGACCTCAACAGGAAAACTCTTTCTCTCTCTGGATGAGCCCAAAGCCATCCGGGCATATACAACCCGTACTGGCCTGGCCGGTCACAATAAAAATTCAATTACCGACTTGGCCAAGCTGGAAAAAGAACTCACCGAAGTCAAACAAAACGGTTACGCCCGCGACAATGAAGAGTTGGAACTGGGCGTACGTTGCATGGCTGCAGGAATCAGGGACGATACAGGAAAATTGATTGCAGGATTATCCATTTCAGCACCGGCCGATCGTCTGCAGGAAGAATGGCTGATTGATCTGATGGCCACTGCAGAACAAATTTCAGCGACTTTGGGATATGTCGCGAAATAAGGACACAAGCAGGTTCAGATTCCATAAGGCGTGTTGTTCATACACCCTATGGAATCAAAAAGTTTTCGACTGGATAAAAAGCAAAAATGCTGGCTAAACAGGCCTGAAAGACCACAAGGGCAGTGACTTAACCAGCATGATTGCTTTAAGGCCATGAACGTTATCAAAAAATACGTAGTCGCTGACCCAAATGGCCAATAACCACGATGACGCGATCACTATCATGTCGCAGCGCCCGCTGCGCCACCACCTGAGTGAATGACGGCCAAAAATCCAGGGCACACCCAGAGGGTTAGGCCAGTCAGCGAGTAAATGCATCACTCCACCGGCAGCAAAACCGAACAGCACAGGTGCCCATGAATGACGTCCCAGGGAAAAATAGGAATAAGCCAAAAGGCCAAGCCAGCCCAATCCCCAGTGCGTGAGGGTTCGATGCGTAATCCATAAGCGACGTTTGCGCGACCACCATGCCAACTCAAGCCAATCGGGCGCGGTTCCGCCAGAGACTCCGGCCAACAGCGCGAGGATACTCCAGACAAAGTAGGAGCCTTCGGCGCCAGCACGCGCCACCACCGCTGCGGCGATAACGCCGGCTGCCCAGCCGGTTGCATGGTGTGCCTTATGAGAAGCCATGCGTCAATGTGGGCTCGGTTAAAATACGGTTGAAGTCGGGGGAAATAAAACAGCTGTATGAGTATACAGTGATCAGAGAAAAAGAGTTGAGATGGAGCAATTTCTTGACGAAAATTTTATTCGCCGCGCCCCTCGATGTACCACCGGCGCGAGTTGCCACACCAGAACGGATTAACCGACGAGTGCACCGGGCAAAAAAATACCCCGGAGAACCGGGGTATTTTTAATCAGGATCAGTGACTTATTTGGCGTTCATCAGTGCCATGGTTGTGTCCAGCATACGGTTGGAAAAACCCCACTCGTTATCATACCAGCTTGATACTTTCACCAGACGACCAGATACCTTGGTCAGTGTCTCATCGTAAGTGCTCGAAGCAGGGTTATGGTTGAAGTCAACAGAGACCAGCGGTGCTGTGTTGTAATCCAAAATACCTTTTAAGGAACCTTCCGATGCGTCTTTCATGACCTTGTTGACCTCTTCTACTGTCGTATCGCGGGCAGCAATGAAGGTCAGGTCAACGACGGAAACATTGATAGTCGGAACGCGCATGGCATAGCCGTCAAGCTTACCATTCAGTTCTGGCAAGACCAGGCCGACTGCAACGGCTGCGCCGGTTTTAGTCGGGATCATCGATTGCGTCGCTGAGCGGGCGCGGCGCAAATCTTCATGCATCACGTCAGTCAATACCTGGTCGTTGGTGTAGGAATGAATAGTCGTCATCAGGCCATTGACGATACCGATGGCGTCGTTTAATGGCTTGGCAATTGGCGCCAGGCAATTTGTCGTGCAAGAAGCATTCGAAATAACCGTATCAGTGGCCTTGAGTACTCCGTGATTCACGCCAAAGACGATCGTTGCATCAACGTCCTTGCCACCAGGCGCCGAGATGATGACTTTCTTTGCGCCTGCGGTGATATGTGCCGAGGCTTTTTCCTTGGTAGTAAAAAAGCCGGTACATTCAAGCACGACATCGACATTCAACTCGCCCCAAGGCAGATTAGCCGGATTGCGTTCAGCAAAAACCCGGATCTTGTCGCCATTGACGATCATGGAATCGCCGTCAACGGTCACAGTGCCGGGAAACTTGCCATGCGCCGTGTCGTAGCGTGTCAAATGGGCATTAGACTCCGCATTACCCAGATCATTGATCGCCACGATCTGGATCTCGTTTTTAAACTTGCCGCCTTCGTAATGTGCACGAAGGATATTACGACCGATACGGCCATAGCCGTTGATTGCGACGCGAATCGTCATGGTTTTATCTCCAAAAAGGACTGAACAAAAATCACTAAATAAAAAACATTAAACATTAAACATTAGATAAAAAATATTAAATATTAAATATTTAGCATCATCACTACTAAAAATAGGGCAGAAAAAACTGGTAATCCGGTATTAATGCAGTGACGCCGATGAGCGTATTGCATTCACTGACGCCATCAGCACCGACAGGTTCTGCCAGCCGTAACCGGCTTCCATCAGCTCCAGGCCATCCCAGTTGAATTTCTGTTTTACCAGCAGCGCACCACCGAGCTCTTCATAAAAATTTCTGGCCATCGTGTTGTCGGCAATTACCCAGACCAGCAGACTGTCGCTACCTTGCGCCTGCAAGGTACGCGCCACTTTCTGCACCAGCCGTCTGCCGATGCCAGCGCGTTGCCATTCTGGCAGCAGATACACGGCAGTCAGTTCAGCACCCATGCCACGCTTAGGTTGCGCCAGTAACATCCCGGAAGCAAAGCCAATGATGACGCCACCGCTCTCTGCCACAAAGACACAAATGCGCTCTCCCGCCGCGGGCAAGGCTTCAAGGATCGTTCGCCAGTGAACCACGCTATCCTCGAGCTTCATGCCATCGAGGAAGGCGTCTGGCATGACACCACGGTAGGTGGCAAGCCAGCTATCGATGCGAACCGCGGCGATCGCTGCAGCATCAGCAACGGTAGCATGACGCAGGCTGACCTCTTTGATACTGCTCATTGTTTCATTCATCATGAGCCGGCATTACGCCACGACCAGTGTTGCCTTGACCTTGGCAACAACGTTGTCGACGGTAAAGCCAAAATGCTTGAACAAGACGCCCGCCGGCGCTGACTCACCGAAACTATCGATACCAACGACTGCGCCCTCCAGTCCGACATATTTGTACCAAAGACCGGTGACGCCGGCCTCGATTGCGATGCGTGGCATACCACTACCGAGAACAAGGGCCTTGTATGCCGCATCCTGACGGTCAAATACATCTGTCGATGGCATCGACACGATACGCACGGGAATTCCCTGCAGCGCCAGCTCAGCCGCCGATTTCACGGCCAGCT
>CANIFC010000345.1 GCA_947466695.1 Oxalobacteraceae bacterium | reverse complement strand
GAACGGACACGGCGCAAAATGCGAGACCCGTTCGATGCTGATCGCCAGCCCCGAGTCAACGCGGGTCTGTTCGATGAAGGCCAGCATCTCTTCGTGCATGGTATCGAGCAAGGCATCGCTGACGTTGCGCAGATCGATGGAAAACCGCACTTCACCGGGGATCACGTTGCGGCTGTTCGGGAACACTTGCACCATGCTGCTTCGCTTCGCGTCGCATAAATTTTTTTAAAATATGCCCCATCTACCTAATGAGAGATAAGAGATGTGGACCTGAGGAAAAAATAGTCGTTTGACGAAGGCACAGATGTCGAGGATACTTCGAGGATATGATTTAGGTACAACCCCTCCCCAAATACCCAATAATTTACGTCCAAGACCCTATGGAACAATACAAAGATGCGGCGATTCGCCACTACACTGATGCAATTTTATTGCAGGATGCTAATAGGATTGACAATGCAGGACATCTGATTGGATTTTCCGCTGAATGTGCGATCAAACATGATATCGCAAGCGTCCGTAATTCTGTTGAACGGCCGAAAGGCCATTTTCCGGATTTTATGGGAATAGCACGTAAACATATAAACAAAAGATCAAGCATGTATGAGCTGTTGCAACAGGACTTGTTGATCGGTTGGCGAGTTGATCGTCGATATCATGCTACCGGTCAGACCAGTGCTGCAGAACTGGAGTCTTGGATAAAAGACACCCGGCGGTTGCTGGGTTCCGCCGGAATTAAGGGGCGCCAATGAGTGGTATTGTGTATTTCGACGACGCGCTACCGGTTTTTGCATCGTTAGTCAAGCACATGTGGGGCGAACAAGCGTTAGCTGATAATCTGTTTTTGCGTGACGCCGATGGCCGTTTAACTCTGGTTGTATTGAGTCAACATCCACGCGAAGCACGCGAACAGTTAAGTAAAGAGGTCAGAGCAAAACTAAAGGTTTATGTTGATGAGGAATTTTCGGTCGCCACGCCCGAAGAGTTGTTCGATGATCGCTTGACAGATTTCTCGTACGCTCATCATCTTACACTGCACCACCACGAGTTTGAGGGAAAAGTCTGGTTAGTTGATCGCCGTTTGGTTGGAGCTGACTGGTTACTTCAACCGTCGACGCCAGTTCGTGCACCTGCACGGCTAGTTTTTGCGAGTATCAAAGGCGGGGTTGGACGGTCAACTGCATTATGCGTTCTTGCTGCACACTTGGCTGGCCGTGGCAAACGAGTGTTAACCCTAGACATGGACCTAGAAGCACCCGGCTTAGGCAACATGTTACTTCCAGGCGAAACGTTACCAGAGTTTGGATTGCTCGATTACCTAGTGGAGCAACATCTTGGAACCCTTGGCGACGAATTTTTTGCGGACTTGATAGCTTCATCCTGGTTGGGCGGCGGCAAGGGACGGGTCGATGTGATTCCGGCGTTGGGCCGCCGATCATTGCAGAATCCTGAAAATGCATTGGCAAAAATTGCGCGCGCTTACTTAGTTGGAGGAGCGCAAGATGGGGGAAATCCAACTGGATTCACTGACCATATACAGCAGCTATTGATGCGGGTTGCTGTGCCAACATCCTATGACGTAGTGTTAATCGATTCACGAGCTGGCTTGCATGAGACATCAGCAGCGGCTGTAATTGGTCTGGGGGCAGAGGTTTTTTTGTTCGGAATAGATCAAACCCAGACATTAGCAGGCTATGAACTCTTATTTGCTCATTTAGCAACCTTACCCCGTCAGCCTGACGACGACTGGCGAGAGCGACTAAATCTAGTCCAAGCAAAGGCTCCGTTCGACATACAAGCGCACATTGGATATGCAGAGACGATACAAAATTTGATGAAGCAGTATTTGTGGCCTACAGGTCAATTACAGCATGAACCGGCTGATTTGGCTTCACTTCAGGGTGAGTTCGAGACAGAATGGGAGGACATAGTGCCTTTGATGGATGACAGCGGGCCTATGCCGCCGATCGTCATCCTGGACAATCAGCGCTTCCAATCTTTTGATCCGATTCGTGATCGCAGTACACTCGAAGAACGCGTGTACTCGGACACGTTCGGGGAGTTCCTGAAAAAAATTGATGAAATTTTAAACGATGACAGAAATTGACTATACGGTGATCCGAACCGCCCTCGCCGCGTTCCCTTCGGATCACGATGCGTCTGGAAGCCAGCGTCCCACTGTTGAGGAAATATTTACACCAAAACAACACGCGAATGCACTCGATCCAAATACGCCAGTGGTCGTTGGCGCACGCGGTGCTGGAAAGAGTTTTTGGGCGGGTGTTCTAGAGGAACCGGCGACCCGAAAAGTTGCAGCATTGGCTTATCCGCATCTCCATTTAGAGCGTTTAATCGTCAAGCCCGGTTATACAGGCTTCGATTCCGACGGTGCCGTGACGGCAAGGACCATCGAAGCACGTGTACCGCTGGGGCAAGAGGAGGTGAAGGCCGCAGAGTTCTGGAGCGCAGTTATCATGCGCGCGGCCCACTCAGCGCTTCAACCAGATGAAAACGTTGCAACAGTACGTGACGTAATGGACAAATACGCTGATCCGGAAGATTTTTCAGACGAAATTAAAAATATCGATAAGCAATTAGCACAGGCTGACCAAATATTATTAGTGACGTTTGATGCATTAGATACGTTGTCGCGTGATTGGAAACGCTCAGGTCAATTGCTCGACGCACTATTTGAAGTAATTTGGTCATTGCGTGCAAGGCGCTGCATCAGGGCAAAGCTTTTTATCCGTCCCGAGCAATTAGGTGATGACAGCCTGCGTTTTGTCGAACTTCCCAAATTACGTAGTGGGCGTATCGAACTAACCTGGTCACAGACTGAATTGTACGGTTTGTTGTTCTGGAGATTATATGGTGCACTAAATGGCGAACTAGACATTGGCTTTGCCAAACTGGCAAATCAGGTCGGTGCCCCTCTTTCAATGATTGATGAGGAACCGCGCCATTGGCCGCTGATATCCGATGCAAAGCTGCAAAAGTCGGCAATGACCTTATTGGCAGGTCCGTACATGGGTAGTACTTCAAAACGCGGCGGCACCTATGATTGGCCATATAAGCACTTAGCCGATGCCCGGGACAACGTTACTCCCAGAAGTTTTATTCGTCTATTCGTCGGTGCAGCTCAATCGAGCGAACAATCCACTCATCAAGCAATTTCCGCCGAGGGTATTCGTGAAGGTTTACGTCAGGCGTCAAAGGTACGAGTGGAGCAATTGGCAATTGAATACCAATGGATCAAGCGCGCTCTGCTGCCACTTGCTGGTTTAATCGTACCATGTCATCTAGATGCGATACGCCAACGATGGGATGAATCGAAAACGGTTAATACTATATTGCAAGCAGCTAAAGATCTCGATGTGGGATTTTTACCTCCATTTCCTCCTCGCTCTAAAGGTGACCACAATCAGTTGTTGGCTGATGCTATGGAGCGCATTGGTGTATTTTCCTACCGTGCAGATAACCGCATCGACATTCCAGACTTATTCCGTGTAGCGGCACAGATGCTAAAAAAAGGTGGCATTTCAAACAAAAACAAGAAAAAAGGCTAGTACAGAAAACCGGAATCCAGACAACCGTCAATTCCGGGCTTCCGCATACCAGCGCGGTCAATTTACAATGAAATTGGCCCGCTCCAGCATCGCATGCAGCAGCACGTTGCAGCCGGCCGTCAGATGGTCTGGCTGGGCATCCTCGATTTCATTGTGGCTGATGCCATCCTTGCACGGCACAAAAATCATCCCGGCCGGCGCCACGCGGGCGGCATAGACCGCAT
>CANIFC010000344.1 GCA_947466695.1 Oxalobacteraceae bacterium | reverse complement strand
GCACCGACACGGGCTGGAGCGAGTTTTGTCACCATCGACAATCCGACCGGCGAAAGACATAATTCACCGATGGTATGCAAGAGGAATACAAAGAACAGCCACTGCGGCCCCACTGTTCCGGAAATGTCCGCCTTGTTTTGTGCCATCGCCATGACGATGAACCCAAGACCAAGAATGATCATGCCGATCGCCATTTTGGCCGGTGTCGGCAATGGACTTTTTGATTGCGCGTTACGGGTCCAGATGAATGCCATGATCGGACCCATCAAAACGATACCGAGTGGATTAATTGCCTGAAAATAAGATGCCGGGATTTCCCATCCGGCGACGTGACGGTCTGTTTGTTTATCTGCAAACAGGCTCATGGTACCGCCGGCCTGCTCAAAACCCATCCAGAAGAAAACGACAAAAAATCCCATGATGAAGATGGCGGCAATCCGTTGCCATTCTTCTTTGGTGAGTTTTTCGACGTCGGCCTTGGGTTTGCTGCTAAGCCATAAGACACCTATCACGGCTACTTCAATCAGTATTTTTCCAAATAGCGGCAAGGCGGTCCAGGCCGGGCCGATGAGCGCCCAGATATTCAGGATGGCAAGCACTGCCGGGATCATACCGAAGCTGATGAGCACGATGTGCATCCAGTCAGTCTTGTCCAGTGATGTCTTGTTACCGATAAAACCGGCATTGCCGAGTTTCTTTTGCCCTAATACAAATTGGGCCAGACCAAAACACATACCGACTCCGGCTGCAGCGAAGCCGTAATGCCAGCCTACTTTTTCACCTAAAGTTCCGGCAATCAGTGGCGCCAGAAACGCACCGGTATTCACGCCCATGTAGAAAAAAGTAAATCCGCCGTCACGACGTGGATCATTTTCGCGATACAGAGAGCCAAGCAAGGTGCCGATATTCGGTTTGAAAAAGCCGTTACCAATAATCAGTAATCCGAGAGCCAAATGCAGGAAGGCGGGAAACGCCATCGTGAAATGACCAAGCGCCATCGTAAATCCACCGATGAGGATGGCTTTGCGTTTACCCAGATAGCGATCAGCCAGGTAACCACCCATGAGCGGGGAAAGGTAAACCAGTCCGGTATAGGTCGCATATAACGCAAGCGCATCAGCCCGGTCATAAGCTTGCGAGTTGACGAGATAAATCACCAACAGCGCGCGCATGCCATAATAACTGAAGCGTTCCCACATTTCTGTCAGGAACAGCATTGGTAATGCGGCAGGTTGCTTCTCTTTTACTAACGCGCTTTCGTATGGAACAGTCGCATTTGAACTGGTAGTCACAAATTTCTCCTTAGGGATACTGCACGCCTCTGGGTTGGACGTTTTTGGTTATGGGTGAATTGTAAATTCGGCGGCAAGCTTACCATGGCATACGGCTAAGTTTGAAGAAACTCTTTACAACCGACAGATCTTCGTTAATTAGAGTGATGTTTGGACATTTGTATTGCCAATCAGGCTTTTGTCTGCGGCTAGCGGTTTCTTAGGATGCTTCTTGTTAACGTCGTGTTGCTCATAAAAACAATCAAGAATCATTCATTACAGATAATATTTTTAATATTTAATGCAATTTACACATGGAAAGTATCATGCTGCCCTCTTCAAAACTACCTGCCCCGCTGACATCTGACGGCGTTATTTCTTGTGCGGCTACGGCAAGCATCGATCATGGATATCGTATTCCTGCTCCCGAATTACAGGCTGTTGTCGATGCGCCGCGTGGCCCCATGCTTCAGATCGGACATCAGCGCAAGTGTGCGTTGATGTTGACCTTGCCCGGATTACCTGGAATTAACGATGTCGCCCAACCTGAACTCAAATTGGCGGGCTTGCGTATCAACGGTAAAATCAGGGCGGCGAGTCGTTTTGACTTTGGTAACGGCATGAGCTTGCTCGACATTGAAACAGGTCATATCCGCCAGGTCAGTGGCTTGCCTTCACAGCCAAGAATTGCCGATACACTCTGGTCGACCGATGAGCGATGGTTGGCTTTTAGCCGCTGGAGTGAGCAAGGGGTAGAGCTTTGGTTGCTCGATGTTGAAAAAGCGAGCGCCCGCCGGCTGATCAAGGAACATTTGAATGCCACCGTCAGCGCCGGTTTTTCGTGGCTGAACGGCTCGCAACAATTGCTACTGCGTTTAATTCCCTTGCAACAGATCACGGTTCCCGTTGCCGCAACAGTCCCCATTGGACCAAATGCCCAAGAAACTGAAGGCGGAAAAATAACACAAAACCGGACCTATCCGGACATGCTGAAATCGCCGTCAGACGCCGATATGCTGGAATGGCATCTGCAGAGCCAGCTAGCGATAGTTAATACCAATTCCATGCTGCAACGCATTGGTCCTGTCGTTGCCTTTTTAGGCGCCCAGGCTTCGCCAGACGGAAAGTACATTCTTACGACCCAGCTACGCAGGCCGTATTCTTTCATGCTGCCAGTCTCCCGTTTCCCTCAGCTGATCGAAATGTGGGACGTGCAGGGTAATAAATTGAAAACGATCCATGAACGCCCCCTGAGAGAGCGACTTCCTGCCGGAAATGATGCCGTTCAACCTGGTCCGCGCAATTATTCGTGGCGCGCCGATCAGGACGCTTCCTTATATTGGGTTGAGGCGCAGGATGGCGGTGACCCAAGTCAGGCGGCATCAATACGCGATAGCCTGTTCGAGCAAGCGGCTCCCTTTACCGGACCAGCAAACAAATTACTTGATCTTGCTACCCGTTTTGCCGGCATTGACTGGGGGCGCGATGATCTGGCGCTTGTTACTGAATACTGGTGGAAAACCCGTGATGTCCGTACCTGGAAAATACAGCCGGGCAATCCAGAGGCGGTAGCTGAGCAATTATTCGCTTACAAGTCCGAAGACCGTTATGCCGATCCGGGTAGCCCGGCCATGCGTCTCAATACTCTCGGGCGACAAGTGTTACGTACTTCAGCAGATGGCGATACCTTGTTTTTGCTCGGCGCGGGTGCCGGTAGTGAAGGTGACCGGCCTTTTCTCGATACCTATAATTTGACGATAAAGCAGTCGTCGCGATTATGGCAATCACAAGCGCCGTTCTATGAAGTGGTGCTTGCATTGCTTGATGAAGAAGGAAAACAGTTTATTACCAGTCGAGAATCAGCTGACGAACGGCCGAATTTTTACCTGCACGATTTGGCCCGGACTGGTACCGCGCGCGCATTGACCCAGTTTCCCCATCCCGCTCCGCAATTTAAAGGCGTCCAAAAACAGCAGATACGTTATAAACGTGCCGACGGTGTCGATTTATCGGCTTCTTTATATTTGCCTCCAGATTATGATCCGCAGCGTGATGGGCCACGGCCGATGCTCATGTGGGCTTACCCGGAAGAATTTAAAACTGCGGTAGCGGCAGGCCAGATTAAAGATTCTCCTTACCGTTTCAATCACGTCAGTTACTGGGGTCCGCAAATTATGCTGGCCCGCGGCTATACCGTGCTCGATCATCCTGCCATGCCGATTGTAGGAGAAGACGATGACGAGCCAAATGACAGTTATTTGGCACAAATGACGATGAATGCCGAGGCGGCAGTCGATGAGGTGGTACGTCTTGGTGTCGCGGAACGGCATAGAATTGCGGTTGGCGGACATAGTTACGGGGCATTCATGACGGCAAATTTACTGGCGCATACGCGCTTATTTCGCGCTGGAATTGCCCGTTCGGGGGCATACAACCGTAGCCTGACGCCGTTTGGATTTCAGTCGGAAGATAGAAATTTTTGGGAAGCGAAAGAAGTGTATCAAGCGATGGCGCCCTTCAATTTTGCCGATCAG
>CANIFC010000343.1 GCA_947466695.1 Oxalobacteraceae bacterium | reverse complement strand
GTTTGCGCAGCCACTCAAGAAAGCAACAACGACAAATCCTGATAACGAGCCACTTCGGATGGCATTGAAAAAATTTTTAAACATGGATGATTTTTGATAAATTGTAAAAAGAAAATCATACTTGAAAGTTTTTGCCGACACTCGATGCACCACCAAACCAGAAACCTCTATCGACAAAAAACGGGTACAAAGGGGCTGGCAAAGTCAGAAAGAAACTTTTGATGAAAGTCAGGAAATATTAAGTGAAAAATGTTTGGGTCAGCAATGAGATGGGACTCTGGGAATCAATATTGCAAATTGTATTGTAGCAGTATTGAATTAAATGCTCTCTGAACACGATGATCAGAAATAAAAGGAAGGAGGCGAGCCTGATCTGCGGCACTTACGGGAAGTGACTGTGGCTGCTTCGTTCCCGATCTGACCAGATTGGCCACGCCGCAATGCGCAGGGGCCCGCCAACCGTTATTATAATGCATGGAGAGCCACTCGTGCGGTAATTTCTGCGTTACAAGCACTCTCCCCCTCTTTCACCTGCGCATTACAGGCTCTTACCTTCTTTTACAATCCCAATTCTTGCCAGATCTTGTCCACCCGCATTTTGACATCAGGCGACATGGAAATGGTACGACCCCACTCCCTATTGGTTTCTCCAGGCCACTTATTGGTGGCATCCAGACCCATTTTGCTTCCCAATCCACTGACAGGGGAGGCAAAATCAAGATAATCAATGGGCGTATTGTCAATGAGTGTCGTGTCTCGCAAAGGGTCAACCCTGGTGGTAATCGCCCAGATCACTTCTTTCCAGTCACGAATATTCACGTCCTCATCAACGACGATAATGAACTTGGTGTACATGAATTGCCGCAAGAAACTCCAGGTACCAAACATGACGCGCTTGGCGTGACCAGCATAGGACTTCTTGATCTGAATAATTGCCATCCGATAACTGCACCCCTCGGGCGGCAAATAAAAATCGAGAATTTCAGGAAATTGTTTTTGTAACAAAGGAATGAATACCTCGTTCAATGCAACACCCAATACCGCAGGCTCATCTGGTGGCTTACCCGTATACGTTGAGTGATAAATGGGATCACGCCGCATCGTAATCCGGTCTATCGTAAAGACAGGGAAGCTGTCCTGCTCGTTATAGTATCCGGTATGGTCGCCGTAAGGCCCCTCCAGGGCATGTTCATAGCCACTAGGATGTGACTCATCCGGATAGATGTGGCCTTCCAGCACAATTTCAGCCGAAGCCGGAACACGCAAATCGCTGCCTATCGCTTTTACCAACTCTGTCCGGCTTCCACGCAGCAAGCCAGCGAATTGATATTCAGAAAGACTATCAGGCACCGGAGTCACCGCCCCCAGGATGGTGGCAGGATCAGCACCGAGTGCAACAGCGATCGGATACGGCTTTCCTTTATTCACAATACTATGTTCGCGAAAATCTAGCGCGCCGCCCCGGTGGGCAAGCCATCTCAGGATGACTTTATTTCGTCCCAGCACCTGCTGTCTGTAAATACCCAGATTCTGACGTTTTTTGTTGGGGCCTTTGGTAATGACCAGACCCCAGGTAATCAGCGGCGCTACATCACCTGGCCAGCAATGCTGAATTGGCAAACGCGCCAGGTCTACATCATTACCCTCCCAGACAATTTCCTGACACGGCGCACTGCGCAACTCTTTCGGTGCCATATCCCACACCGCCTTCACCAGAGATCCGAGTCCGAGCAGGTCTTTAAAGCCTTTTGGCGGTTCAGGCTCCTTCAACGATGACAAGACATGTCCGATCTTGCGCAACTCACTAATATCATTCGCGCCCATTCCCATTGCAACCCGCTTGGTGGTACCGAACAAATTACCGAGAACCGGAATCGAATGACCGGTAGGTCGTGTAAAAAGTAACGCGGGTCCTTCCATACGCAAAGTGCGGTCACAAATTTCCGTCATCTCCAAATAAGGTGATATTGGTGTAACTATTTGTTTTAATTCATCTTTTTGTTGTAACTGGGAAATGAAATCGCGTAAATCAGAATATTTCATGAAATTTAACTTTTTTAAAATGTTTACTTGTTAACACAAAATAGTGTGGTAAGTACTTGATTTTATTAAAATTTATTGCAGTGCAACACAATAAATAAGACATAAAAGTAATTAAGGATTCGCTGCATAGTATTGACTTGATATAAAAGCGCCCCTACAATTCGCCAAACTTGATGAAGGAGTCGATGGCTTCTGCTGTTTTTATAGAAAGAACAGCACCAAACGGTAACATCAATCACGGGATTCGGGTCCCACACAACATTTTAAGGTTTGTTCTCACAGGGCGTCAGCCCTCCCCCGAAAAAAGTTATTTGTCCCCGCAAGGCTATTTTCAAGGCCAACCGACACCAAACGGGCAAATAACTCCGACGTCTTCAAAGCGCGACAAGCGAGGAAGATGATGTGACTGATTCACTGATGTTTAACCATTAACAATTGTCTTTGTAAAAAGGGTGAATGCTTATTGCGAACTTCAAGAAAATTCAGGAGGTAAAAATGATTCAAAATTTGTTTTTAGCAGTACAACAGGGCAGCCGAGGGCTTGCCAAAAAAGGTAGTGTCGCATTAGTGTTCATTCGCGATACAAAAAATAACGCCTTAGGTCTATTGCATCATCTTACGATGACTCTTGGTCTCGGTGCAATTGCGATACTTTCGGTTATGTTCATTAAGCCTGACTTAGCCGTCAAATTCAAAACTTTATCTCCATTCTCGATGAATGAAGAACTCGTTGAAAAAGTCGATACTCCTGCTGTGGCCCCAAGTTTGTCATCATTAATGGCAACTGAGCGACAAGTTGAGAAAATGCAAATCGTTGATTTCGATATCAGTGCCAATGGCCTTCATGCTGACGGAAAGACACTCAGCAGTCAGCGGCAACAGGCGTGGGTGACCAATTGGCTGGCAAAAAGATATCGCGTTGCCAGTGATGCGACCAACATGCTGGTATCAGCCGCTTATCTGACAGCCAAGGAGATCAAGCTTGATCCTTTACTGATCTTATCGGTCATGGCAATTGAGTCTGGCCTCAATCCGTTCGCTGAAAGCCCGGTTGGCGCGCAAGGTTTAATGCAGGTTATGTCAAAAATTCATCACGAAAAATTTGAAGATATGGGCGGAATAAAAGCTGCGTTAAACCCTGTTGCCAATATCCGGGTGGGTGCTTTAATTCTGAAAGACTACGTGACACGTGGCGGCTCGGTTGAGGCAGGCTTAAAAATGTACGTTGGTGCTGCGGCATTTGACACCGATTCAGGCTATGGATATAAGGTTCTTGCTGAATACCGTCGCTTAAAAGATGTATCGAGCGGAAAAAATGTGTCGATCTATGCAACGACACCCGCTGCTCCAGTTCAAGTGCAGCCTCAGGAAGCATCTGCGAATACCAAGCTTGATATCGTTACCGAAAACAAAAGCATCAGGCCTGAACATCCTATTACAATCGAAATTGCAAGGCTTTAAAGTAAGCACATAAAAAAACCGCCTCTGCAGAATGCAGTAGGCGGTTTTTTTTATGATTTTTCCAAAGCTAACTACATGAAAACAGATCAAATCCGGTCTATCACCTCATTACAATTTCATGATTACAATTTTCTTATTTCCCACCCTGCTGAATTCTCTCGCTGGCCAAAGTTTTTGAAATAATTTCTCTACCAACGGGCGCGTCAGATTATCGATCCTGATTAAAAAAACACACCTATGTAGAGCTAGGGGATCTTGGCATCATGCTTTCAAATTCGATCTTTGTTCCAAAAACTGACCGATTCTCCTC
>CANIFC010000342.1 GCA_947466695.1 Oxalobacteraceae bacterium | reverse complement strand
CTCATCGTGCCAAGCCTTGCTTTCCTTCACAAAATTGGTATTCATAGCATCGCCTCATGTCTGCTCTGTCATAAGGCGTTAGACCGAAAAACTTATGGGTAATTGCAAGGACGCCAGTACCGTCGTTGACATGGGCACTGGGATAGTGCAGTCGGTTTAGTCAGCTTTTTTGGTCAACTGGTCGGCGACATTCGACGGCAGAAGTTCGTCAATACGATTGATTTGATGATCGGCGATGTGGGTCAGCACATGGCGCAAGTACGCCTTCGGATCAATACCGTTGAGCTCAGATAGACTCAAGGTGAGTTGACATACGTTTTCCATACGCCATTTCCTAGTCGTTTAAATTAGGGGTTTTGGAAGTTTAAGAATACGATTGGCAGAGGTAATCGTCAGTGCTCGGCGTCTCGCTAGATTTCACCTCGGAAGATTCTCCAGCGTGGACGTTTCCGTGCCAATCCGAACAACTTCTTCAATGACACCGCCCCAGTTCCCTCGCCGAGCGTCTTGGCGAGGGCGTTCATTTCGGCGGCGACGGCCTCATCTTCAGGATCGGGAGCTTCGCCTTCCTGCGCCTGTTTTTTGTTAATGCACTCTTCGATCAAGCTTTTGACTGCGGCCAGTCTGCTCGCATTGTCTGGCGAAGCGTCCCATGCGACGGCAAAGCTTTGAAGCCTGCCGGCCGCCATCTCCTCGATTGCTTGAAAGCCCCCACTTGTGGCTCTCGCCAAGCGGTAGCAGGCGCCTTTTCGACAATGGATGGCGGCCTGCGTTGTCAAACAGCGTCCAATATTTACCACCTGTCAGCGTCCAAATTTTTCCACTTTATCGGCTTGTTCAGAACGATTTTTGCTGTGCTTAAATCGGTAAGAATCGTTCCCGGTTTCCAAGATGTCGCAATGGTGCGTAACACGGTCAAGCAATGCAGTCGTCATTTTTGCATCACCAAAAACCTGAACCCACTCACCGAATGACAAATTGGTCGTAAGGGTGAGCGAGGTTTTTTCATAGAGATGGCTGATCAGATGAAACAGCAATGCGCCTCCGGAAGCGGGAAACGGCAAATACCCCAGCTCATCTAAAATGACCGCGTCCATCAGGCAAAGCTGTTTCGCCAGATTGCCAACCTTTCCCTGACTCTTCTCCCGTTCCAACTGGTTGACCAGATCGACCGCATTGAAGAAACGTACCCGCTTGCCATGATGGATTGCCGCGACACCGATGGCTGTGGCCAAATGCGACTTGCCGGTGCCAGTGCCACCCACCAGGATTAAATTGTGCGCAGTTTCCATAAATCCTGCCGTCGCCAATTGTTCAACCACTGTTTTCGATAAGGGCGTCTCTGCCCAGTTAATGCCTGTAAGGTCGCGATGAATCGGGAAACGCGCCGCTTTGAGTTGATAGCGTAAGGTTCTAAGCTGCCTATCGGTTTGTTCTGCGTGGATTAACCGCTCCATCGAGCTTTCAGGCCGATGTGCCTGCCTGGGCTTTTCTGCCTGTAGCTCACTCCATGCCAAAGCCATCCCATAGAGTTGCAGTGTTTCTAAACTGGTAGCGTGGTCAGTGGACATAGGCAGCTCCCAGTAAATAATCATAACGGTGGCAGTTGGCCACCGGCTCCATTGTCAAGGCAATGGTGTCCGGCAGGTGAATCGCTGCGGCGGGTAAATGAGGGGCAATCAGGCGATGTAATTCATTCATCACGACAGGCGCACTGATAACGCCGCTTTCCAGTGCTAACTCACATGCCACAGTCAGTGCATCAAGTCCGGCTTCACCGGCAAGCATCAACAATTCTACGAAGGCCCTGTCGCCTTTCGGTTGTTTTAGAATCCGGTCGCGTACTTGTACAATCGCCCTGGGCAATACCCACTCAACGAATGGGGCGCCATTGCGTAACGCGCCGGGCTTCTTCTCCAAAATAGGCAGGTAATGCCAGGGGTCACAAATCAACTGGTCCCGGCTGAATTGACGGGCATGGGCGGCAATCACTTCACCTTGTGCAACGATGCGTACCAGATTGACTGTAAGCGATCCATAAACCACAGACTGTTCAGTCGATGCTAAATCCTTCATGCTCAGTATTTCAATACTAAGAGGGAGTGGATATGGAACAGGGAATGGAATTTTGGCTAGGACACGTGGCCGCTGCTGCGCTTGATGGCGGGTCGGTAAAGGCGTACGCCAAACGTCACGGGGTCTCCGCAGATGCCTTGTATTATTGGCGCAATAAAAACAAGGTGAAATCGACTTTATCCGCATTGAATCCATCGTCCAAATTTGTGGCCGTGCAGGTCGTGCCCAGACCTGATGCGATCGGCGCAGCAGGCCCGGCCCCTGCTGCTGCTTGCCTGCTGCTGTTCGGCGCTGGCATGCGGCTAGAGATGGCCTCCATCCCCAGCGCAGAATGGGTGGCGAGACTCGCGCTTGCCACGCAGGGAGCGCGCTAATGCACCCCGGTTGCCCCATCGCTCAGGTCTACCTATGCCTCGCCCCGATTGATTTTCGTAAGTCCATCAACGGCTTGAGCGTGCTGGTCGAGCAGGAACTGCAGTTAAATCCCTTCGCCAGTGCGCTTTACGTCTTCGTCAATCGCCAGTACAAGATCAAGGTCTTGTACTGGCATCGCAATGGCTTTTGCCTCTGGCTCAAACGGCTGGAAGCGGATAAATTCGCCTGGCCGGACGAGGCGGATGGCGCGACCCAGACCATCGATTTGCAGCAATTCGAATGGTTGTTGGAGGGCTTCGATTTATGGCGAAATAAACCCCATGAAACGCTGCATTTTTCCTCTTCTTCAAAGAGCGAAGTGGTAAAATTTGGCATGCCTGAAGCCACCGAAAAACAACCGATTTTACCCAAGGGATTTACCCTTCCGGTCATCGCTTTACCGACGGTTTTGCCGACCGATGTGGCCGCGCTGACGGCACTGCTGCACTCGGTCATTCAAGCCCATGATGCGTCCAATCAAAAGGCGTTCGACTACATCAGCCACCTGTTTGAACAATTTCTTCTGGCCCGTCGCCGCATGTTCGGCTCAAGTTCCGAGCAATTGTCCGCCCAGGGCCGCTTGTTCGACGAAGCCGAGGCACTGGCCTTTGGCTCGAGCGAAGAGCAAGATGTCGCACTAATTCCTGCGCAGCCAACACCGGAGCCGGCCGCACTTGAGCCGGCCGCACCTGAATTCAAGGACAAGCCGGCACGCGGCAAACGCGGGCCTTTGCCGCCAGAACTGGAGCGCGTCGAGATCGTGCACGATGTGCCGCAATCTCAGCGTAGTTGCTGTGGCACGCCGATGGTGGTGATCGGTCAGGACGTCAGCGAACAACTCGACATCGTGCCGATGCAGGTACGCGTGCTGCGTCACATCCGCCTGCGTTACGGTTGCGCCACCAGCATCCATGCACCAGTGACCGCGGCATTGCCGCCACAACCACTACCAAAGAGCAACGCCAGTGCCGACTTTCTGGCCATGATGCTGACGGTCAAGTTCGTCGATGGCTTGCCGCTGACCCGCTTTGGTAAGGTGCTTGACCGCCACCATGCACCGGTTCCGGTGCAGACACTGGCACGCTGGACTATCGCGTCAGCCCAAGTGCTGCAGCCTTTGCTCAATCTGGCACGCGATGCCTTGTGGGATGGCGCTTTTATCCATAGGGACGAGACGGTGGTCCAGGTACTCAAGGAGCCGGACAAGAAACCAACCTCCAACAGCTACATGTGGGTACAGAGCGGCGGTCCGCCAGGCAGGCCTGTCGTGATCTTTGACTACGATACTAGCCGCAGCAGCGAGGTACCTGTGCGATTGCTGCAAGACTATCAGGG
>CANIFC010000341.1 GCA_947466695.1 Oxalobacteraceae bacterium | reverse complement strand
TGAGTACCAACTTCAGCACGGTAATGCCAGCAACGTTCGCATTTTTTGTAAGCCGACGGTGTTACCTGTACTGCTTCCTCCGTCTCAGTAGCGACTTGCTCGACCTTGGCAGCAGAGGTGATGAAGGCAAATTTCAGATCATCGCCAAAACTGCTCAGCAGTGCGTGCCTGGCCGCTCCTGTTTTAATCAGGATTTCTGCCTGGAGTGAAGAACCGATACCACCTGCCGCACGGACCTCTTCCAATTGCTTGGTCACGTCGTTGCGAATTGCGCGTAGTGAGGTATATTTTTCCAGTAAGGCCGCAGCGTCTTTAATTTCGGGCAAGTCATAAAAAGTTTGCGTAAAAATGGTTTCGTCGCTGGCGGCATAGGCCTCTTTACTGGCAAAGATGACCCAGGCTTCTTCGGCGGTGAACGATAAAGTCGGTGCCATCAGGCGCAGCAAGCTTTGCGTGATATGCCAGATCGCGGTCTGTGCCGAACGGCGGGCGACCGAGGTCGCACCACTGGTATAGAGCCGGTCTTTAAGGATATCGAGATAAAATCCTCCCAGGTCTTCGGAGCAAAACGACTGCAGCTTTGAGATGACCGGATGAAATTCATATTGCTGATAATGCGCCAGGATATCGGCTTGCAAAGCGGCCATGTTGGCGATCGCATAGCGGTCAATTTCCAGCAAGTCAGTGATCGGCAAGGCGTCTTTTGTCGCATCAAAATCGGAGGTGTTGGCCAGCAGGAAGCGCAGCGTATTACGAATCCGGCGATACGATTCTGTGACCCGTTTCAGGATTTCATCAGAAATCGACAATTCACCCGAGTAATCGCTGGAAGCGACCCAAAGACGCAGGATATCGGCACCGAGTGTTTCAAAAATCTTTTGCGGCGCCACTGTATTGCCGATGGATTTGGACATTTTCTTGCCCTCGCCATCGACCACAAAGCCGTGGGTCAGCAAGGCCTTGTAAGGTGCGCGGCCGTCAAGCATGGAGGCCGTGAGCAAGGACGAATGGAACCAGCCGCGATGCTGATCCGAGCCTTCGAGATATAAATCAGCCGGGAAGCCCAGTTGTTCCTTGTGTGAACCGCGCATGACGGTCTTGTGGGTGGTTCCGGAGTCGAACCAGACGTCAAGCGTGTCGCGGTTTTTGACGTACATGTCGGCTTCATCGCCGAGCAACTCGGCAATTTCGAGTTTTTGCCAGGCTTCTACCCCTGACTCCTGTACCCGTTGGGCAATCTGCTCAAGTAATTCTGGCGTGCGTGGATGCAATTGACCGGTTTCCTTATGCAGGAAAAACGCCATCGGCACACCCCATTGACGCTGACGCGAGAGAGTCCAGTCGGGACGGTTGACGATCATGCCGTGCAGCCGTGCCTGACCCCAGGAGGGATAAAAAGCGGTTTCGCCGATGGCTGCTAATGCCGTCTCGCGCAAGCTCAGGCCACCGTCTGCGGGCGTATTGTCCATGCTGGCGAACCATTGCGACGTGGCACGGTAAATAATCGGTGTTTTATGTCTCCAGCAATGCATGTAGCTGTGATCAAACATGGTGAGGGAGAAAAGTGCATCAGCTTCTTTTAGCTTGTCGCAGATCGGCTTTGAGGCTTCCCATATCGTCATGCCGGCAAAAAACGGCAACCAGGAGGCATAACGGCCATCACCCATGACCGGGCTGAGAATTTCGTCATCAGCCATGCCATGCGCCTTGCATGACTTGTAATCCTCAACACCATAAGCGGGCGCCGAGTGGACGATTCCAGTGCCGCTCTCGAGCGTTACGTAGTCGCCCAGATAGACCGGAGAATCGCGGTTGTACCCTGCGTCGAGTTGTGCCAGCGGGTGCTTGAATTTGATTTCAGAGAGGTCGCTACCAAGACAGGTTGCGATGACAGTCCCTTCAAGGCCATAGTTCGCCAGACTCGCGTCTACCAGGTCTTGCGCCAGGATCAGCAGCAGTGGTTCGCCATTGCGTACGGTTTGCACCAGTGCATAGGTAAATTCAGGATGCATGTTGAGCGCCTGATTGGACGGGATGGTCCAGGGCGTGGTGGTCCAGATGACGCAGTAGCCTTTGTCCAGCGGTAATTTATCGAGCTTGAAGGCAAGCGCGAGCTTATCAAATTCAAGAAACGGAAAGCCGACATCAATCGATGGATCACGCTTGTTCTCGTATTCAACTTCGGCCTCAGCCAGCGCCGAGCCACAGTCAAAGCACCAGTTGACCGGTTTTAAACCACGGTAGACATAGCCTTTTTCCAGCAATTTACCGAGTGCACGAATTTCATCGGCTTCGTTGCCGAAGTTCATGGTCTTGTAGGGATTATCCCATTCGCCCAGAACGCCCAGACGGATGAAGTCGACCTTCTGGCGTTCAATTTGCTCATCGGCGTAAGCGCGTGCCTTGGCCTGGACTTCGGCGACAGGAAGATTTTTACCGTATAGCTTTTCGATCTGGATTTCAATCGGCATGCCGTGGCAGTCCCAGCCCGGTACGTAAGGGGCATCGTAACCCGCCAGGCTACGGGTCTTGATGATCATGTCTTTCAAGACCTTGTTGACGGCGTGACCAATATGGATGTCGCCGTTGGCATAAGGCGGGCCATCGTGCAAAATAAATTTTGGCCGGTTTTTAGAAGCCTTGCGGACGCGCTCGTAAATCTTTTTCTCTTGCCATTCCTTGACCCATTTCGGTTCGCGCTTGGCGAGATCGCCACGCATGGGGAACGGGGTTTCCGTCATGTTGACAGGATATTTGCTGGCGACTTTGGCCGATTTTTCGTTTGACATGTCAGTTCTTAGGTTATTGACGATCTTTTATTAACGCGTATTGGCGAATATTTTATAAGGAGAAACTGCTGAGATTCTCTTTAAATTCGATCGGTTGCGGAAATGGCAGACGCTGCACGATGACTGAAATACGCTCTGGCCTGAGTTGCATCGCGCTCTATGGCTGCGGTGAGTGTCAGCAGGTCGACATACTTTTCTTCGTCACGCAATTTTTTTAAAAATTCGATTTGTATTAACTTGCCATAGGCATTGCCGCTGTAATCAAATACATGGGTTTCGAGCAGAACCCGGCCGCTATCATCGACGGTTGGCCGGACACCCAGGCTGGCCACTCCCGCTAAAGGCTGCTCGGCCAGGCCGTGCACTTGCACAATGAAAATGCCTTGTACTGCAGGACGGTGGTGAGCGATCCGTAAATTGAGCGTAGGAAAACCGAGAGTGCGGCCGAGTTTCTCGCCATGAACGACATGCCCGGAGATCCGGTAGGGTCGTCCCAGCAGATCCTGCGCTTGGGCAAAATCACCTGCGGCAAGTGCGCTTCTGACCGATGAGGATGAAATGCGTACGCCTTTATCCTGCACGACAGGCAGTGTCTCGACGGTAAATCCATAGCGCTGTCCTGCCTCAATGAGCATGGCAATATCGCCCGCCCGTTTGGCTCCATAGCGAAAATCTTCGCCGACCAGCAGCCATTTGACGTGCATGCCTTCGACCAGTATTTTCTCAATGAATTCCAGCGGGCTCAGTGAGGCAAAATGGGCATTGAAGTGCTCGACGATCACCCGGTCCACACCGGCGATGGTGAGGGCATCGAGATTGTCACGCAGATTGGCAATACGGGTAGGGGCCTTGGATAAATCACCTTGCAGCCGGGCAAAAAAAGTGCGCGGATGTGGCTCGAAAGTCATTACTGCCGCATCAAGCTTCAGGCGTGTGGCCGCCTCGCGCAATCTCAAAAGCAAGGCCTGATGCCCGAGATGCACGCCGTCAAAATTACCAATTGCCAGCGCGCATGGCGCACGCGAGGCAGGATTGGGGAGTCCGCGAAATACTTTCATA
>CANIFC010000340.1 GCA_947466695.1 Oxalobacteraceae bacterium | reverse complement strand
ATCTTGCCGTAGTTTGTGGTCCAACTTCGCCTGCAGCTGCGGGCGAGGCTGTTGGTGTAGAAGGCGTGGTAGTGGGTTCAGCAGCGGGTGTGACCGCAACTGTCACTTGTTCCGGCTTATTTAATGAGGTAATTGGTACTTCTTGTAATTTCGGAGATGATTTTTTTTCTGCAGCAGGACCTACCCTGATCGGCGCAAGGGATTTCACATTTCTCTGCGACTCGGGAGGAATATTGGTAATCCTTTTTTTGCCGCTGGCTTCTTCGGCGAGTTGTCTCTTCTTCTCTTCACTGAGCTGCTGATATTGTTGCCATTGCGCAGATTTTTGTTCCGGCGTAATTTGTGTGGAGCGGACAAAATTTTCTCTCGCCTGCATACGCTGTTCAGGACTCAATTTTACCCAAATTTTCATGCGTTCTTGAACCCGTGACTGCTCGTCGGGCTTCATTGCAGGATATTTATTGGCAATTTCCAACCATTTTTTTTTGCGAATTTCATCCAAGCGGTCCCACTCGGGCATGAGCGGTGCGAGGGCAAGTTTTTGCTCAGCAGACAGCGCTGTCCAGGCTGGTTTTGAAACACTAGTCGCTACTGTAGTTGCATTCGTTGCATTAGATGCAATTTGCTTGGGCACCGTCGTGGCTCCACTGGCAAAAACGAGGCCTGCACCGGCAGTCAATAAAAGTAATAGCGAACTAATCAGTTGTATTTTCTTTGAAGAAAATAAATTAAAGCGCTGCACTGCTACTCCTCGGATTGAGATAAAAACGTACTGAAACCCGTATCAAGATAAGCGTCAGGTGGTAATTCGTCAACAAGCACTGCGACGTCCAGTTCAGCTAGATCACTAATTCTCTGTTGCTGCTCGTATTCGTGGATGCCAAATAGCCCGATAACGAGTACCAGCATTGGTAACATGACGCCAAATTTTCCCAGCCAGGAGCCCGGGCCTTTAAAAGTAAAGCCTGAACCGCCGGCAAAGACGCCACTGAACATACTGATCGCAGAAGGTTGCACTTGTTTTCTTCGAATTAATGCTATTTTTCTTGCATTAGCCAAACGCTCTAACGTTGGTACAGAGAGGTTTTCTGCTGATTCATTCAGGGCGCGCCTGATCTTATAAGCAAAATCGAGATCGCTTAATTCTTTTTGGTGGTTCATAAATTGATTCCTTTAGCCTTCAGCGATGCAGCCAATGTGTGCGTGGCACGGGAGCAGTGTGTTTTGACACTTCCTTCCGAACAACCCATCGTTGCAGCAGTTTCAGCAACGTCCATATCTTCCCAGTAACGCATGAGGAACGCTTCCCGTTGACGTGTTGGCAGTTTTTTTATTTCTTCATCAATAATATTTAGTATTTGCTCACGCTCAAGCTTATCGGCGGCCGATTCTGCTGCTTCCGAGCCTTCTTCTGCAGTATAGCTTTCCAATAAGTCAAAATTATCATCTTCCTGATTATTGGGGGTGATGTTTGAAAATAAACTGACCCAGGTATTACGCACTTTTTCCCGGCGAAAATAATCGAGTATCGTATTTTGCAAGATCCGTTGAAAAAGCATCGGCAATTCGGCCGCGGGTTTGTCTCCATATTTTTCAGAAATTTTAATCATTGCCTCTTGAACGATATCAAGTGACGATTCTTCATTACGAACCATGTACAAGGCGTGCTTGAAGGCGCGACGTTCTACACCTTCTAAAAAATTCGATAGTTCTTTATCTGTAGCCATGAGTCGGCGTTCGTATCCAGGATCTTCAGTGTGGTTTTAATTTCGCATTTAAAAAAACGGCGATTATTTTTTTTAGGTTTTAGCCTAAACTTTGAAACTTATTATATCCATACAAGATGAAAATTGCTTCAATACCAGTAAAATTGTTTCTTCCTGAGAGTAATTTTGATCAGGGCTGGATACTGGCAGTGCGATAGTTGTTCGCTCTGCCAATATTTGCTTGACCAAAATGCTGCAACGCAGTACCTTGCTTCTCTAACTAAAAATCTTGAGTTAAAAAATCTTGTTTGATTCGGCCCACAATGCTGATTTTAGCAGGCTTGCTTTAATTAGCTGTTTGTTCTGACCCATGCCACAAGCGTGAGAAATTTGTTGTAGCAGAGTAGGTGAATTGACTGAACGAGTTGCATAAAACACTGCCTGGAAACATGTCCAACGGAGATGAAAAGGGTGATGTGGCCGCACATAAAGGAATGTCAGCTAATTACTCAATATGGCAATTTCGTTAGGAAAGAACATCCGATCAATCTCCTATGGACCTTGAAAGGAATTTCTATTATGAATACCGAATATACTGGCGCAGAAATATTAGTAAAATGTCTGGCCGAAGAGGGCGTTGAGCATGTGTTCGGATATCCGGGCGGTGCGGTGCTCTATATTTATGACGCTATCTACAATCAGGACAAGTTTCAACATATTCTTGTTCGCCACGAACAGGCAGCAATCCATGCTGCTGATGCTTATTCCCGTTCTTCCCTCAAAGTGGGCGTTGCTCTGGTGACATCTGGTCCTGGAGTGACCAATGCTGTTACAGGCCTGGCGACTGCTTACATGGATTCGATTCCCATGGTGATCATTTCTGGTCAGGTACCGAGCTATGCAATTGGCCAGGATGCCTTTCAGGAGTGTGACACGGTTGGAATTACACGGCCATGTGTCAAGCATAATTTCCTGGTGAAAGACGTACGCGATCTCGCTGCGACTGTAAAGAAAGCATTTTATATCGCCACTACAGGGCGTCCTGGGCCGGTGTTGATTGATATTCCAAAAGATATCAGCAATCACAAAACGACCTATGAGTATCCCAAAGAAGTTGAGATGCGCTCCTACAAGCCGGTAGATAAAGGTCATGCTGGTCAGATCCGCAAGGCGGTACAGTTGCTGCTGCAAGCTGAACGTCCAATGATTTATAGCGGTGGCGGTGTGATTCTTGCCAATGCCGCACCTGAGCTGAATAAATTAGTCGACTTGCTGGGTTTCCCGTGCACAAATACCCTGATGGGTCTGGGCGCGTTCCGCGCTTCGGATGACAAGTTTGTCGGTATGCCTGGCATGCACGGCACTTATGAAGCCAATATGGCGATGCAAAATTGCGACGTGTTAATCGCAATCGGTGCCCGATTCGACGATCGCGTCATTGGTAATCCGAAACATTTTGCCTCGAATCCTCGAAAAATTATTCACATCGATATCGATCCCTCTTCGATCTCCAAGCGCGTAAAAGTCGATATTCCGATTGTCGGTAACGTCAAGGACGTTTTGCTAGAGTTCCTGTTGCAGCTAAATGCTGCGGAGACCAAGCCGAACGCCCGGGCACTGGCTGACTGGTGGAAGCAGGTCAACGAGTGGCGAAAGCGTGATTGCCTTAAATATGCGACATCAACGGAGCTTATTAAGCCTCAGTCGGTGGTGCAGAAAGTATGGGAAATCACCAAAGGCGATGCGTTTATCACGTCCGATGTTGGTCAGCACCAGATGTGGGCCGCTCAATACTATCGATTTGATAAGCCTCGTCGCTGGATTAACTCTGGTGGTTTAGGCACAATGGGTGTGGGTTTGCCGTATGCAATGGGTGTCCAGATGGCAAATCCTGACGCAACTGTTGCTTGTATCACAGGCGAAGCCTCGATACAAATGTGTATCCAGGAGCTCGCTACCTGCAAGCAATATCATTTGACGCCCAAGATCATTCTGTTGAATAACCGTGTTTTGGGTATGGTCAGGCAGTGGCAAAAAATTGATTACAACGGACGATATTCAGAATCGTATATGGATTCTTTGCCAGATTTTACTAAATTGGTTGAGTCGTATGGCCACGTCGGTATGAAAATTGAAAATCCGGCAGATGTCGAT
>CANIFC010000339.1 GCA_947466695.1 Oxalobacteraceae bacterium | reverse complement strand
GACACACTCAGTGTCTGGCGGCTTGACCGCCTCGGGCGATCACTGACTGACCTGTTGAAAATCATTGGCGACTTGGAAGCCAGAAAAATCGGCTTTGAATCGCTCTCTGAGAAAATTGACACGAGTAGCGCATCTGGAAAACTCATTTTCCACGTATTCGCATCGATGGCAGAATTTGAGCGCAACTTGATTCGTGAACGCACCCGTGCCGGACTTGATGCCGCCCGCGCACGTGGTCGCGTCGGCGGTCGTAAACCGAAACTAAGTGAACAAGACGTGAAAGAAATTCGGGTGCTGTTAAAAGATCCGGAGATTCGAATGATGGATGTTGCAAAGCGTTATGGAGTTTGTCGAACAACGTTGTTTAATGCAGTAGGTGCTATAAAACCGGTTAGAGCTTAAAACTATTATGTGATACTAAAATCGCCGCTAAGCCGCTAAGCCGCTAAGCAGAATTTTCGACGGTTCCCACTTATATCTCCAATATGTCACCAAATCGCAATTTTGGCCCACTTTGTCATATTGCGAATTTCATAATGAATAATTAAAGCTGCCAGAATTGCAACTATGAAAAACACAAAAGAAAAAATCGCTACTTGGATATTAGATGAATGGGCTAAGAATTATTTTAGATTTAATGATATTCAGGCAGATTTCAAAGTATTGAGTTTCGAGCAAACAGAAAACGTACTGAGCGTGAAATGTAGTTTCGTTTCCGACGAGTCAAAAAATAGCTCTGAATTAGATTCTTTGGTGATGTTTCGCTACGACCCAGAGAATTACGATGGATTTTTCCCAAGTCAAGTACAAATTATTACTTTAGAAGTTAAATACACTTGGGTTGACAACGAGAGTTGTGATTCGTTGGCCAGTGGCTATAGTGAGGAAATTTCGTCACACGACGTGGATTACGTAAATTGGAACGATCCAAAAATAAACGACGAAGTTGTGAAGATTTTATTGAATGGAACAGACCAATATGCAGTGGCAGAAACACTCATCAACCTTCATGACGCCAAAGTAAAGATGCCAGATTTTGTACCGGATCGACTAAAAAGCTATTTTTCTAAAATCATTACCGCTTTTTGACCATAGGTATTGCGACTCATATTTGAAAACGACCATGCTCCCACTCGACGCCATTATCGGCTCGCGATAACTACAAATACCAAAAGGCATGAATATCGTATCGTTTGGGTATAGACGGGCGTGCAGTGATGTCTCAAATGTATAAACTCGACCCTTGTGGAAGCGCACGGTGTCCTGACGACAATGACTCAGTTGGGTCTACCTGTACGATACAATCGTATTTTGGCTGCTACCGCTTTCAGCCAATAGCAGCCATCCAAGACCAAAACTACGGGCCCCACCTTTTCGTAGGGATGAGCAAGGTCTACTTTCTTCATTTAGCAATAAGGTACCGAATGATATTTGACAATAAAACACCCTACTTTTTGAGGCAGCGCGAGCCTTATGTGCGCAAAACCAACCCACAGAAACCATTTACTGTAGATAAGCTAATCATTTATCTTGTACGAACGGGATATCGATATTTCCGTCCGTTGAGTCTTACGTGGAGCATCGCATTCGTGTATAAAAAAGGAGACAATGTGCTCTGCATACTAATCCGCAAGAACGGGATCGATCTGCGACTGTATGCGAACTATATTGAAGGCGTTAGCATCATCGAAGGTCGTCATATTGCGATGCATGGCGGTGAGCTGTATAGAAACCATTTTTATGGTTCGAACACACTTATCACAGCGAAGATCGCCAATATCGCCTCGCGTTTTACGCGTGGCGATATCCCGGATACGGTAAAGGAGAAAAAAGGATGTAGCTATCGCTTGAAACCTAATTTCGCCGAAATAAAAAGTCAGTCTAGCGATTGCTTCAAAGACAAATACAAAAAAATGATCGCCTCCAAGGAAGCACGGGATATTTCCGACTACATTCGGAATGACTGTGGTGGTTATCTTGGAGCTGGCGAGTAGATTTAATCGTCACTAAACATCGCATTGGGTAATTTGCAACTCGCCCATTCGCGCAAACCCATCACGGAAGTAATATTTCCTTGATGCTGCGCTGCCCTAAGTTTGCGTCGAGTCCGACGGGTGGCACACGGACCATCTTCGTTGACCGCAATGCCGGTGATGATCCTATTCCCGTTTCTACTGTCCTGAACGCGGGTTTTAGCTGAGTTGAGTCGGAAGCCATGCCGTGCTAGAGCTTGCTTCATGATGAACAAGAGCGCGGGCAAATGCTGGATGTCATCGAAACTAACGATTAAATCGTCAGCATATCTGGTGTACTTGAACTTAACACCCAATTTGCTAACCGCACGATGAATTTCGCTGTCGCAGCGAAGAAAAGCAATGGTAGCAATTAATGGGCTGGTTGGTAATCCTTGTTTTGGATTGCCATCAATAAAACATTGATCGATAACATCCAGACCGAGGACATTGACGATATGTTGTAGGTTAATGCTACCAAAAAAATCTTCAATGTCTACCGATAGGGTGTATCCATAACCGACATGCTGAAGCGCATTTAGTACGCAATTTTTCCCTTTTTGAAAGGCGAAGTTTAACTGATGGCTATCCAATTCATGAAGAATACTCTCCAGACTTGGTATAAGGGCGCGCAGTTGAGCTTTATATTCAGGGGAAGGGATGTAAATTTTTCGGCACTTACCGTTGCCTTTGGGTATATGTGCGACTTTGTAGCGACGTATCATAAGAAGTAATGTGTAAGGCAAGCCGTAAAGGTCTTTACGAAGTTCACCAGGTGAAGCGGAGCTTTCCAAATACCCGAAGGGTCGTCGCGAGAGCGACCTGTGCCTTGCTGAAAGCAAGGTTCAGGAAATCTGTAAGCTATTAATGTCAAAGTGGACGAATCATCACACCTTAATAGCTTACTCAAGCTAAAAATCTTCCGGCTTGCTTTAATATCTTACCCGAGTGCAAAGCACTTATGTAAAACTTTCTTTCCTGACCCCTGGAGAGTGAAGCCGGGGTGCCCACAGAATTCGGAAAAAATAGCACGCTAAGGCTTCTCCTGCGTCCGCAACGGCCGAAATTGCCCCTCGTCGATTCGGCAAATGGTTGCTGCAGGTCGCGAAGACCGATGTGCTGATTCTTGACGACTGGGGCATGGGCACCATCGACAGTACAACCCGGTCAGACTTGCTTGAACTCATCGACGACCGGGCCGGTCACAAGGCCACCCGAGTTCGACAGTTAAACGCGTAAGTGATTGATTTTAAAGCAGCAGCTATAAAACGCTCCATTACAAAAGAGTCAGTTGCGTGTTTAATGTCAGTTTTTTGATGGTCAGTGTGTTGAGGATCTCGGTCTGCTCCTTGCTGATGGAAGACAGCCCGGTAACGGGTTGAGAGTCGTTGAGCGTGACGCGGTGATGCTGGATACGGCGCAATTTAGCAAGCGCCCGTTCTGGCGAGAGTGGCGTCTCGCTGGCATGTAATTTTGTGCGCATGACCCGATACAGAATCAGCGCCATGAAGCAGATGGCGGCATGTGCGCGAATGCGTTTTGGCAGACGGTGATAGACCGGACCAATGTCGATTTCTGATTTGAGAACGCGGAATCCTCGCTCGATATCAGCCAGCGATTTATAACGCACGATGAGTTCAGCAGGCGTGAGCTCACGCACATTGGTGACCAGCAGTAGCTTGCCGTCCATCAGCCGTGCGTGCGCTAAAGCACGTTCGTCGGTAAGCGCCTCACGAGCAACGTCTTGACCAATTGCGCTTCGTAGCAAATACGGGATTTAGCGCGCAGCGGCACCAAGCTTTTCGGCCAAGTTCCACGGCAACAAATCATTGATTTGATTGATGGGATGG
>CANIFC010000338.1 GCA_947466695.1 Oxalobacteraceae bacterium | reverse complement strand
GGGCGACGATGGAGCGCTCGGCATGAGAGATATGCATGAGGCAGGTGCCGAAACTATTGCTCAGGACGAAAAGAGCTGCGTCGTTTATGGAATGCCGAAAGAAGCGGTGAAGCTCGGCGCTGTGGACAAGATTATTCCGCTAAGCAATATTGCCGGATTAATTGAGATCTACGGTAAAAAACACAGCTAAGCTCACGTCACCGTATGAGGTAATCGATTCTTTAATGTCGTTGCCCTGATCAGCAATTGCGGCCTGACCATTAACGGGATGACAGGGAAAAAATTATTGTTGCGCCCTGACCTTTGCCAACAATTTACTGGTAGAACGGTCGTGCTCAAAATCGATCGCAAGCGCCTGCCCTCCGTAGGCAAGGACTGCATTTCCCTCCGGTATGGAACGCATGTCGTAGTCACCACCCTTGACATAAATATCAGGCTGGGCCAGCAGTACAAGCTGTAATGCGGTGTCCTCATCAAAATCGACCACTAGCGCCACCGACTCCAATGCGGCCAGTACTGCCATACGGTCAGAACATGAATTGAGAGGCCGGTCGTCGCCCTTGCCGAGCCGTTTGACGGAGGCGTCCGTATTAACGCCAACCACTAGCGACCCACCTAGTTCCCTCGCTTGCGCCAGATAGGTGACATGACCTCGATGCAAGATATCAAATACCCCATTGGTCATTACGACCGGTTTCTTCAGACCAGCGATACGCTCCTGCAATGAAGCACGGTTGGTCAGTTTATTTTCAAAGTCTAGCATGATAAGTTGTCAATCAAAAAATAGTCATAAAAATTACGACTATTTTAAGTGAAAACTTTCACTTTCAGCTACGGTTCTGAAATAATACGTAAGCTGTATTTGCGCTTATGCGTAGAAAGCTTAGGCCACGGATAAGCTGGCGACCAACTCACTTGCGTCCGGACTCAGTTTTGCCGTCACCTCTTTACGGTAACGGTTCAGGTCTTGAATACTCGAAAAACTCCGGCCAAATAAAATCGATAAGTTATGCAAGATCCGATCCACCACTTTTTTCTCCCACACTCCGTCAAATTTAATCTGCTCATCGAGCCAGTACTCTAGCCACTCCGGATCGGGGACGCGACTTTGAACGGTATCGTTGGGGAATAGAGATTGGTTGACATGCAAATTAGTCGGATGCAAGGGCTTTTCAGTGCGGCGCGACGACGCCATCAGCACGCCTATCTTGGCAAAGGCTGCGCGCGCGGTGTCCCCGGATTTGCTCAGGGATTTCTTCATATAACGTAGGTAGGCACCGCCATGACGGGCCTCATCCTGACTGATAATTTTATAAATCTGCTTGATCACCGGCTCGGTATGCCAATCAGAAGCGCATCGGTACCAGTGGGTCAAACGGATTTCACCGCAGAAATGCAGCATGAGCGTCTCTAATGGTGGCGCAGAGTCAAACTCGAATCGAACATTTTGCAGCTCTGCTTCGGTTGGAACCAGATCAGGATGGAAACGGCGCAAATACTCCATCAGCACCAGCGAGTGCTTTTGCTCCTCAAAGAACCAGATCGACATGAATGCAGAAAAATCACTGTCGCCGCGATTATCGCGTAAAAACATTTCTGTTGCCGGTAGCGCCGACCACTCGGTGATGGCGTTCATCTTGATCGTCTGCGCCTGCTCCGGAGTGAGTTTGGTCGCATCATACTGATCCCAGGCAATATCAGTATCCATATTCCAACGAACTTGCTCAAAAGACTTAAATAATTCCGGGTAAAGCATAATTTCCTCTTAACAAATGAACTGAAATTCGATCATTGTAGATCGCGTCTGTGACAGGATAAAGACGTCATATGACTCTATTTATACACTTATATTCACAATCGATCCGGGACCACTGCAAAAATACGCATTAGCTCGTAGAATAAGGGAGCATATTTATCACAATATTAATTAAAGTTTATATCCCGACAATCTCATTTTTTTGGAATTATCATGTCCCTCACTCAAAAAATCTCATTGCTTTTCGGACTCGCTTTGATCGCAAGTACCGGTAGCGCGCTGGCGGAGACAAGCGCTTGCCCAGAAATACTGAAGCACAGCTTCAGTCGCCTGCAGGATGAAGCACCTCAAAATTTATGCCAATATGCCGGTAAAGTGGCACTAGTCGTCAACACGGCAAGTTACTGCGGCTTCACTGGCCAGTACGAAGGTCTCGAAGCGCTTTATGCCAAATACGAGAGGAAGGGGTTAGTGGTACTTGGCTTTCCTTCCAATGATTTTGGTAATCAGGAACCAGGAAACAGCAAGCAAATCGCCGATTTTTGTTTTAATACCTACGGAGTAAAATTTCCGATGTTTTCCAAGACGTCGGTAAAAGGCAAGGAAGCCAACCCACTTTTTGCGCAATTGATCAAGTCAACCGGTACATCTCCCAAATGGAATTTTTACAAATATTTAATTGATCGTCAGGGTAAAGTCATCACCGCTTATTCCAGCGTAACAACACCTGACAATAAGGCCATGGTTGCTGACATAGAAAAGGCCTTGGCGCAATAAGACCAAGGTCAGCCAGCACGATGACGGCGGATCTCAGAGCATGAAGCTCAATGTAAAAAATCCCGGTACTTCCGGGATTTTTCATTGAGCTATTGAATTACGCATTACCCGGTTATCTGCTTATCTGCTTATCTGCTTATCTGCTCACACTATCTGTTTTCCGAGTTCAGCGCGCCAGTACCCGATAAATCAGCGCATCAGATTGTTGCGGCCAGACGGGTGCCCTGATCAATTGCACGTTTTGCATCCAACTCGACGGCAAGGTCAGCGCCACCGATAAGGTGTACCGACTGACCGGCAGTCTTTAAGCCCTCCCACAAGTCGCGCTTAGGATCTTGCCCTGCGCACAGGATCACATTGTCGACAGGGAGTATTTTTTTCTGTCCATCATAGGTAATGTGTAAGCCGGCATCATCAATTTTGTCGTAACTGACCCCTGCCAGCATTTGCACCCTTCGGTTTTTCAGTCCGGTACGATGGATCCAGCCAGTGGTCTTACCCAGATTATCGCCAACTTTTGAATTTTTACGCTGCAAGAGAAATATCTGACGTGAAGGTGGCTCAATCTGTGCCTGGCAAAGTCCGCCCACCGACTTGTAGCTGGTGTCGACACCCCATTCGGCAAAAAATTTCTTGCTATCCAGGCTTGGGCTGACGCCGCTATGACAGAGATACTCCGCGGTATCAAAGCCAATGCCACCAGCCCCAATGATGGCAACTGACTGACCAACCGGTTTTTTATCGCGCAGCACATCAAGATAGCTCAGTACTTTTGGATGATCAATTCCGGCAATATCAGGTACCCGGGGTGCGACACCGGTTGCCAGGATCACCTCATCAAACTCTTTCAGATCAGCGGCAACAACAGGAGTATTTAACATCAGCTTGACGCCGGTCAAACTGATCTGCTTACGAAAGTAACGTAAAGTTTCGTTAAACTCTTCCTTACCCGGAACTTGCTTGGCGATGTTGAACTGGCCGCCAATTTCCGAGGCGGCATCAAACAAGGTGACCTGGTGACCACGGCTTGCCGCGGTCGTCGCGAAGCTGAGCCCTGCCGGACCTGCGCCGACTACCGCGATGCGTTTGGCAATGGTTAATGGCGCAATGAGCAATTCAGTTTCATGACAGGCACGCGGATTCACCAGGCAAGAGGTTACTTTCCCGGCAAAAGTGTGATCCAGGCAGGCCTGATTACAGCCGATACACGTATTGATTTCATCAGCGCGCCCCTGCTCTGCCTTACGCAGAAACTGAGAATCCGCCAACAACGGCCGTGCCATCGACACCATGTCACAGTAATCGTCTGCCAGCAATTGCTCAGCCACTTCGGGCGCATTAATGCGATTTGT
>CANIFC010000337.1 GCA_947466695.1 Oxalobacteraceae bacterium | reverse complement strand
TTGAAATGATCCAGGTCGAGAAACATTAATGCTCCGTGACCGCCGCTTCTGGCAGAAGAAGCCATAGCCTGTTGCAGCCGGTCGGTGAGCAGGCGACGGTTAGGTAATCCGGTTAGTGCATCATAAAAAGCGAGATGGTGAATTTTCTCTATGTCGTCACAATGTTCAGTAACATCACGGATCAGCCCCACAAAGACAGTGCGTTTTGACAGCAGAATTTTTGACACTGACAAACTTAAGGGAAATATTTTTCCATCATTGCGCTGCCCCTGCAATTCACGGGTAGTGCCTAAAATCCGCGCTTCTCCGGTATGGTGATAATGCCCCAGATAACTATTATGATGACCTCGATGTGCCAATGGCATCAGCATCGTCACATTATGTCCCAGAACATCTTCTGGCAGATAACCGAATATGGAACATCCTGCGCTATTAATGGACTCTATCACTCCATTTTCATCAATAACAACTACACCATCCATCATGTTGTTAAGAATGGTCTGATGGTAAAGTGCTGCTTCACAAAGTTGTGACTCAACCTGATATTTATACAAAGCCATTTTCAGGATGGTGCGCAAATCGCGTTCTGAAAAAGGTTTCTGGATATAGCCGAATGGCTCAGCCAATTGAGCGCGCTCCAACATCGCATCGGCATCAAAATTGGCGATAAATACGACGGGGATTTCAAATTGCAAATGAATCGATTGTGCCACCGCAATACTATCGGCCGCGTTGGCAAGCGAAATAGCCATCAACACGAGATCTGGCCGCAGTCGCCTGGTCATGCCAATTGCCTGAGATGCCCGCACAACGTGTCCAACTGGGCTATAACCAAGTGCTGCCAACTGTTGGTTAATGTCACGAGCGACGATATTATCTTCTTCTACAACGACAATTTGAGGCTTATTTTTTTTTGAAAACATAATTTATTGCCTTTTTGCTTGTATTCGCCAGCGATCAATATTGGTTCGCTCAGATCATCATCAAGATCGGTCATATTCCTGTTGCTACTGTGGCCCCTATCGTGATTCTATTTTTTTTTGCCGCTTGAATACAGGTGTGCAGGCCGGTTTTTATCAGCAAGCCGGGCTTTGGCAGGCGTGTTTTGCCGGACGACACTGAGTGAATTTGGCTTGAAAACATGATCTTGCTGACGATCGAGCTTAAATACGGTCAGTGCCTTGATGACGTGGCTTGTTTGATCCTGAAGCGTTGATGCCGCTGCTGCTGCCTGTTCAACTAATGCCGCATTTTGTTGCGTCACTTCATCCATTTGCATGACTGCCATGTTGACTTGCGTAATTCCGGAGCTCTGTTCAATTGAGGCAGAGGCAATCTCACTCATGACGTCAGTGACACCCTGAATTGAATTAATGATTTCGGTCATCGTGACCCCTGCCCGTTCAGCCAGTAAAACACCGGTATCGACTTTTTCGACAGATATGTCGATTAAGCCTTTAATTTCTTTTGCTGCACTTGCGCTACGCTGCGCCAGATTGCGCACTTCGCTGGCGACAACGGCAAAACCACGCCCCTGCTCTCCTGCTCTCGCGGCCTCAACTGCCGCATTTAAGGCCAGGATATTGGTTTGAAACGCAATACCTTCAATGATACTAATGATGTCGACGATTTTTTTTGAAGAACTTCCAATTTCATCCATCATCGTCACAACTTCCTGAACGATCTCGCCTCCACGACCGGCGATGATGGCCGCTTTGCCGGCAAGTTCATTGGCGTGGCTGGCGTTTCCGCTATTTTGTTGTACAGTCGAAGCCAGTTCTTCCATGCTTGACGCGGTTTCTTCCAGAGCGGAGGCCTGCGATTCGGTCCGGCCTGATAAGTCCATATTGCCATCTGAAATTTCTTTCGTGGCGATCGCTATCTGTGTGAAATTATTGCGTACGTCGCGCACGATTGAATGCAAATTGACCCGGAGTTGCCGCAACGATCTGGTCAGCTGCCCTATTTCATCTTTTCGGTCGGTACTAAAATCGTGCGTCATGTCGCCTCCGGCCATGATCTGACTAGCTCTTAAGGCATAATTTAATGGAACGACAAGAGTGGTATGTATGGCATACCAAAAGTAGGCCGCGCTCAGCACTGCCAAGGATGATAAGCATAGCAACCACAAGCGAACCGTAGCGCTCGCCGCCATGCTGTCTGGAAACATCGCTGCCGCAGTCAATATGATAAGCGTAATGACAAGAAAACCAAGATTCCAGCCAATGCGTTGTTCCAGTGACATGTGCTTCAAACTGGCTATCTTGGAGAACAAACCGGATTGAAGGATTTCCCCCTGCTGCATCGACAGGTTTTTCCCTTTATTTTCCCGCAGTTGCTGATAGGCCTGTTGCGCATCATTTACCTGAGACCGGCTTGGCTTGGTTCTCACGGACATGTATCCGACGGCGTGTCCGTCTTCAATCACAGGAGAGACGTTGGCAAGTACCCAGTAAAAATCACCGTTTTTACAGCGATTTTTTATCATGCCGCTCCATGATTGGCCGTTTTTTATAGAACGCCACATGTCCAAAAAAGCCGCTGCGGGCATGTCTGGATGACGTAGGATATTTTGTGGCGCTCCGATAAGCTCTTCTTCGGTAAAACCGCTTACCAAAATGAAGTAAGGGTTGGCATAAGTAATATTACCCTGCAAGTCGGTCGTTGAAACGATTGTTTCAAATTCGCTAAGTTCGTACTCAACGTTGGTAACGGGTAAATTCGTTCGCATGATATTTTTCGCTATGTTGAATGTGTCCATAAAGACACAATATATTTTAGCAACAGAATACCTCTCCCTTACCTAGACAGATAGCAGCGAACACATGTTGTTTTGTAGTTGATTTACGGATAATAATTTGTAGTCGAACAACTACAAATTAGTGATTGATAATAAGTAATTTGACCAATCTATTTCGCAATAAATTTTTATTAAGAGTGATTATTTAGAAATACTTAAATAACAAGGCCATTTTGTGTTGCATAGCGTGTCAGTTCTGCGTTTGATTTCATCCCCATTTTTTGCAGGATACGTGCCCGGTACGTGGTGACCGTACTGGGACTAAGATGCAGTATTGTGCCAATATTGACAAGACTTTCGCCTTGCGCAATGAGCTTCAATACTTCCAGTTCCCGGTCTGACAAGGAGTCATGCGAAGTGAAGTTGCCACCACCGAGCAGTTCGGCAAATTTCTCAACAAAGGCATTGCTGACATATTTCTTGCCGGACGCCGCTTTGCGCACCGCTTCAATCAGCGTCGCTTCAGGGCAATTTTTTGTCAGATAACCGGCAGCGCCGAGTTTAAATGCCCGTACCGCATAAGCATCTTCGGAATACATACTGAGCATCAGAACCGCGATTTTAGGTTGCTCTGCTTTTAACATTTTCAAAAGTTCAAGACCATTCTTTCCAGGCATGGAAATATCGACCAGGGCAACATCAAACTTATGCTCCATTATCCGGTTCATTGCTTCATGGGCATTTTCCGCCTCAGCCGTAACGCAAATATCCTCTGCCGAGTTCAGTATCATGCGCGCGCCATTGCGTACCATGGCATGGTCGTCTACCAGCAAGACCGAAATTTTATTGGTGCTCATTAATATTTTCCATAGGTAGTTTCAGTATTGCAATAGTCCCGTGTGGCGTGATGTTATCGATCGTCAGATTTCCGTGACATTGCTGGGCGCGTTCGTGCATGCCAATAATACCCCATGATTTAACCCCTAATAGTTGGCTCGAGGTAATTCCCTTGCCATCATCCTCAACTTCAATATGAATTAAATCGTTCTCAAGCTTTGCCCGGACAGTAATTTTTTGCGCACCGGCGTGACGAACGATGTTCGTCGTTAATTCTTGAACGATGCGGAATGCGGCGGTACTTGCATCAGGAGTAAGATCTATATCAT
>CANIFC010000336.1 GCA_947466695.1 Oxalobacteraceae bacterium | reverse complement strand
TCCGCTTCACGATAAGCTTCAGCTAAAATAATTGTCCTTTGCTTATCGGCATCGGCACGAATTTTTTCAGAATCGGCAAAACCGGTCGAACGTAATTCATTAGCAACTCTTACCCGCTCCGACTTCATGCGGTCATATACAGAGGTGTTAATTTGCTCAACGTAATCGACACGTTTCAGTCTCACGTCGACTATCCCGACCCCGATGAGTTTGGACTCTTCAGTGACCTTTTTGAGAATGGCCTGCATGACCTGCTCACGCTCACCAGAGATGACATTACGCACGGTACGCTTGGTGATTTCGTCATTCAACGCCGCTCTGACGATTTGCGTCAAACGATCTCTCGCTCTACCTTCATCGCCAGACAAGCTGACAAAATACAATTTTGGATCACTGATACGCCATTTGACATACGTGTCAACCAGAATGTTCTTTTTTTCTGCAGTGATGAAACGATCCGCTTCAGGCGACTCGATCGTCAAGACACGCTTATCTAAGAATACAACGTTTTGAAATGGTGGCGGGAGCTTGAAGTGAAGACCCGGCTCACTGATGACGGCCTTAACCTCACCCAGGGCAAAAACAATGGCGTGGGCACGTTGGTCTACGATAAAAATGGTAGAAGAAGCGATGACCAATACGATGATGAGGGCAATCGCCGATGAAATAAGTTTATTCATTATCTTGTCTCCCGATCTCTCGCATCGCGAGTATCACGTGATCGTCCGTCTTTACTAAACCGTAGGTCTACCGTGGGCACTTGCTCAGTGCTTGAACCAGAAACGGCGCTTTGTTGTGTTGATGCTGCTGCAGCCTTGGCTCCGGAAGAAGCTTCCGATTGCGCAATGATCTTATCGAGTGGCAAATACATCATATTATTACCATTTTTAACATCCACCATGACTTTGGTAGTACTGGAAAAGATTTGCTGCATCGTTTCGAGATACATGCGATCACGCGTTACCGCAGGCGCCTTCTGATATTGCGCTGACACTTGCTTAAAACGTGAAGCATTACCTTCTGCATTTGCAACAATACGCGCCTGGTAACCCTGGGATTCCTCAAGCAGACGAGAAGCTTCACCACGAGCCTTAGGAATCACATCGTTCGCATACGCCTGACCTTCATTTTTCTGGCGCTCTTTGTCCTGGCCGGCCTTTACCGCATCATCGAAAGCGGCTTGCACCTGCTCAGGTGGCTGAACTGCCAGCATCGTGACATTGGTTACCTGCACACCAGAGGCGTAACGGTCCAGCACCACTTGCATGAGGGTATTGACATCAAATGCCACTTTTTCACGGCCCTCGTAAAGAACGAAATCCATCCTGCTTTTTCCGACGATTTCTCGTACCGCAGTTTCGGCGACCTGACGAATCATTTCATCCTGATCCCTGTTATTGAAGATCCAGTCAGCTGCCGACTTCAGGCGGTATTGCACTGCGAACTGAATATCGATGATGTTTTCATCGTCAGTAAGCATTAACGCTTCTTTTGGCTGCTTGTTGCGCACATTGGAGCGGTAACCTACTTCAACCGTACGGACCTGGGAGACGTTCACGATCTCGTGCGCTTGCACGGGAGCGGGCCAGCGCCAGTTAAAACCTGCCATTGTTGAATGGCTGTATTTACCGAATGTCGTGACGACACCGGTCTGGCCTTCCTGAACAATGAAAAATCCACTGACAACCCACATGAAGCCAAGTACGGCAACAATAATGATTGCACCCATCTTGACACCGGCAGAGTCAGGCGAAAAGCCACCGCCACCTCCGTTGTCATTGCCACCGTCACCACCGCCCTCGCCTTTTTTACCCAACAGGCGGGTAATGCGCTGATTAAAATCGCGCCAGAGTTGTTCAAGATCGGGAGGCCCCTCGTTCGGCTTTTTACCGTCCTGGTTATTGTTTTTAGAACCGCGTCCCCATTGGGGATCGTTCAGGGAAAACGTTAAACCGATTCTTTTTAGAAGTGAAACCAACATTTAGTCGCTATCCAGGTTAATAGTGGGTCGGGCTACACATAAGTTTAATTAAAACGTATGTCATCGTTCTCAATCTCGAGAGGTGCACTAACGCGTTTTAAGGCCTCTAGTTGCGCATGTTTTGCAATAGCATCGCGCAATAAATCAATACCGACACCTGTGCGCGCACTCAAAAAAACTCTTTCAATTTTATCATACTCACCCATCTCGGAACTTGGCTCCAAGGCAGCAAGGTCAATCTTGTTCCAGACCAGCAATTGCGGGATATGATCGGCACCGATCTCTTTCAAGACTTCGTTGACCTGCTCTATCTGCTCCAGACGGGCCGGACTGCTGGCATCGACAACGTGTATCAATAAATCGGCGTGTATCGTTTCTTCCAGCGTTGCACGAAAAGCGGCAACCAGTTGATGCGGCAAGTCGCGAATGAAACCTACCGTGTCAGAGATAACGACACTACCCGCCTCGCCCAGATACAAACGCCTGGAAGTGGTATCCAACGTGGCAAACAATTGGTCTGCCGCATAGGCGCCCGCTTTTGTCAGACTGTTAAACAGGGTCGATTTACCGGCATTGGTGTAGCCAACAATGGACACTGTAAAGGTCTTGCTTCTGCCACGGGAGCGGCGTTGCGTTTCCCGTTGCTTGTGTAACTTTTCCATCTTTGCTTTTAAAGCCTTGACGCGGTCACCAAGCAAGCGGCGATCCGTTTCAAGCTGCGTTTCACCCGGACCACGCAAACCGATACCACCCTTTTGCCGTTCCAGATGGGTCCAGCCACGAATAAGTCTCGTTGCCAAATGCTGCAACTGAGCCAATTCAACCTGAACCTTACCTTCATGACTATGGGCGCGCTGTGCAAAAATATCGAGAATGAGGCTGGTTCTGTCAACCACCCGCACCTTCAAATTGCGTTCTAGATTTCGCTGCTGAGCCGGCGATAATGCATGGTCAAAGATGGCAATATCAAGTTTTTCATCGGCCACCGCGTGAGCGACTTCATCGGCTTTACCCGAACCAATGAAGAGCGCCGCGTCCGGACTGGAGCGCTTGCACGTCATCGTCGTGATCACTTGCGCACCCGCCGATTTCGCCAGCAAGGTCAGCTCTTCCAAACCGGCAGAAAAGTCGCCCTTGCCAAAATCGACACCAATTAGGACTGCGCGCATCAGAGACCACGCTTTTTAAAAGAGATCTGGATAGTTAATATCACTCTGCTTCGGGCTCGGCATTAATGTTGACGGCACGGGCAGGAACAACAGTGGAAATTGCATGCTTGTAGACCATTTGAGTAACAGTATTACGCAGCAGCACAACATACTGATCAAACGATTCGATGTGCCCCTGTAGCTTGATACCATTCACCAGGTAAATTGAAACAGGGATGTGTTCTTTACGCAGTGCGTTTAAAAACGGGTCTTGTAACAGTTGCCCTTTATTACTCATGACTACTCCATTGTGTTGTTGTTCTTAAGAGGTGGGGACAGATTGCAAAATCTCAAGTGTTCAAAGCGATGGACACCAGAGACTGCGCGCTATTTTTAAATAATCACCTTTACAAAAAAACATTTTTAAAATTAAAAAACTACTTTTCTATTTTTCTACTTTTCCACTTTTGCAAATGGATTTTTACCCGAACGCATCTCGATACGCAAAGGCGTTCCTGTCAATGAAAAAGTCTCACGGAAATGTTTTTCCAGATACCGTTTGTAGACGTCACCAATCGAGTCCAGGGCATTACCATGGATAACGATAATTGGTGGATTCTGCCCGCCTTGATGCGCATAACGCAATTTTGGCCGGATTGATCCTTTACGTTTTGGCTGTTGATGCTCAACCGCCTCGATCAAGGCACGCGTCAGTTTTGGCGTAGACAGGTTAGCCATCGCCGCCGCATACGCTGCATCGATAGACTTCATCATCGGGTCGAT
>CANIFC010000335.1 GCA_947466695.1 Oxalobacteraceae bacterium | reverse complement strand
TAAAATAGCGGACAATTGTAAGCATGAAACATCGAGTTGCGTAGGGGAGTCGCCAAGTTGGTTAAGGCACCGGATTTTGATTCCGGCATTCGAAGGTTCGAGTCCTTCCTCCCCTGCCATTAATACCAAGCCGCCGCATACAATATGATGCGGCGGCTTTTCAGTTTTAGCGCCCCTTAACTTATAGTCAACAGGTGATCTCATGGTACGAATTAACGACAACATGATGGTCTTTACAGGTAACGCCAATCCTGCCTTGGCTGCGGGAGTTGTAAAACAACTCGGTATTCCCCTTGGTAAAGCAGACGTATCGAAGTTCTCCGACGGTGAAGTGATGGTCGAGATCAACGAAAACGTTCGTGGCAAAGACGTCTTCGTATTGCAATCCACCTGCGCTCCGACCAACGACAACCTGATGGAAATCATGTTGATGGTCGACGCACTCAAACGCGCTTCCGCTGGCCGCATTACTGCAGCAATCCCTTATTTCGGTTACGCCCGGCAAGACCGCCGCCCACGCTCGGCGCGGGTGGCCATTTCTGCCAAGGTCGTTGCCAACATGCTTGAAGAAGCCGGCGTTGACCGCATCCTGATCATGGATCTGCATGCAGACCAGATTCAGGGCTTTTTCGATATCCCGGTAGATAATATTTACGCTTCGCCTATTCTATTGAGCGATCTGGTGGCCAAGAATTACGACGACCTGCTGGTTGTTTCCCCTGACGTCGGTGGTGTGGTGCGTGCCCGCGCGCTGGCAAAACGTCTGGGATGCGATCTGGCCATTATTGATAAACGCCGCCCGAAAGCCAATGTTTCTGAAGTCATGAACATCATTGGTGAAGTCGAAGGACGTAACTGCGTGATCATGGATGACATGGTCGATACCGCAGGAACCCTGACCAAGGCAGCGGAAGTATTGAAAGAACGTGGCGCTAAAAAAGTGCTGGCATATTGCACCCACCCGGTTTTATCGGGACCTGCAATTCAGCGCATCATCCAGTCGCCATTAGATGAACTGGTCGTAACAGATACAATTCCTTTATCGGAAGCGGCACGAGCCTGCGGAAAAATTCGTCAATTGTCCTGCGACAGCCTGCTGGCAGAAACATTTCGCCGCATTACCAAAGGTGAATCAGTCATCTCCTTATTCACGGATTAATGGCAGCCAAGTAATCGCTGAGTAGCAGAAAAGTGACTGCTTAATTGCCGTCCAGCTACTCACCCCTCAAGTCACCGGGGTTGGCGCCCGAATAACACGCTTTTCTGGTCCTGCTGTTTTAGAATGGCAGGACTTTTTTGACTCCCCTGGTCGCGGGGGAATCAACACCGCAAAAACCGAACAATCCGTTCGAATTTGCTATTTTTGGAGCAGTAAAATGAAAGTTATCGCATTTACACGTACGTTAAAGGGCACCGGAGCGAGCCGCCGCCTGCGTATCGCCGGCCAGACTCCTGGTATTATCTACGGTGGCACTGCAGCACCAGTTTCTATCACTCTTGATCACAATGCGCTGTACCATGCATTGAAAAAAGAAGCTTTCCACGCATCAATCCTGGATATGGATCTTGACGGTAAAGTAGAAAAAGTCTTGTTGCGCGACTTCCAAGTCCACGCCTACAAACAATTGGTCCTGCATGCTGACTTCCAGCGCGTTGATCCAACTAAAGCGATCCACGTTAAAGTTCCTCTGCATTTCATCAATGCCGATGTTTCTCCTGCCGTGAAATTGTCCGCTGCTGTTATCAGCCACGTGATGGTTGACCTGGAAGTTTCTTGCCTGCCTGCTGATCTGCCAGAATTCATTACTGTCGACCTGTCGACTCTTGAAGCCGGACAAATCATGCACATGTCCAGCATTGTCTTGCCAAATGGCGTTACAGCCATCATTCACGGTGACGACGCTACTGTCGCTATCGCAGTGATCCCAGCCGGCGCCATCGCTGCTGAAGCAGGAACAGAAGAGAAGTAATCCCTCATCAACCGATCTTGCGTGACCGGTTTGCGCTGGTCAGAAAAGGATCGCTTGATGACAAAAAAACCGCCAGAGATGGCGGTTTTTTTTTGCATAAAAATAGCGATGCAAAGTATTTTTTCAAACTCACACCCGTATTTGACAAGGTCTCCTGCCACCTGCGCCGAGACCGTATGTAGCGGCAAATACGACACCTGTAATGGCGAGCGCGCTGCACGATGGTCGCCGTTTACGCTAGCTGGCACTCCTCATATCTTGTACCGGAACAAATGAAATGAAAGACTTGTTTTCATAAGCCGTACAATAACCTGTGTTTTGCTCAATGCAGTTCGAATTTTTTAGAAAGTATCGCCTTGATGACTACCAAACGACTATGGATTCTACTGGCAGTTCCGTTCAGCCTGAGCCTCTCCCCCGTACTCTGCCTGGCCCAAATAGCCACCCCCGTCTATGACACCAGCTATAGCATCGTCAGCCCGGTTTTGGCACGACACGGCATGGTGGCAACCGAGCAGGGTCTGGCGAGCCAGATCGGGCTCGATGTTCTCAAGCGTGGCGGTAATGCGGTTGATGCCAGTGTCGCAGTGGGTTTTGCATTGGCGGTGGTACTGCCCAATGCCGGCAATATCGGCGGTGGCGGGTTCATGTTGATTCACGATGCCAAAACGGGTAAAGATGTTGCGCTCGACTTTCGCGAAATGGCGCCCTCCGCTGCCAGCCGTGACATGTACCTCGATGCCGCTGGCAAGGTCATCTCCAGAAGTTCTACCTTCAGTCATCTTGCTGTCGGCGTACCGGGTACGGTCGCAGGCCTGACCCAGGCCTTGAGTAAATACGGCACGCTGCCATTAAAAGAATTAATCACGCCAGCGATCACGCTGGCCGAACGCGGTTTTGACGTCAGTCCGCATCTGGCAGACATGCTGGCAGCCAGCCGGGGTCACCTGGGGAAATGGCCAGCCAGCCGGGCAATTTTTTTCAAGGGTGACCGTCCTCTGATCGCAGGAGAAAAACTGATCCAGAAGGATCTGGCCAAGTCCTTGCGGCTAATCGCAGAAAACGGGCCTGCGGCATTTTACGAAGGTCCGATCGCCAAAAAAATCGTCGCTGAAATGGCGGCGCATCAAGGCTTGATCAGCATGCAGGATCTGAAAAATTATCAGGCGATCGAACGCGAACCGGTCGTTGGCACTTATCGCGGATACCAGGTCATGTCGATGCCACCGCCAAGTTCAGGCGGAATACACATCATCGAAATGCTCAACATGCTGGAAACCTATCCAATCAAAGAGCAAGGCGTCAATAGCGCACAAAATATTCATCTGATGAGTGAAGTCATGAAGCTGGCCTATGCCGATCGCTCTGAATATCTGGGGGACTCCGACTTCAGCAAGGTGCCGGTCAAAGGCCTGACTTCACGCACCTATGCACAAGAGCTGACGAAAAAAATCAGCGTCATGCGCGCCACGCCCTCGAGCGAAATCAAGGCAGGCAAACCACAACCCTACGAAAGCGACCAGACGACCCATTACTCGGTCGCCGACCAGCAAGGTAACGTAGTAGCGACCACTTACACACTCAATCTGTTATTCGGTAGCGGCATCGTTGCTGCAGGCACCGGCATTACCTTGAATAACGAGATGGATGATTTTTCCGCCAAGGCCGGGGTACCGAATGCCTTTGGCCTGACCGGCGGCCGCGCCAATGCCATCGAACCCGGCAAACGCCCCTTGAGTTCCATGTCACCGACCATCGTCCTTAAAGACGGCAAGCCATTCCTGGCAACCGGCACTCCCGGCGGCAGCCGCATCATCACCACGACCTTACAGATCATCATGAATGTGATTGACCATGATATGAATGTGGCAGAAGCGACGATGACGCCACGTATTCATCAGCAATGGGAACCCGACCAATTACGTCTTGAAAAAGGGATAAGTCTG
>CANIFC010000334.1 GCA_947466695.1 Oxalobacteraceae bacterium | reverse complement strand
GGTACCACCAATGAATACAATCAAAAAATGGAGCACTCTCGCTGCCAGCGCAGCCCTTATCATCAGCCTGACAGCGTGTGCAGGAATGTCGCAACGTGACCAAAATACAGCCGTTGGTGCCGGTATCGGCGGGGTAGCAGGTGCCGTGTTAACTGGCGGTAGCCCGCTGGGCACCGTCGGTGGTGCAGCAGTTGGTGGCGTCATCGGGAACAAGGTCGGCTCGGGCAAATAAGCCATTTATCCCTGCCTGCACCAAACATTTAATGCAGGCGCCCGAAAGAGTTTTTCCTGAGACCATCCCCTGACGTGCATCGAGCACAAAAAACTCTACCGAAAGAGAATAAAAAGAGTCTGATTGCCAAACAATCAGACTCTTTTTTGTTTTACAAAGGAATGAAGAAAATAGAACTACATCAGGCCAACGACGTCGCTCGCCGTGCGCCACGGACAGGATGCCTCCAAAATGAAAAACTGGTCCAGTTGAGTTGATTTAAACATTCCACAGGGCAACTTATCAGGCTATGATAGTGCACCTTGCTTACCTGTTAAACCAATGGGTACATTCATTGATGCATCATGATTACGCCTAACTTTGCAGCGTCCAGCCTGATCATTTTCCATGTTGATGGTGAATTATCATGACGCCATTTTCCGATAACAAGACTCAAAATTCCCGGGATTCGTTCACCGATAAGATGACACTGCCAAAATACTGGTCCGTACGCAGTTTATTATTGATCCTGGTGCTCGCATTCGTGATGCCAGTAGTGGTGGGCATCAGTGTAATTTCGGTGTACAGGTACTACCAGGGCCGGGCGATACTGGAAAAAAATATCATGGACACTTCCAGTACCCTGATCAGGATTGTCGACACCCAATTTGAAAAAGCCACCATTGCCGGACAGGCGCTGGCACAGTCCAACTCGCTTCAACTGCATGATTTTGCGCTGTTTCATCGAAAAGCCTCCGCACTGCTGAGGCAAACCCATGTCGGCTCCCATATCGTATTGGCAGATGAAAGCGGCCAGCAACTGGTCAATACATCGCTTCCCTATGGCGATCTTTTGCCGCGCAGTTCTGCCCCTGAACGTTTTAGCGGCATTTTTGCCAATGGCAGGGTACACGTTAACGACGTGTTACCCGATACTCTGGCAGGTAAGCCCATGATCAGCATTGATGTCCCGGTGCTGGCAGACGAGAAAGTGATCTACGTACTGAGCGTTGTCATTCCAGTACAGCAGATCAATCAGATTTTGATGGATCAACGCCTGCCCTCCGGCTGGGTGACTGACGTTATCGACAGCAGCGGCATCATTGCCGACCGTAGCGAAGCGGCCGATCAGTTTATCGGGCAGAAAGTTGCCCCGGAAGTGATTGCCCGTATCCTCGATACATCAGAAGGTGTGCTGGAAACGACGACCCGCGATGGTGTTTCGGCACTGGCGATCTACAGCCGGTCATCAGCCTCCAACTGGAGTGTTGTGATCGGGATTCCACGCAAGAGTCTGGAAACCGAGCTCATTTTCAATGTGCTCACGATCTCGCTCGGCGTTACCGCTTTGCTGGCTCTTGGCCTGGGATTGGTCTGGTTCATGGGCGGCCTGATTGCGCACTCGGTACAGGCACTCACCGCGCCAGCAAATGCTTTGCTCGCAGGATACATACCGGTGATGCCCAAGGTTCACTTTCGCGAAGCCGAGGACGTTGCCAACGCCATCGTGCGGGCGGCACATATTTTGGCTGAGCGTACCACCGAACGCGAGAACGTCAGCGCCGAACTCAGGAATACCCACGCCTCACTTCTGGCGGAGGCCCGATTCACAGAACAACTGTTGATCCAGCTACCAATCGGTGTCGCGCTGCGCAAGATGAACGGGGACTTTATCGATGCCAATCCGGCGTTCCTGACCATACTCGGACGAACCCGCGAGCAACTTCGCGATCTGACCAACAGCAAGGTGACTGCACCCGAATTTGGTTTGATGGACGCCGCCCAGACACATATTTTACTCACTACGGGTAGCTATGGACCGTATGAAAAAGAATATATCAGGGGCGATGGCAGCCGCCTGCCGGTACAGGTCAGTGGTCGCAGCGTCGAGCTCAATGGCGAGACCATCTTGCTGTCGGTAGCCGAAGACATCTCGGTGCGGCGCAAGGTTGAGCTGCGCCTGATACAGTCGCAAAAAATGGATGCCATCGGCCAGCTCACCGGCGGTCTGGCGCACGATTTCAACAATATGCTGGGCGTCATCATCGGCAATCTCGATTTGCTCGCTTACTGCGTTACCGGCAACATCCCTGCACAAAATAAGCTGCAAATGGCGCTCGATGCCTCACTGCGCGGCGCAGAACTGATCAAGTCCTTGCTGGCGGTAGTGCGCACACAGACGATAAAATCAGAACCAGTACAACTCACCATGCGCCTGAGCGAGTTATTACCCCTTGTCCGCCATACGGCAGGCAGCAACATCAACGTCATCATGCTGCTGACAAGCTCATCCGCTGCAGAAGTCGAGGTAGATCCCGTGGGACTGGACAGCACCGTGCTCAATCTGGTCATCAATGCCCGGGATGCCATGCCTGACGGGGGCCGGCTGACCATCTCAACGAGACTCTGCGCCGTGACGTCCGGTGGGGATAGCGCCAATCTGCTACCGGGTCAGTATATCTCACTGAGCGTGACTGATACCGGTACAGGTATGAGCCCCGAAGTCATGGCGCAGGCGCTGACACCTTTTTTTACCACCAAGGAGCGCGGGCGCGGTACCGGACTCGGTCTGGCCATGGCCCATGGCTTTGTCTGCCAATGTGGCGGCGAGCTGCAGTTACACAGTGAACCCGGCCTTGGCACGACGGTGGAACTTTTGTTGCCGGTAGCGGCGCAATTGCCGCCAGCTCCGGATCGGCCCGGTACCAGCCTGATTGACATGCAACAATTACCCGGTGGCAGTGAACGCATTTTAGTGGTCGATGATGAAATTGAACTACTGACAGTGACCGCAACCTGGCTCAAGGAACTCGGCTACGCCGTAACGCCTTGCACGACCCCCGTCTCGGCACTGGCAGCGATCAGCGATAGTGCTGCAGCGGGCGAGCCTTTTACAATGATGATCACAGACGTCAACATGCCGGGCATGAACGGCTTCGCCCTGGCGACAGCCGCCCGTATCGCGCAGCCCGGTCTGGCATTACTTTATATCTCAGGCTTTGCCGATGCCGCTGACCGTGGCTTCAACCGTCCCGATGGTCAGATTCTTGAGAAACCATTACGCCAAACGGCACTCGCACATGAAGTGCGCGATGCGCTCGACAAAAACAGACAGGATCATCCATGAACAACGCGCACAAACCTTACGTCGCCATCCTTGACGATGACGCCGCTCTTTGCTCGGTGATGAGCGAAGTGGCAGAGATGGGCGGATTTCGCACGGTAACCGCTTTTGACGGAAGCGATCTGGCAAGCTTGCTGGAATCGCATCCGGTACTGCTGATACTCGACCTTGGCATGGCCAACGTCGACGGCATTGAAGTGATCCGTCAACTGGCAGCAATCAAGTATACCGGACGACTGGTACTGGTCAGCGGCCTTGACCTGTCAATTTTACACGCGGCTAAAACACTCGCTGAGATGCAGGGACTCAGGGTTGCCGGCATCCTGGCCAAGCCGATCCGTGTTCATACCCTGCTGACCATGCTGCAGACGCCCGAAGCGCCGCAGCCACAAGCCCCCACCACGCCCACGATCATGCTGAGCGACCTGGCCAGGGGTATCAACAATAATGAACTAGTGTTGCACTACCAGCCTCAGGTCCGTCTGTCCGACGGCGCCTGGACGGGCATGGAAGCGCTGGTGCGCTGGCAGCATCCGCTGCACGGCTTGCTATACCCCGATGCGTTTATCGCGCTCGCCGGGTTAGGCGGGCTGGCCTT
>CANIFC010000333.1 GCA_947466695.1 Oxalobacteraceae bacterium | reverse complement strand
TGCGGCGCTCGCCAAAGGGGAACCCACAGTAGTGATCGGTCGTGATGGTCGCCTGTCTGGCCCCGCACTTTCTGCCGCGCTGGCAAAAGGCTTGCAGGCCACTGGCGTCAATGTCATTGATCTCGGTGTGGTTGCCACACCGATGGTGTATTTTGGTACACATACCTTGGGTGCGGCCTCTGGCGTCATGGTAACGGGTAGTCATAATCCGCCGGATTACAATGGGTTCAAGATGGTACTGGCAGGCGAGGCAATTTATGGTGACGAAATCATGGCGCTTTACCAGCGCATTGTCAAAAAAGAATTTGCCGAGGGTAGCGGCAACTACCGCACACACGACATCCGCGCCGCCTATCTGGAACGGATCGTCAGCGACGTAAAACTGGCGCGCCCCTTGCGCATCGCCATCGATTGCGGCAACGGGGTAGCTGGTGCTTTTGCCGGTGACATGTACCGTGCCATGGGCTGTGAAGTGACCGAATTATTTTGTGAGGTCGATGGTACTTTCCCGAACCACCATCCTGATCCCGCGCATCCGGAAAATCTGCAAGACCTGATTCGTTGCCTGCAAAATGGTGACGCTGAAATTGGCCTTGCCTTCGACGGCGATGGCGACCGTCTTGGTGTCGTCACCAAGGACGGACAGATCATTTATCCGGACCGGCAACTGATGCTGTTTGCCGAAGATGTGCTGACGCGGCATCCGGGCGCGCAAATTTTGTATGACGTCAAATGTACGCGCCATATTGCAGCCTGGGTCAAGGAGCGTGGCGGCGTGCCGCTGATGTGGAAAACCGGCCACTCGCTGGTCAAGGCAAAGCTGCGTGAAACGGGCTCACCGCTGGGTGGCGAGATGAGCGGTCATATCTTCTTCAAGGACCGCTGGTACGGTTTTGACGATGGCATGTACGCCGGTGCCCGCCTGATGGAAATCCTCAGCAAGGTGACAGACATGAGCGCGACCCTGAACGCCCTGCCACAGTCGACCAGTACACCTGAATTACAGCTGCAACTCAACGAAGGGGAAAATTTTGCCATCATCGCGCAGATGCAGGAGAACGCCGATTTTCCCGGTGCCGATCAGGTCATCACGATCGATGGCCTGCGTGTCGAATATCCGGATGGCTTTGGCCTGGCCCGCTCGTCCAACACCACGCCGGTGATCGTAATGCGTTTCGAGGCGGAAACACCTGCGGCACTAGCACGCATACAGGCGGCAATCAAGCAGGCAGTACTTGCCGTAAAACCGGATGCCACGTTCCCTTATTGATAGCATAAGTGACATTGATGACATTGATGACATTGATGACATTGGTGACATTGGTGACATTGATGACATTGATGACATTGGTGACATTGGTGACATTGATGACATTGATGACGTAGGTTTCCGCTCGTCTTGTCAGTGACTGAAACTCCCCCTCTGGTATTTTTCAGATCTCTGGCAACGCCGGGGGTCTGAAGTCAGGCTTGCCGGTTGAGGGGGAGTTTGTTTATTCCCCTCCTCAAAAAGAGTAACGCCTTTATGTTGAAAATTCTACTTATCCGCGTTTCCTCGCTCGGAGACGTCCTCCACAACATGCCGGTCGTGGATGACCTGTTACGCCATTTTCCGGATGCCCAGATCGACTGGGTGGTGGAAGAAGCCTATGTCAATTTAGTCAGGCTGCATCCGGGAGTGCGGCGGATATTTCCTTTTGCCTTGCGTCGCTGGCGCAAGAATTTACTGACATCATGGAAAAAGCGCGACATCCAGCATTTTTTTTCGGAGTTGCGCAGCGAAGAGTACGACGTCGTCATTGAAACCCAGGGGTTGCTGAAAACCGGCCTCATCATGGGCTTGGCCCGCGTGAAATCCAGTGGCAAAAAAGTGGGACTGGCCAATGGCACCGAAGGTTCGGGTTATGAAGGCTTGTCGCGTATTTTTCATACTGAAAGTGTCGCCGTAGACAGATATACGCACGCCGTTTTGCGTGGACGTCTGGTGGCGGCCAAGGCTTGTGGCTATGTCATTAATACGCCTGCCAGTTTTGGCCTGCATCGTTCAGAACTGAAGCCATCCTGGTTGCCAGACAAGGCGTTTGCCGTCTTCTTTCATGGAACGGCGGGAGCCTCCAAGAAATGGGCACGCGGTAACTGGCTTCACATTGGACAAGCATTGGCACAACGGGGCATACCGGTTCTTTTGCCCTGGGGTAATCCGGCAGAGCATGAGGAAGCCATTCGCATGGCTGCCGCCATGACAAACGCGACGGTGCTACCGCCATTGTCGATGCAAGAGGCAACGGTACTGGCACAAAGCGCCAGCCTGGCCATCGGGGTAGATTCCGGCCTGACCCATATCGCGGCAGCCTATGAAACACCGACCATCGAGATCTATTGTGATTCACCGCGCTGGAAAACCGAAGGCAACTGGTCTGCCAAGATCATCAATTTAGGTGATCAGGGCCAACCTGCCAGCGTCGAGGAAGTACTGAGCGCCATAGAAAAACTGCGGCCAGTAGTGAATTAACCGGTGACAAGAGGTGCCTGAGGAAGACAACGATCTTGATTAAATTTTATTACTCAAGATCGTTGAATCAAGCTTCGCCAGTTCAACTCGATTGCAAGTCTCATACGACGGGATCTGGGCGCAGGAATCAGGCAGCGACAACAGCTATTCGTTCGCCTTTCGTTCGAGCATTAACTACCCATCAAAAACCTATCAAAAATTGATCAAATACCTGCCAACTACCCATCAACTACGTAATAACAAACGCTTGAGCTTGTCATCGGCAGGACTTTCTCCGATCCAGATTTTCAGCAGGGCAGCATAAAAATTGGCGTCCTGAATGGTTTCACCGAGTTTTCTGCCATTGTACTGGCACTCGACACCGGAACCCGGGACCCAGTCAACTGTCAGCACATCGCCTTTTTTAATTTCAGGTATCAAGGCAAACATCTGGCCAAAGGATAGCATTGCATTCACTAATTTAGCTCTTTCGGCGACTTCTGCATTTTTTCTGATGCCCTCCATAAAACGCATGCCCAGATCGTCACTACTGAGATCCCTGAGCATCACCATGGACACCCGCTTGGCACCGGGCAAGGCCAGTACTTCAGCGGTTGTCGTTTTCTTCTCGGCCAGGTATAAGGCCGTGGTGTACACCTTAAAGATCACCTTGTAGCGAATACCGGCGCCGTTCAACGTCAGCAGTTGATTTCCGATCTGTACAGTTTCATCGATCTTGACACCGGCAACTTCGGCGGCAACAACCGGAGCTGAAAGAAACGTCGCGACCATCGCACAGGCCAAAGTCAAGCGGCGAATAATAGAGTAAGGAAAAAGCTGAAAAAAAGGCTGAGAAAAATACATGTTGTCTCCTGAAATTATTTTTTATTCCCAGATAAAAAAGCAGAAGATATCACCCCCGTAGAGCACCATCAAACAAGCAGATGCATCAACAGAATGTCTCCGTTTCAGAAAAACAAGCCGATTTTAGTACAATCAAATCGGCTGTGATTCATCACTTTTTTACCTGAGTCTTGATTTCTTCATTCAAAAAAATGACCATTATTATTAATTTTATAAGTTAGAATAAGGGCAAACATCGTGTCAGGCAAGCAAATATTACGATAAAAACACAAGAAGATATTTTTTTATATTGACTGTCCGTTTTAGAAGACAAAGAGCCCAAAAAAACTTGTTTGCGCCTGAGGTGATTTTCACTTGCTGAAATCAGAGTAATCAGAGTAATCAGAATGATCCGACCGATGCATATCAACGGTGTTTTTACAGGCTTCGACCTGCGTTTCTGTTCACGTTGAGGCATACCACTGTGTGCTCGTAAGGCGCGAAAATCCGGTATAAAAAGAATTTTCTATAGATGTAAAGCGAACAACAGCCGTCTTTTAGGGTATATTCCACCCTTGTTTAGAATTTCTACCGAGGAATATTTCCCTCAACG
>CANIFC010000332.1 GCA_947466695.1 Oxalobacteraceae bacterium | reverse complement strand
GCCTCGCCACCGCGAATGGTCGCTGCTGCCTGTGACCAGTTGCGCTGACTGAACTCGCCGGCCGGATCCATGACGCCCTCGGCGTTAACCATCACACCGCTTGTGTCGCCATAGACATAATTATCAACCTTGTTGATAAAGGCATTGATCTTCCAACGTATGTCACCGCGGGTTTTTTGCAGGCTCAATTCCAGATTGCGTGACTTTTCAATCGTGAGATGGTGATTGCCGATATCAAACGTTGCGGTTGACTCGTGCGGGCCGTTGGAATACAGCTCTTCGGTGGTCGGTGCCCGTTGGGCTAAGGAAAAACTGGTCCCGATGCCGTAGTCTTGACTGAATTGCCAAAGTGCCCCGGCAGATCCCGATGACAGTGTGAAGTCCCTGTCAGGTACCAGATACTGCGCTTCCGGAGTACGCTTGATATTTTCAACGCGCGCACCGGCACTTGCCAGTACCTCGCCGAAACGCCGTTGTTCGACGATAAACCCAGCGACCGAGGCCGATTTTGTCGTCGGTACCGTATCGGAGCGTCCGGTCGTGGCCGACAAGGCTGAAAAGCGCGTGTTTTCCGTTTGCAAGCCCCAGCTTCCCTCCCAGCCTGCCCAGTTTTCATGCGTCAGGGTTAATCGTGTCTCCAGCGAGCGATTATTGAAATTGGTGACGGGCGTCGCATCTTCCTGTTTTTCGGTGTGCTTGTAATCGCTGGCGCCCACTTTAAATCTCAGGCTGTCAAAGCCGGCCAGCGGCGCCTTGATCAGGCTGTCGAGATCGTAGCGGTTTTGCTTGAGGTCAATAAAGGATTTCTCTCCGGTTGGAATGCCGTAGTGGTCATCCATGGTCTGCGCCGAAACACCAACGTGACCCCAGGCCTGTATCAGCGAGGCACCAACGCCTACATTCGATTCGCGCGTAAAAGTGGACGGCAAGGTGCCCGTGGCCGAGGCAGGATTACCCTGTTCAGCGGAACCGGGAATCTTGTAATTGCTGGTGTCGCGGGCGTTGCCATCAACGTGCAAGCCAATCGGACCGCTCGAGCCGTCAACGAAAAACGACATATTTTTTTCCTGATTGACCGAGCCGTAGCGAATTTCCGCTTCGCCGTTGACTTCTTTGCTCAGCGTGGTCGGGATACGTCCGTCAACGACATTAATCAAGCCGCCGATTGCGCCGCTGCCATAAAGCAGTGCCGCCGGGCCGCGAAGAATTTCGATTTGCTGGGCGTTGGCGCTTTCGCTGGCCACCGCATGGTCGTTAGACAGGCTGGAGACGTCCGCTACGGTCATGCCGTTTTGTAAAATTTTGACGCGTGGCCCTTCCATGCCGCGGATGATGGGACGCGATGCGCCGGCACCAAAACCCGAGGCGGTAACCCCAAGTTCGCTGCTGAGTGTCTCACCGAGTGAGCTGCCCAGCTTATTGCGCAGATCCGGCCCGGACAAGACACTGGCCGGTGTGAGTATCTGCATATTTTCATCATTACTCAAGGGGTTGGCCGTGACGGTAACCGTGCTGACCGCTGCCGTCTGGGCGTACGATGCCGAGGCCAGTGCGGCTAGGGCAGACACCATGGCGCGGGCTAATAAGGTGCGTTGAAAAGACATAAAATTCCTGAAAAATACACTGCAAAGAGAGACGTTAAATACCGCCACGAATGTATGAATAAATAAATCCACACGCGGCTGGTATCGCTACATTGATTGACTTTCGGACTAGCCGTAGCCTTTGTGAAATTCACAAAAGTGGCGGTGCCCTGGATGAAAAATGTAATAGCAGCTGGGCCAGCCATAAAGTCTCCGGATGCTGCTGCAGCACCGCTTGCGTGGTGAATACCTGAAATAAGGTGCCGTCGCCGGTTGGTAAAAAGTGTGCCAGCAAAGTGGCGTCGACCAGCCGGCAAGAGTGCTGATGGATATCGTGATACGGCACGCCGCCAGTAGCCAGGAGCTGGCCACTGGTTGTCGCGAATGCTTGGCCAGTTTCCGTACTGGCGTGAGAAATCCTGTGCATCAGCCCTGATACCTGCATCAGTACAAATGCCGGTATGAGTAGCCATCGCAGGAGTAAGCCGGTTCGCTTGCCTGTCATGGCTACGCCTCACCCCGGTGTGAGCTCATGAATGGATGTCGCTGGAACATCAGGCTAATTCACCGGTTTTGTGAAGTTGTCGGTGCGGCAACGCCCCGGTGCTTGTGCGGAATTTTTCAACATGGTGTTCCCAGTCGTAATCAGAGTCAGGATCAGAACCGGTCCGGCAAGGCGTCAAGACGCCATCAACAGGACGGTTTTAGAGGAAGTTTCTAATGACTGGCAGGAGGGGCGCGGGATTGAAAAACGCAGAAGGTTTGCGTTGCCGGACATTGTGCCGGCCTGCGCTGGATATTTTCAGAAAATGCGGGCGCCAGTGCGGCAAGTGGCGCTTCACCCTTTAAGGCACTATCGATTTGCGCAAAGGCTAAACATTGGTAACAAGCCTTTTCAGCCGGTAACTGCTTTACTTTCTCACTGCTGGTCGTGTGCTCACTGAGGTGAGAAATCGCGTGTGCAAAGGCCATCTGCTGCGTTAATAGCAGTAAAAATGCCAGAAAAATTGCAAGCAACGGACGACGGGTAGTCACAGAAAAAGCACCCTGGAGGGAAAGTCAGGACCCTGATTGTAATGTATTGTGCATCCATCCACAAATTTTAATGATAAAAATCCACTTAGTGATGCCTGGAGTTGCATGAAATAATGCACTGTGGCGGTATCAACTTATTTTGCAGGTAGCTCGTTCACGTCCCGGCCATGCAGATTGTTTAATGCTCCGTGATTCTGCCAACGGTATGGCGATGATCAAAAAGAGCGTCTTTTTGAGTCTGGCCGGTGATGCCTGCGTATCCGCTTCAATGCGCATGTGGCTCAGTGGGTGGCGTTTTCTGTAAATACAGCGGCACCAGCTGGGCAATGAGCATACCTGCGAGCATCAGGAAACAGCCGAAAATAGCGCGCGAAGACAGGGTTTCACCCAGCACGAGCCAGGCTGCCAGCGCGCCAAAGACCGATTCCATGCTGAAGATGATGGCGGCATGCGAAGCGATGGCATTGCGCTGGGCGAACACCTGTAATGTGTAGCCCAGCCCGACCGAGAGTACCCCGCCATACAGGATTGCCGGTATCGCCTTGACGATTTGTTGGGAAGACAGTGATTCAAACACCAGCGAGAGGAGCAGGCAGATCATGCCGCAGACAAAAAACTGCACCACCGAGAGCCGGATCGGATCATGGCGTTTTGAGAGGACAGACAGCAGCAGGACATGGGCGGCCCAGGCAAAGGTGCCGATCAGTTGCAGCCAGTCGCCACGGGCAACCTGAAAATCGTCCCGTACACTTAAAAAATAGGTTCCGAGCAGCGCAAGAAAGACGCCCGTCCAGGTTGATGGGTGCATTTTGTGATGCAGAAAAATACCGATCACCGGAACAATGATCACGTAGAGTCCGGTAATGAAACCGGCATTGGCAATGGAGGTATATTGCAGGCCGACTTGCTGCAAATTGATGCCGATGGCGATGATCAGGCCGAGCAAGGCACCATCGCGCCACAGGCGTTCGGTGGAGCCATTTTCTTTCTTGCCGCGAAAGTAAACCAGCGGCAGCAGGATCAGCGCGCCTAAGATAAAGCGTGAGGCAGAATAAAAAAACGGTCCCACCGCATCCATACCCAGACGCTGCGCAACAAAGGTGGAACCCCAGATCATGGCGATGAACAGCATGAGCAGGTCGGCGCGGAAACTCTGGCGAGTCATGGTCATGGTCATGATGGCGGCTTTCTTTGAAAGGGAGCCAGCATGCCTGATTTTTTGCCATTTAGATACAATACGGCGCTTGCCAAGTCCGGATAAGGTCATTTATTTTTGTAAAGCACCCTTATGTGCATTTAAAAAAGCCGGTGCCGATGGGGTGTTGTGGCCGCATATCAGGACGGATTATTCTTCCGG
>CANIFC010000331.1 GCA_947466695.1 Oxalobacteraceae bacterium | reverse complement strand
AGCAGGTAGGGCGAGTTGTAGGGTGAGTTTAGTACCGTTGCCACATTTGACGTGCCGGCTAGGTTTGCCTTAGTGGTTTTCATGCAACTTCCATGATGAGTGCCAGCGCTACCTTACGGCCTTCAGCCATGAGAATGTTGTAGGTTCTGCAGGCGGCCTGATTGTCCATGCATTCAACGCCTTTATGACGTGAAGTCAGTGCACCTATCAATCGAGGATGAACGAAACGTTGCTTGTTACCAGTTCCAAGAATAACGACGTCGGGAAGCGTCGCGGCGATTTGTTCAAAGTGCTCAACCGTGAGCTGATCGAAACTATCGACCGGCCACGATACCGGTGGGGTTTCTGGCAGGACGATGAGGCTATGCTGATATCTTTGCGCGTTCAACTCGACGCCAAGGTCGTCGTAGCCGGTGACGGTCTGATATTGCTGGGTGTTGGTTGGGTGCAGTTTCATGGGCGCTATTCAGGAGTCATTCAAAAATCAAAGATGTCTTTGACAGGGGTGACAATAAAGGTTACAGCATTGTATCTTTTTCATTGGATCGCTTCAACAATGCCTCAATTCTAAGGCTTTATGCGCATATTGATTACGTATCCAGCGCGCTTTCAATGTGCATTTTTTGGCTTTAAAAAGTGCTGATTAATGGAAAAACTATATAAAAAACGAATTAAATTAGACAATTTTACAAAACGGATTGATAAAATCGGGGGTATTGGGCAGAATGAGTTATTCGGCAGTGCAGCAATTCATCGAAGGCAACTGTCTCGCAAGTGGCATAAAATTATATTTCATGCATCCTACCAGTATCAGATAAGTTGAAAGAATGTCCAGTGCGCCCAATACAGAAATCCCAAAAACTTGCTAACGTCTGTTATGACATCCGTGGTCCCGTAATGGAAAAAGCCAAGCAGATGGAGGATGAAGGGCAAAAAATTATCAAGCTCAATATTGGTAATTTAGCCGTATTTAATTTCGGTCCGCCCGATGAAATTGTGCAGGACATGATACTTAACATGCACAACGCGGCAGGCTACACGGATTCAAAAGGGATGTTTGCACCGCGCAAATCGATCATGCATTACACCCAGCAAAAATCGATCAGCGGCGTCACGATAGAAGACATTTATATTGGTAATGGAGCCTCCGAGCTGATCGTCATGGGAATGAACGCCTTGCTTAACAGCGGCGATGAAGTCCTCGTGCCTGCACCTGACTATCCGCTCTGGACTGCCGCGGTCAGCTTGTCCGGCGGTACTCCCGTGCATTATATCTGTGATGAAAGCGCCGACTGGATGCCTGATATCGATGATATCAAGCGCAAGATCACGCCCAATACCAAGGCGATTGTTGTTATTAATCCTAATAATCCCACCGGCGCCTTGTACCCGGTAGAAATTTTGCAGCAAATTGTCGAGGTGGCACGTCAGCACCAGTTGATTGTGTTTGCCGATGAAATTTATGATAAGACCTTGTATGACGAGGCGACGCATACCTCCATTGCCTCGCTGGCAGATGACGTCTTGTTTATTACCATGAACGGATTATCGAAAAATTACCGGTCGTGTGGATACCGTGCCGGCTGGATGGTTGTTTCCGGAGAAAAGAAACATGCCAAGGACTATATTGAAGGCTTGAATATCCTGGCCTCAATGCGCCTATGTTCTAACGCTCCTGGGCAATTTGCCATCCAGACTGCACTAGGGGGGCATCAAAGCATCAGCGAACTGGTCGGTCCCGGTGGCCGTTTGCTTAAGCAACGCGACTTGGCGCATAAATTGCTGACAGCGATACCTGGTGTCACTTGCGTTAAGCCGAAAGCGGCTTTGTACATGTTTCCCAAGCTTGATTCAACCATGTACCCGATTGAAGACGATCAGGAGTTCATTCAGGAATTACTCATTGAACAGAGAGTGTTGCTGGTTCAGGGTACCGGTTTTAACTGGATTAAGCCGGATCATTTCAGGGTGGTATTTCTGCCAAACTCGGACGATCTGACAGATGCCTTTGGCCGCATTGCCAATTTCCTTGAGTCTTACCGCAAGCGTCATGGCACTAATTAATTGTTTGGTAGTTGGCTGGTTGGCCGATTCAGCCTTGACAAAGTAACAGCAGCGAACACACGCGTTTTAATTTAAATCAGTATTAAGCGAAAATCATTATGAAACCCATCAAAGTAGGCTTGTTAGGCATAGGCACCGTCGGTTCCGGCACATTCAACGTTTTAAAGCGCAATCAGGAAGAGATCATGCGCCGCGCCGGACGCGCTATACAGATTACGATGGTCGCCGACCTCAATGTTGAACGTGCCCGTGAGCTCACCCATGGCGAGTGCGAAGTCGTCAATGATGCAAATCTGCTTGTTAATCACCCGGATATTGATATCGTGATTGAATTAATCGGTGGTTACGGCATTGCCAAAGACCTTGTGCTCAAAGCGATTGCCAACGGCAAGCATGTTGTCACTGCCAATAAGGCCTTGCTGGCACTGCATGGAAATGAGATTTTCGCGGCGGCTCAGGAAAAAGGCGTTATCGTTGCCTTTGAAGCGGCAGTCGCTGGCGGCATCCCGATCATTAAGGCGCTGCGTGAAGGGCTGACCGCTAACCGGATTCAATGGATTGCCGGAATCATCAACGGAACTACCAATTTTATCTTGTCCGAGATGCGAGACAAGGGTCTCGATTTTGCGACCGCATTGAAAGAAGCTCAGGCGCTGGGCTATGCCGAAGCCGATCCCACGTTTGATATCGAGGGGATCGATGCCGCGCACAAGGCCACAATCATGGCGGCAATCGCTTACGGTATTCCGATGCAGTTTAGCAGGGCACATGTTGAAGGGATTACCAAACTTGAAGCCATCGATATCCGCTATGCCGAGCAGTTAGGCTATCGTATCAAGCTGCTGGGTATTTCCAAGCGCACGCAACACGGCATTGAATTACGCGTGCATCCTACCCTGATTCCTGAAAAACGCCTGATTGCCAACGTAGAAGGAGCGATGAATGCCGTCCTTGTGCAAGGCGATGCAGTCGGTGCCACTTTGTACTATGGCAAGGGTGCAGGCGCTGAGCCTACCGCATCAGCAGTGATTGCAGATCTGGTCGATATTACGCGCCTGGCGACGGCTGACCCCGGACATCGTGTACCGCATCTGGCCTTTCAGCCGAATGCACTAAGTGATTTCCCGATTATGGCGATGTCAGAAATTGTTACCAGTTATTACCTGCGCATCCATGTTGCGGACGAAACCGGGGTGCTTGCCGATGTAACGCGGATCCTGGCGAAATTATCGATTTCAATTGACGCAATGTTGCAAAAAGAGCCTGCAGAAGGTGAATCTCGTACAGATATTGTCATGCTGACACATCAGACGCAAGAAAAAAATATTGTTGCAGCAATAGCGGATATTGAGGCGCTGCCATCGGTATTTGGTTCAGTCGTCAAATTACGTTCTGAAGAGTTGAGTTAATTTTTCATGTGCCTGATGGGCATTGAGTTCTGAATTTAGCTTGATTCAATAAGAAAGCGGGGCACTGTTACCGGTGTCTCGCTTTTTTTTATAAATTGATAGGATTTGAGGCGTCAAGTATCTTTTGCCTTTAGCGTCTCAGCCAGATGTGGTTTCTCAACGTAAAACTTTCTCCAGGAACTCTACCGGGTAGTCATCGTAAATCCTGACCAGGTTAGAAACCCGTGTGCCGTAATTGGGCGATTCTATACAGGCCGCTGACAGCAAGCGTTCCATTTCAAAACTCACACCAGTATCTGGCAAGCGGCAGTCGGGCGCCGGAGTCGTATTGGCCAGCATTTCAAAATAGGCATCCTCAGGAGCACATTGGCAGATCAGGCTGGCAAATTCAGCCTTGCTTTTTACTACTTTGGGCCACGGAGTGTCGAGTGAGGCATTGGAGACGCCGTAAATGCCCGGCTCAAGCGGCTTTCCATTGCGCTCATCATCCTTATTTCGGTTT
>CANIFC010000330.1 GCA_947466695.1 Oxalobacteraceae bacterium | reverse complement strand
CTTCTAATGTGCAACGCACCCATGTTAATAAGGCGATCAATTGTCCACCCAGTCAACAAAAAGTAGCTTAGCGGCGCTCTCCGTTGCTGCTGTCGGAATCGTCTATGGCGATATCGGTACCAGTCCTCTCTATACGATGCAGGAAGTGTTTGCGCCCAAGCATGGCCTGGCTTTGAATGAGTCCAATATACTCGGTATTGTTTCCCTGATTGTGTGGGGCTTGATTGTGATCGTTTCGCTTAAGTACGTCACTCTGGTCTTGCGGGCCAGTAATCGTGGTGAGGGCGGAGTCATGGCCTTGACGGCGCTGGGGCTTGAATCTGTCAGTAAAAATTCCCGGCTCTATTTTCCACTCACTGTACTTGGTCTGGTGGGGGCTTCGCTATTTTATGGCGATGGTGTGATTACCCCTGCAATGACGGTATTGTCTGCAATGGAGGGTATCGAGGTCGCTACCCCAACGTTAAAACCCTTCGTGGTGCCGTTGACCTTAGTTGTCCTGATTGGTTTGTATTCGGTGCAATCGAAGGGGACGGCAGGTATTGCAAAGTTTTTTGGTCCTGTCATGCTAATTTGGTTTGTGGTGCTCGCTGGTATGGGTGTCTACAACATTCTGCGGGTTCCGGCTATTCTGGCCGCATTTAATCCCTTGTATGCGCTCGAATTTTTATTCACTCACGGGTGGGTCGCGTTCATTGCATTAGGCGCGGTCGTTCTGGCTTTTACTGGCTCTGAAGCCTTGTATGCCGATATGGGACATTTCGGCCCCAAACCTATTCGTACGGCTTGGTTTTTTATCGTATTTCCGTCTTTGGGTTTGAATTATTTAGGCCAGGGGGCCCTGTTGATTTTTGACCCGACAGCGGTGACTAATCCGTTTTACAACCAGTTGGGTGACTGGAGTATTTATCCTTTGGTTGTCCTCTCAACGATGGCTGCGGTCATCGCTTCACAATCGACCATTTCCGGCACGTTTTCTATGACCAAGCAGGCGATTTCCCTCGGGTTTTTACCAAGGATGAAGATCGTTCATACCTCATCGATGGAAATTGGCCAAATCTATATTCCGGTCGCTAACTGGTTGCAATTATTAGCGGTTGTCGGTGCGGTGATTGGCTTTGGCTCCGCGAGTAATCTGGCGTCCGCTTACGGTATTGCCAATACAGGAACCATGCTGGTAACCTCATTGCTGACCTTCTTTGTGATTCGTTACGGCTGGAAGTACAATCTTTTTCTTTGCCTTGTCGCGACCGGCTTCTTTTTGACGATTGACGTTGTGCTGTTTTCTGCCAATGCGCTTAAATTCTTCAGCGGAGGCTGGTTTCCGATTGCGCTCGGAACGATCATTTTTACGGTAATGCTGACTTGGCGACGCGGTCGCCAACTGGTCTTTGATAATTTGAAAAAGCACGCGATTCCGCTCGAGGATTTTCTTGAGTCGCTGTTCGTTGGTGCGCCGGTTAAGGTTTCCGGAACTGCCGTATTTCTGCGTGGTGAGGCAGATGGCGTACCACATGCGCTTTTACATAATTTGTCGCATAATAAAATTGTTCATGAACGTATCATTTTCTTGACGCTTCACCAGAAGGATGTGCCTTGGGTGCCATTTTCAGAGCGGATAAAAGTCACCGCTCTGGGTAATTCCTGCTATCAGGTCGATGTCTCTTACGGCTTTAAAAATGAGCCGGATATCCCTAATGCGCTTGAACTTTGTGAGCCATACGGATTGGTCTTCGAGCCCATGGAAACGTCGTATTTCATTTCCCGTCAAACCATTATCTCGACGCCTGGCGGCGGCATGACCAGTTGGAGGGAGGGTTTATTTGTTTCCCTGTCTCGCATCGCCCGCGATGCAGCGAATTATTATAAGATTCCTAGTAACCGGGTAATTGAGGTCGGTGCCCAGGTAGAAATTTAAAATGCTAATAAAATCTGTGAAACTAGGGAAACTGCCATCACGGGCTCATAAAAGCAATCCAGCTATGCTATAATGTTTTCTTTCGCGGCTGTAGCTCAGCTGGATAGAGTACTTGGCTACGAACCAAGGGGTCGTGGGTTCGATTCCTGCCAGCCGCACCAGAATTGAGGGGCTTAGATGCAAATCTAAGCCCTTTTTTCTATGTCTAAAAAAGATGTGTCTTTCACGTGTTCGTAGCGACAGCGTTAAGGACAATGACTCCCTGCTGATGCCGACCTGTCTGGGAGCCGTGTACGACATACGCTTACTGGCGGAAATACGCAGTGCACGAGAATCAGTAAAATTTACTGGTAAAAGTCATTTAATCTTGAGCTGCAATACAGGCTAAATTGGTAAAACATCGTGTGTGAATTTCGTTGCCGAATCAGACTGGCTCACTTGACGTTTTACACATCAAGATGTCACACCTGTCAACGGGCTTTGCAGCTAGCCTCTGCTTTTTCAATTGCTCTTTTGAGTTTCGATTTTGCTTTTTCTTCGTTCCTTCTTGATGCATTTGAAAGATCCTCTTTTGCCCATTTTGCATTCAAACGAAGGTCGTCACATTTTTGCCTGACCTTTTCATTTTTGGCGGCAACTGCTTTCATTTCTTTTCGGGTTTTTTCTTCTTCAATACGACGGGAATGTTGTAGCTTTTGAAGTTCCGCTTTTTCTTTTTTATTTGTATCGATTGCACGCTGATATTCCAATGGTGATACCTGGCTGTCTGGAATTTTTATCGGGATTGTCAATCCATTCTCGCAGGGGCTCTCGCTGTAGGTGATTGTATTATTATTTTGGCACTTGTAAATTTCTGCCTGGGCATCGATAGAAAAAATATAAAAAGTAATAATAAAAAATGTAAGCTGTATCAGTGATTTCATCTCGTTCTCAAATGACTTTACCAGGGTTCATGAGGTGTTGTGGATCTAATGCGTCTTTAATAGAATGCATCAGGCGAATTTCTAGGGATGATTTGTATAATAAAATTTCATTTTTTTTGAGTGCTCCCAATCCGTGTTCTGCGGAGATTGATCCATCAAGCCGGTGGACATTATCGTGAACAATACGGTTCACTGCAGCTTGTTTTTCCATGAAATTGGTATCTTTTTGCCCTTCGGGCGGTGACACGTTGTAATGCAGGTTGCCATCACCCAAATGGCCAAAAGTTACCATCCTGCAGCCTGGAAAAGTCTCTCCAAGTAAAGCATCGGTTTCTTTAATAAATTGAGCGATGTGTGATGCTGGCAGTGAAACGTCATGTTTAACGTTTTTTCCTTCTTTTGCCTGGGCCGCAGAAATATTCTCACGTAACTTCCATAATTCACTCGACTGCGCAACTGAAGTGGCAATAACGATGTCCTGCACAATTGTTCGCTGTAGCGCTAATTCGAGCATTTTTTCCAGTTGGGTCGTGGTGTGGTCCTCGTCTTCAGGACTCGATAACTCCAATAGTACGTAGTGAGGAGAGCGTACCGAAAACAGTTGCGGCGATTGCGGGAAATGTTTCCTGACAAGATGCATGCAAAAATCGGACATCAGCTCAAACCCGGTAAGATTCGCGCCGCAGTGCTCTTGCGCTAAATTTAGAAAAGCGAGGGCCGATTCGACATTTTCCAGAGCGGCAAAGGCGGTAATTTGAGTTTTTGGTAAAGGAAATAATTTAACGACTGCCGCCGTGATGATGCCTAAAGTGCCTTCTGCACCGACGAATAAATCACGTAGGTCGTAGCCAGTATTGTCTTTGCGCAGACCTCGCAGTCCACCCCAGATCTCACCGGTTGCTATAACGACTTCCAGCCCGAGACAAAGTTCGCGCGCGTTACCGTAGCGCAGGACGGCGGTGCCGCCCGCGTTCGTGGACAGGTTGCCGCCGATGGTGCAACTTCCTTCCGATGCCAGTGACAGCGGATAAAGCCGGTCAGCTTGTTTCGCGGCTTCTTGTATGTCTGATAAAAAACATCCGGCTTCGACCGTCATGGTGTTGTTCACCACATCGATACTTCTGATCCGGTTAAGTCGCT
>CANIFC010000329.1 GCA_947466695.1 Oxalobacteraceae bacterium | reverse complement strand
TTAATGAAGACATTAGCAATTGTCCGGGAAGAACATTATTTCATATTGAGTGCTTTATGTTGTGTTCAATATGTAAGAATTATGGCATTTAACAGTAATCACTTACCCTGTTTGCCGAAGTCGCCGTTCATCTGGAACCTGTTCCGGCAGGACGATCACATGGCGACATCCATTTTTATATCCTTCATGCCAAGGACCATTTCATGAGCCAAACCCAGCACCTGCGCAGCGATTATCTGCATTTTCAAGGTATTACGACGCGCTGGCACGATAACGATGTTTATGGCCACGTCAATAATGTGGTCTATTACAGCTATTTCGACAGCGCGGTCAATATGTACCTGATTGAGGCTGGCGGACTCGATATTCACCGCGGTGACGTGGTCGGATATGTGGTCAGTTCAAGTTGTGATTATTTCAGTGCGATTGCGTTCCCCGAACCCATCGACGTGGGACTGCGGATCAGCAAACTGGGTAACAGTTCGGTTACCTATGAACTGGCGATCTTCAAGGCCGGCGCCGACCATGCCTGTGCGGCGGGGCGTTTTGTACACGTCTTCGTTAATCGTGAAAGCAACCGGCCACAAGCGATTCCGGCGCGCTTGCGTGAGGCCATGACACAACTGGTCGTTGTGCAACAAGATAGCCAGACTTGATCTCTTGCATTTCGATGCCAGGTTACACGCCAGATTCAGAAAATGCATTTGCACGCAGGTGCTACTCGCTTTGTGCATTGCCGGGCGAATAAAAAAATGCGCTTGACATTGAAGGTTCAAGCGCATTGTGTGATTAGTGCCACCAGCGTTTTCAGTATTCCCGGCGCCGGTGTGACTGCAAATTTAAATCCCGCAGCTTAAAATTTGTAAGACACGCCGAATCTGATAACGGGATAAAATTTGAAGTTATGCAGCTCATCAGCCAGATTGACATTTTCAGCTGCCACGTCGGTTGCGACCTGATTGCATACCACTACAGATGCGCGACAGCCTGAATTGCTGAGCCTTGACTTTGGCGTCCCTTGCATCATGACGCCCAGATCAGAAGTGAATCCCCAGCCTTTATCGGCCGCAATGGCATTGCCAAAACCGATACCTAAATAAGGGGCGACTTTCTTGAAGGTGATTTCACCATCGACTTTTCCTATAGCTGATGCGTTGTAGGTATTGCCGTTCAAAACATACGTTCCGTTATTGTTGGCTTCTCCCATCGCATTGATCTTGTTGCCGTTATAGGCGACCAGACCACCGGTAAGGCGAAAGCCCGCGCTGGTCGGATGCCAGTCGAGCAAGACGTCTGCTGTCTTGAGTTGTAAGTCAAAATTGTAATTGACGGACGATGTTGAACTGGAATACGAATAGTTCATCGCGTTGTACCCGATTCGGGCATTCAAGTCTTTTAACAGAGGGAGTGTCACATGCAATCCGGCACCCGTTGTTCCCAAGTCTACCGACACGCCAACATCCACAGCGTGCGCGAAGCTTGAGATGATCAGTCCTGTGAGTAACGAGAGAGCGATTTTATATGTTTTCATTTTGAGTTAATTATTAAAAATGGTGGTGAGTAGTAATCGGTGTTTATCGAAAAAAATTTAATCAGCCAAGTCATAAAGTCATGCTCTTTGCCAGATTTTTTCATGCGGGCTGACGACCTGAAATGCGTATCTTGAATGTGAGGGGAGCTCAATAATAAGGGGCCACCGTCATGAAGGAATACGTTTAAAGGAGTTGCAGTAGAGACACAAAAATTGCATACTACACAATATGTTTCCTTAGCGCAATAATAAGCTGCAATAAGGAGGAAGAAAGAGGGGGGAGCAATGGAGAAGTGTTGTTTTAATACATCATTTAAACAAAAAGCGCGCAGTTACGATCTTGCCAGTCGGTCAATAGCAGATTAAAAATTTGGTCGTAAACCTGACTCTCTTCGTAATTTTGATTTTGTCTTTCTTACACCTGGTTTCGGACGAAACAAGCTTGCGGAAGGAAAAGAGGGAAGCAAGGGAACAACAAGGAAAATGAGGTGGATCATGGAAGGGCATCCCCTTTATCAATCATTCGCCTGATCGGGCGTGCCAACCTTGTCCACGCGTGAGCTGACCTCAGGCATGGACAAACATCGTTGTACGCTGAGCTTACGCGCTTAAGCCCGGCTTTTTTCGACCTTGCGCTGCAAGACAAAAATTGGCTGGGCCCATTCGGTGTCTTTTTTCTTCTTGCTGGTGATCAGGGTCAGTTCAGACGGATCATAGACATCGGTATTGTGCGTCAGTGGGGTCGTCATCAGATATTGGGCATCGGTATTTTTCAGGAACTCACCGACCAGCTGGATGTTGCGGATATCGAGATGGGCAAACGGTTCGTCAATGAAGACAAAACCGCCAGAGCCGTCTTCCGACTTCAGCAAGCCAATCAGCAGAATCAGCGACTTCATCACCTGCTGGCCGCCGGACGCTTCACCGTCGTTCATCCCGATGGCACTTTTGCCGTCGAACTTGAAGCGCACGTGCAAGCCGGCCTGGGCCAATTGGGTGTCGTCATTTTCCAGCTTGACCGGATCAGTATGCACCTCAATGCCGGCCAGTTCACCGAGTTGCCGGATGTTCTTGCTGTAGGCTTTAATCGTGTAACGCAAGCGGTCCATGTAGGCGCTGCGGGCGTTGACGGTAGCTTCCATGGCGCGGTTGTTTTGGTAGCGCCGCTCATCAGTTTCAGCCTGCCGGCCCAGCAGCAGGGCGTTCAGGCGTACGTACTGGTCGACCACCGTGGCATCGATTTCCCAGTCGTCACCGCCAAGATGGTGACTCAGGCTACGCAGGCGCAATTCAATCTGGTGCACGTTTTCATGTTCTGCCACCAGTTCCCGGCGACGCGAACTGCGCTTCCAGCCAGGTGGCAAACTCAGCCAGGTTTCACGCATTCCCTTGAGTGTCTCGAACTGGTGCTTGCGCTCTTCCGACATGCGTTTTTCGGAACTGCGCAATTGTGTCTCGGCGTCGGCAATCGCGGCCTTGGCCTGCTCCCATTTCAGATGTGCAACCGTACGTTGTTCAGTGGCCGACTTGAGCAGTGGCGCCAGTGCGCCCAGACGGCTGCCCACTTCGGTGCGCTGCTGTTTCAAGGGGGCGATATGATGGCTGGCCTCTTCGAATTCGGTGTGGCGTGCGCTCAGTTCCTTGGCCGCATCGACGCCGGCCAGCCTGGCCTTGCAGGCGCTGATTTCACCAGCCAGCTGACTGATTGTCAGGGTGATCTGATCTTCTTGCGACTGCAGGCGCGGCAGTGATTTTTGCAGCGCTTCCAGACGCTGGGAGCGGCCGGCACTACCGAAGCGATAGCGCGCCACGTCGACAAACAGCGAGCGTCCGCCACGCCGTTCAAAGTGGTAAGCGTCGGGCGTCACCCACTCCTGTGAGCCTGGTAAGTCAAGACCCTTGTCGATGGAGTCGACGATGTCAATACGCTGCAGCTGCTCAATCAGCCAGCCCGGTGCCCTGGCGCTGAAGTTGACTACGGACAGCAGACTGCCACCCTTGACTACCGGGGCATTGATCCGCTCAGGGACGATGAAGTGGCTGTAACGCTGCTTCTCGCCGATGCGGTACGCCGCGCTGGCGTCACTGGCCTGGTCGAGCAAAATGACCGCAGTGTAACCACGCAATATGCCTTCGACGGCGCCTTGCCATTTCGGTTCGGTCACTTCAACAATTTCCGGCAGCATGCTGTGCGCAATGCCGGCATCATTGAGGGCGCGGCGCATGAGGCGGACGTTTTCCGGATCTGCCAGCGTACTCTTGCCTTGCAGGGCGCTGATGGTATCGAGATCGGCACTGATCCGGCTCGCGAGCGTATCACGCTCCTGTTTTTGCCGCGATAGCAGGGCTTCTTTTTTCTCCAGCTCCTCGGCCACACTGGCGATATCGGTGCCGGCTTCGGCGGCGAGTTTCTGCAGCCGGGTTTTTTGCTCCAGCAAACTTTCCTGTGGTTT
>CANIFC010000328.1 GCA_947466695.1 Oxalobacteraceae bacterium | reverse complement strand
CAGAAGGTGAGCGCTGGGTCGACGCTCGGGAAGCCGATGATGCGGCACTGGTCAAGTGGGATGCCTTGGTCGCGCCGGTTCAGTTGCAAGTTACCGGACAAAAATAAGCTGCTCCGCTTAAGTTTAATCAACTTGCCGCCAGCAAGTAGCCTGGCACAAATACCCTCTGGCGGTGCGCGCTATTTGCCTTGAGGCACTCTGGTCGTGTAGGGTAAACACTCAGGCCAGGCGTACCGGCCATCTCACGCATCAAGCCAAGACCTTCCCGCCTGAGCAATCCTCCCATTTTCAACAGGAAAATTGAATGTCAACAACGCTCGCCATGTTTCCCCCGATTCAGCCACACCGTCAAGGCATGCTGGCGGTCGATGAACTCCACACCTTGTACTGGGAAGAAAGCGGTAACCCTGATGGTCAGCCTGTGGTGTTTCTGCACGGCGGCCCTGGTAGCGGTACCACGGCCATGCACCGGCAGTTTTTTGATCCGGCGCATTACCGGATTGTCCTGTTTGACCAGCGCGGCTCCGGCAAGTCAACCCCGTTTGGCGAGTACCGCCAGAACACCACTGCCTTGCTGATTGACGATATCGAAAAAATTCGCGATATGCTCGGTATTTCGCAGTGGCTGGTATTTGGCGGTTCCTGGGGCTCCACGCTTGCGCTGGCCTACGGCGAAGCCCATCCTGAACGTTGCCTGGGCTTTGTCTTGCGCGGTATCTTCCTGTGTACCAAATCAGAGCTTGCCTGGTTCATGAACGGGATCAAGAATTTTTATCCCGCAGCCTATCGTCAGTTTGCCGCAGCGATGCCGGAAGCCGAACGTGGCGACTTGTTCAAGGCGTATTTCACACGCCTGTTTTCCGATGATCTTGCCGTTGCCAATGAAGCGGCCTGGAACTGGAACTGCTACGAAAGTGGTGTCATGTTTTTCAAGCCGCCAGCGCAGTCAGCGGCGAGTTATGAACCAAAATACTTGTCACGCCGGCTTGAGGCGCACTACATGCATAACGCTGCCTTTATGCAAGAGGATCAGCTGGTCAGCAATATCGCCCGGATCCGCCATTTACCGGCAGTGATTGTTCAGGGTAGCTATGACATGGTATGTCCGCCGGCCACCGCGATCCGTTTGCATCAGTCCTGGCCGGAAGCGCATTTGCATCTGGTCGGTGACGCCGGTCATGCCGCAACCGAACCCGGTACGGCGCAGCGACTGTTGCAGGCAACGGAACAGTTCAAGCTCCATGGTCGTTTTTTAAACGATGATATTGCTTGAAAAAAAGGACTGCCGAATTTTTGGTGACACGATTTGCTGACTTCATCGAGTCGGTCACATTGGCAATATTTTCCTGCGTAATCCGCTGAATCTGATCAATCTGAATAATCTCAATAACATAATCTCAATAAGACAATCATGCCAATACCAACGACCCTGTTTCCTCCCATTGAACCGTATCGCCAGGGAATGCTGGCGGTGGATGACTTGCACACCCTGTATTGGGAGGAGAGCGGAAACCCGGCGGGTCAACCGGTGTTGTTCCTGCACGGCGGACCGGGAGCGGGCACATCTCCCGCACACCGGCGTTTTTTTGACCCGGCGCATTACCGCATTGTGATGTTTGACCAGCGCGGCGCCGGTCAGTCAGCGCCGCTCGGCGAATACCGGCAAAATACGACCGCCCTGCTGATTGAGGATATTGAAAAAATCCGCCTCATGCTCGATATCGGGCAGTGGCTGGTGTTCGGCGGTTCGTGGGGTTCCACCCTGGCGCTGGCGTATGGTCAGGCATACCCGGAACGCTGCCTGGGATTTATTCTGCGCGGTATTTTTCTCTGTACCAAAGCGGAGGTGAACTGGTTCGTCAATGGCATGGGAAATTTTTATCCGGAGGCGCACCAGCGTTTTGCCGAAGCGGTGCCGGTAGAGGAGCGCGGCGATTTGCTCACCGCCTACGTGAAGCGGCTCTTTTGCGACGAGCCGGCTGTTTATATGGAAGCGGCGCGTCACTGGAGTCGCTACGAAGGTTCCTGCCTGTTTTTAAAACCGCAGGCGGCAGCAATTGAAGAGTTTGAGTCCGATGCTGTTAGCCTGGGTCTGGGCCGCCTGGAAGCACATTACATGCTGCATGGCGCATTTATGGAAGAGGATCAGCTAATCCGCAACATCGGGCGCATTATGCACTTGCCGGCGGTCATCATTCAAGGCCGTTACGATGTGATTTGCCCGCCGGTATCGGCTTACCGCTTGCATCAGGCCTGGCCGCAGGCGCAATTTCACCTGATCGCTGACGCCGGTCATGCCGCGATGGAGCCAGGTATTGCCGCAGCGCTGGTAAAGGCGAGCGGACAATTCAAGCTGCATGGACGGTTTTCCTGAGTTGCCGGGGCTAAGCTTTGCGTCAGCGCAAAGATTGTGTAATTTTCTCTTATTTCGTTCTTGAAATGCGCCGTGCTAACCTAATCTAGTTGGTATTATTTTATCCATAGATTACTTAAGGGAGCGGTCATGCGTCTGGACAAGTTAACCACCAAGTTGCAAGAGGCACTGGCAGATGCGCAAAGCCAGGCGGTAGGCAACGATAATCAATACATCGAACCGGTGCACTTGCTGCTGGCGCTGATCAATCAGGATGATGGCAGTAGCCGCTCCTTGCTGCAACGCGCAGGCGTCAACGTGACCAGCCTTGCCAATGGCCTGAAAAGCGCCATTGACCGTTTGGCGAAGGTGTCTGGTACCGATGGTCAGGTACAAATCGGCCGGGAACTCACCGGCTTGTTGAATCTGGCTGAAAAAGAGTCGATGAAGCGCGGCGATGAATTTTTAGCCAGCGAAATGATCTTGCTGGCGCTGGCCGATGACAAGTCCGAGGCCGGCAAACTGGTGCGTGAAAACGGCCTGACCCGCAAGGCACTGGAAACGGCGATCAATGCAGTGCGCGGCAGCGGCACGGTCGATTCGCAAGAATCCGAAGGGCAGCGCGAAGCCCTGAAAAAATACACTCTGGACCTGACCGAACGGGCGCGCCAGGGCAAGCTTGATCCGGTCATCGGACGTGACGATGAAATTCGCCGCGCGATCCAGATCCTGCAGCGGCGCAGCAAGAATAATCCGGTTCTCATTGGTGAACCTGGCGTGGGCAAGACGGCGATTGTCGAAGGACTGGCGCAGCGTATCGTCAATGGTGAGGTTCCCGAAAGTCTCAAGTCAAAACGTGTTCTTTCGCTGGATATGGCCGCTTTGCTGGCCGGTGCCAAGTTTCGCGGTGAATTTGAAGAACGCCTGAAATCGGTACTCAAAGAGATTGCCCTCGATGAGGGTCAGACCATCGTTTTCATTGATGAACTCCACACTATGGTCGGTGCCGGCAAGGCCGAAGGCGCGATGGACGCCGGTAATATGCTTAAACCTGCCTTGGCGCGCGGTGAACTGCATTGCGTCGGTGCGACTACGCTGGACGAATACCGCAAATACATCGAAAAAGATGCGGCGCTGGAACGGCGCTTCCAGAAAATTATTGTCGATGAACCGAGCGTCGAGGCAACCATTGCCATCTTGCGCGGCCTGCAGGAAAAATACGAAGTCCATCATGGCGTTGACATTACCGACCCGGCCATTGTGGCGGCGGCAGAATTGTCGCACCGCTATATCACCGACCGCTTCCTGCCTGATAAAGCCATTGACCTGATTGATGAGGCCGCGGCCAAGATCAAGATAGAAATCGACTCCAAGCCAGAAGTCATGGACAAGCTGGACCGTCGCCTGATACAGCTGAAAATCGAAAAAGAAGCGGTCAAGCGCGAAAAAGACGAGGGCTCGAAGAAACGCCTGGTGCTCATCGAAGAGGAAATCGAGCGGCTTTCACGTGAATACGCCGATCTGGAAGAAATCTGGAAGGCTGAAAAAGCCATGGTGCAGGGCAGTACCCATATCAAGGAAGAGATCGAAAAAATCCGCCTGCAGATGGAAGAGGCCAAACGCAAGGGTGACT
>CANIFC010000327.1 GCA_947466695.1 Oxalobacteraceae bacterium | reverse complement strand
GTAACCGGCAACACTCTGGCATACGCAGTATTGTTGAGCGCGTGTTCGGTGTGCTCAAATTGCATTATGGAATGGGGCAAGCAAGATACCTGGGTTTGGCGCGTAATTACACGCGATTTGGACTGATGTGCATCGCCTACAACCTCAAACGTGGTGCGGCGATTCAACGCGATTTACGGATCGATCAGGAGAGTTGCGCCTAAAAAACGGCAGTGAGGGCAAATCGCCCTCACTTTGATGGAAAAACGGTAAAAAATGACTACTGAGAACGAAATCACTAAAAAAACGTCATTGTGTTTTTTAAAAATTCACGCTTTGCTGAAATGCTTCTGATTAAGGCTGTCGTGCAAAGGTCTCAAATAATTTAATAAAATGTCGATTTTTAGTTCTTGGATCTTCTTAATACTTTCCCGGAAGATCCGCAACATTGCAAACTAAAATTTTGGTTGGAGGGTAGCATAATGAAAAAAATTCACAGCGGTACTAAAGTATTTTGGTTAATTTCCATACTCATTACCGTACTGAGTGCTTGTGGCGGAAATGATCAAACTTCGTCGTCACAAGTGACGACCAAATTGGCGGCTTCCGAGCCTGCATCGGCAGTAGTTGCAGCTGCAGTTGCATCTCCGGTATGGCTTAAATGCGCCAATGAAGACGGCGTATGTGCCTTTTCCGGTACAACAACTGTACGCTATGGCCTGAGCGGAAAGTATGCGACGAAAACTGCCACCAATTCTATTGGATGCAACAATCAGGTATTCGGCGATCCTTATCCTAATGCCGATAAAATCTGTGAATACGATACGTCGCTGGCAACGCCGCCACCCCCATCCACAATATGGGTTCGCTGCGCGAATGAAGATGCGCTGTGCGTTCTGAGTGGCAGCAACGACGTACGTTACGGAGCCAATGGAATTTATTTCTTCAGGACGATAAACGGATCGGTACAGTGTAGTAATGCCGTATTTGGAGACCCGATCTTTGGTGCGAATAAATTCTGTGACTATCGCGCTGCTCAAGGGACGACGAAGTCCGCGTGGTCCCCAGTCATTCCATTTCCGATCGTGCCAGTAGCGGCAGCCAATCTTCCTAATGGCAAGGTGCTCACGTGGTCTTCTTACAGTCCCACCACTTTTTCTGGTACTGATAATGGCAAAACGTACTCTTCGATATTTGATCCGGTTGCACAGACCAGCACGACCCGGGTTGTGTCGGAAACCACACACGATATGTTTTGCCCCGGAACCAGCCTGCTTGCTGACGGACGATTACTGGTGAGTGGCGGCGTGAGCACTGCAAAAACAAGTATTTATAATTTCGCTAATGACTCCTGGACAGTTGCAGCCAATATGAATATTCCGCGAGGCTATCAAAGTAACGTAACCCTTTCAGACGGATCGGTACTCACTCTTGGTGGCTCATGGAGTGGCCCGGTCGGTGGCAAAAACGGTGAGATATGGACGCCCGGTGGTTCTTGGCGCCTTATGTCAGGCATTCCGATCAGCCCCTTTGTAGGTCCGGATCCGGCTGGAATGTACCGCGGAGATAACCATCTCTGGTTATTCGCCCAGGCAAACGGAAAAGTATTCCACGCCGGTCCCAGTGCCAATATGAACTGGATCGATACCACCAACAATGGAAAAGTGAGCGCTGCCGGAACCCGGAGCGATGATGTCTACAGCATGAATGGCAATGCCGTGATGTACGACATAGGTAAAATTCTAAAAACTGGGGGTGCGCCAGCCTATGAAAACGTTGTATCGAGGTCCGCGTCATACGTGATCGATATCGGGACTGGAGCAGCAACGGTCAAGAAGATCGCGCCGATGAATTATGCCCGCGCGATGCACAATAGCGTGGTTTTGCCCAATGGGCAGGTGGTGATTTCGGGGGGGCAGACTTACGTCAAGATATTCTCTGATGACTCGTCCGTGCTGATGGCCGAAATATGGGATCCGAAAACAGAGACATTCACCAATCTGTCGCCAATGGCGGTTCCGCGCAACTATCACAGTTTTTCTCTGTTATTACCGGACGGGCGCGTCCTGATCGGCGGGGGGGGGCTGTGCGATTTCAGCTGCACGACGAATCATCTCGACGCACAGATTCTTACCCCGTCGTATCTTTCAAATAGCGATGGTTCAGACGCGATCAGGCCAGCTATCATATCTGCGCCATCAAAGGGAAGTATTGGCGCGGTACTGGCCGTTGCCACCGATTCGGCTGTAAGTTCATTTACGCTGATGCGGATGTCAAGCGTAACGCACTCGTTAAATAACGACCAAAGGCGCGTTCCGTTGCAATATCTGGCAACTGATACAACGCATTATTCTCTGCAGATTCCTGGCAGTACCGGTATCGTACCGCCCGGGTTTTACATGCTGTTCGCGATGAATGCCAGTGGTGTTCCTAGTTATGCTAAAAATATTCAGATTCAATAGTGTAGTGGCCTAATAAAAGCGGACGCTGGGCAACCTGGTCTGCTTTTATTAGTAAGGTCCGGCTTGGTGTTGACTGACTCAGGTAGTGGCAGTTCACGAGTTACGGTTCTTGATTGCTATTTGAGCATTATTTAATGATTATTATCTTATGTTGTTTTTATTCCGATGAATGAGCCTAGGCTAAAGTTTAATTTATATTTTGATAAATAAATATTCTGCTTTCGGTTAAAAACCTCTTTGGAAAATAAAGTGATATTTCGCAAAAATATAAGTACATGTTTCTTTTAATGAAACATTTTTCGTTATAAAATGCTAGCCTTTATATCATACAGATTGACTGTATTTCGTAGATAAATATTTATTTTCATAATTTTTAGGTAACTAGAAATGCTCCCGGCGGCTAGTCATAGGGAGCCTGATTTCTAAGAGGATAAAAATGTTGATTAGGTATTACTTATCAATCGTTGCATGCGTATTCTTGTGTTGTGTCGGCTTTATTTGCAAGGTCTCGGCTAGTCAGATTTCTGAGCGAGATCGCGGACAGGAGCTCTATCTTGGCAAAGAAACGCTCGTTGGAAAAATTGACGGTCATACTGGCGCTCTTCCAGCACAACTTGGCAAATGTGTGAGCTGTCATACGTTTGTCAGGCAGAAGGTTATACAGGAGGAGCAAGCGCCGTTTCTAAACCGGATCTCTCTGCTGAATCCGCATGCACGGCGCGGAGGCCCGGTGTCTTCATATAACAAAGAGAATTTTTGTAATACAGTACGTACCGGTATCGATCCGCAGTATGTTACGTTGCGACGCGCAATGCCCCGCTATGAAATAAGCGAGGTGCAATGTGGGGCGCTTTGGACCTACTTAACTGACAAATAAATTATGACATCTCTTTCCGCTCCGGCGCTTCGACATCAGTTTTTGTGTGCGGTTGTCGCAACTGTGCTCAGTCTGGTTTTTTCCGTGAATGGCAGAGCTCATGGCATAGGAGCCGTAAAACCACCGCTCGATTTTCCGTCAGGAATAACAGTCGTTGGCAGCGACGGACTGCGCGTACCATTGCAATCTATACTACAGGGACAAATAACAGTACTGCAACTGATTTATACCCGTTGTAATCAGACTTGTCCGCTGCAAGGTGCCTTGTTCGCCAACGTTCAACAACGCTTGCCCGCACTGCAGGCAAAGAAAATTCAGTTTCTATCACTCAGCACAGATCCATGGGATGACGCAAAGGCCTTGACATCTTGGCTACGGCGTTTCGATGCACAACCCGGCTGGGTTGCCGCGACACTGGCAACGCGTAAAGATACCGATGCGTTCAAGGCCGTTTTGCAGAAAGGTGCTCCAGCGGGTAAGAATCATTCTTTGCAGGTATATTTCATAGATCCGCAAAGCCGCCTGATATGGAAATCTGAAGACTTACCACCCGTAGAAGTCATTAACCAAATTCTTGAACATATTAGCAACTGATGTTACGCATCTCGATCTGATGGGTTTCTCTGATGAATAGGTCGCAGCTTAGGTAAATTCGCTTCTTCCTGCACAAAAATC
>CANIFC010000326.1 GCA_947466695.1 Oxalobacteraceae bacterium | reverse complement strand
CTGCATCGAGCCTTTGCTTGGAGTAATCCACCAGTAGATCATTGAGCTCGATAGAGAAATTTTGGAAACGCCGGGGATCTGCGGCGAACAAGTCGCGTAAATGCTGATGCTCCAGCCTTTCCTTGTGTCCTAGCAAGTCTTGCCATTCTTCAGTGAGTGTCAGATTCATGGGCATGGTGGAGAAAAAAGTGAAGTAACAGGTGAAGTAACTAAAATAATCCGGGCAAAGATCAAAAAAACTTTATTTAGCCAGGAAGTAGATTGGCCAGAGCAACATAATTTTCCAAAGCAATCGTTTCCGCCCGGACCTGAGGATTGATCCCGACATCCATCAACTGCTGCTCGGTGAACATGCCGGCCAGGCAATTGCGCACCACTTTGCGTCTTTGTGAAAAAGCCTTGGTTACGACCTGTTCGAGCTTATGGATATCACAGGGCAGTCGCGTCGCCTTGGGAATCATCCGCACAATCGCAGATTCCACCCGCGGTGGTGGCTCAAAGGCCGTCGGAGGAACCACAAACAACATCTGCATGTCGTAGCGCCACTGCAGCATGACGGATAAGCGGCCATAGGTTTTACTGCCAGGCGGCGCGACCATCCGCTCCACCACTTCTTTTTGCAACATGAAATGCTGATCTTCAACCAGCGGGGCAAATTCGGCCAGGTGAAACAGCAAGGGGCTGGAAATGTTGTAGGGCAAATTACCGACCACGCGCAATTTTTTCCCCGGCGCCACCGGCAGCGCAGCGAAATCAAATTGCAAGGCATCGCCGGCGTGAACGATCAGCTTTGCCGGATCAAACATCTTGTTGAGCCGGGCCACCAGATCGCGGTCAAGCTCAACGACATGCAAGGTGCTCAGGCCATCGAGCAACAGGCGCGTCATCGCCGCCAGGCCCGGGCCGATTTCAACCATGCTCTGATCAGGCTGCGGGTTAATCGCAGCGATGATCTGATGCAAGACTTGCTGATCAGTCAAAAAATTCTGACCGAAACGTTTACGGGCGATATGTTTCATGAATTCACTTAATTATTGTTTTTTTAATTATTTTTTGATTATAAGACAAACATCACTGCCGGTGTGTCCGGCAATTTGTTCAGCTCTGGACTGGACGGTCACTGTTGCCGGTGCGCCGCACCATGCCGGCGGCCACGCGGATAGCCGCGCACATGCTGCCGGCATCGGCATGACCAACCCCACGCAGGGCAAGGTCAAGCGCGGTACCATGATCGACCGAAGTGCGGATCAGCGGCAGGCCAAGCGTAATGTTGACACCGAGTCCGAAACTGGCAAATTTAAGTACCGGCAAACCCTGATCGTGGTACATCGCCAGCACGCAGTCAGCGTCTTGCAGGTATTTCTGCTGGAACAGGGTGTCGGCAGGATACGGGCCACGGACATCCATGCCAAGGGCCTGCGCCTGGGCAATTACCGGACTAATCACCTCAATTTCTTCTCGCCCGAGATACCCGTTTTCACCCGCGTGCGGATTGAGTCCGGCGACCAGGATACGGGGTTTGGCGATACCAAATTTTGTGCGTAAATCGTGCTCGGTGATCTTCAGCGTGTTCAATAGCGTATCGAAGCGGATCGCCGCCGGCACATCTTTCAGTGCCAGGTGTGTCGTGGCCAAAGCCACTCTCAAGGCTTGCGGCAAATAACCGGAAGCCTCACACGCGAGCATCATCACCACTTGCGCGGTCTGCGTCTGCTGGGCAAAGTATTCGGTATGACCGGTAAAAGCGATACCGGCATCATTGATGGTACTTTTTTGCAATGGTGCCGTAACGATCGCATCACACCATTTCTGCTCGACACTTTCAATGGCAACGTCGAGCGTGCGTAACACGGCACGACCATTGCGCCGGTCCAGCTTGCCGGCAAAGACGTGCGCATCAAGCGGACAATCAATGACAGTAATCCTGTCCTTGCCCGACTCGGGCAAACCGCTGTAACGCAGTGCCTCCTGCGACACGCCCATGAGACGAATCTCAGGATCAATCTCGCTGGCCAGCATCGCCAGGTAGGCGGCATCGCCGAGCAGGACAGGTCGCACCTCGTCACGCAACTGCCAGGCCGCGCGCAAGGAAATTTCCGGGCCAATGCCAGCAGGTTCACCGACAGTCACGCCGATCAGGGGGCGCCACTGAGGCTGCTGCGGCACCATTACTTCTCTTCCCTGAACTCGACATAGGCGCGGTCACGCAACTGCCGCAGCCAGTCTTCCACGTCTTCTTCCGACTTGCGTTCACGTACCGCTTGTCTTGCTGCCATGCGCTTGCGGTCTTTTGAAACGTCATCGGATTTGCGCTCAAGTACCTCGATCAGGTGCATGCCGTAGGGCGACTCCACTGGCTCACTGATTTCATTGAGCGCCAGCTTGTTCATGGCCTGCTCAAATTCCGGCGCGGTATCACCAGGAAAAACCCAGCCCAGCTCACCACCTTTAGAGGCAGACAAATCATTGGAAAAAGTTTTTGCCAGATCTTCAAAAGTGGCGGCCTTGTTGTCCAGGCGCTGCTTGAGATCGGCTAATTTACGCTTCGCCTCTGCCGAACTGACAACCGCGCTCAGCTTGATCAGGATGTGCCGGACCCGCGACTGCTGTACACCTCCGGCCACAGCCGGACTGTCAGACAAGGCGCGCTTACCTTTGAGTTTAAGAATATGAAAGCCGTTAGGGCTTCTGACGATCGCAGAAACTGCCCCGACCTTGATGTTGGCGACAGCATCAAGAAATAGCTGCGGCAAGCGGTCTTGTTCACGCCAGCCGACATCGCCACCCTTCAAGGCTTCAGGTGCATCCGAGTAAGTCACGGCCAGTTTGGCGAAATCTTCACCCGCCTCGATTTTATTCAAGGCGTCCTGCGCACGCGCACGACGCTGGGCAATCTGTTCGGCCGAGGCATTTTCCGGAATCCGCACCAGGATTTGCGCCAGATCCAGCTCTTGCTTGCTTTCAAGTGATTTTTCTTCGGCCAGCAGGAAATTATCCACCTCAAGTTCAGAGACCTGAACTTTGCTGTCAACTTCCCGCTCACGAATCCGCTGCATCATGATGTCGTCGCGGATCTCTTCACGAAAACGGGTAAACGGCGTGCCGTCACGCTCTATCTGATTACGAAATTCCTGCGGCGATAATTTATTTTGCTCAGCCAGCCGCATCAAGGCGCGATCCAGCATGACATCGTCGACCCGGATGCCATTTTCTTTTGCCAGTTGCAGTTGCGCGCGGTCGACAATCATCCGCTCCAGCAGCTGTTTTTGTAAATCGGCACGATTAGGTAAGGCCGTTCCCTGCGCTGTCAGGCGACGCTCCACCGAACGCAGACGCTCATTGATTTCCTGCCGCGTAATGACATCATCATTGACCACGACGACGATGCGATTGACCACTTCTGCCTTGCTGGCCTTGGCGGGCGACGCTGCGGAGATGGCAAGCGGAACGATGGGTGCCACTGCAGTTGCTGCGCCGGATTGATCCTGCGACCAGGCCGTGCCGGATACCAGCAAGGTGAGTGAGACTGCCACGGCAGTAAAAGCTGGTCTTTGATACGTCGGTTTTTGATTCGCAGGTCTGTGATTCATGTGCAAGGTGTGTCGCATAGTCATCCAAAATTCATGTTAAAAATGAGGGCATGGCAATTCTTCGCAGCGCCCCATCGCCGGTTTCTGGCGAAAGCTGCAATATACACGCTAATTAATCGGTTGATAACCCGAGATACCTCTTTTCAGGGCGTCAAGCGTATTCGTTCCCAGCTTCCCCAAGCCGCTCAATTCAAGCTGCATGGAAAATCCGGTATTGCTGGAAGCACTGGTGGTGATGAAACGCTGGGCAATAAAGCGAAATGACCAGCAATCCTGCTTATATTCAAATCCGGCAAGACCTTCAACGAGTTTCTTGTCCAGGATAGAGTAGTTCACCCGCCCTACAGCATACCAGCGGTCTGCCACCGGCCACTGGCCGGAAACATCGATCTGCTTCAAGACAT
>CANIFC010000325.1 GCA_947466695.1 Oxalobacteraceae bacterium | reverse complement strand
GGTCACTTTTGCCAAGGCCCACCTAAAACCAAATGGCGCATTATTGGTCAAATGCTTTCATGGCCCAAGTTACAATACGATTGTAGATATTTTTAAATCGGAATTTAAAACAGTTTCCAATAAGAAGCCAAAAGCAAGTAAAGATAAGTCTTCAGAGATCTTTTTGCTCGGAAAATCGCTAAAAAGTTAAAAAATAAACTTTACCCCCCTTGATAATCATCAACATCGTTAATATATCTTATCAAGCAGGTGTTATCCAATACAGGTAGAATTAGATTTTACATGTGCAAAGTATTTCACACGGTTATCGTGCATCCAAGGAGTTCTCGTGAACAATATGTTTTCTAAGGCAGCCATTTGGGTAGTTATTGCCCTGGTGCTTTTTATGGTATTCAAACAATTCGACGGCAGGGGCATGAGCTCCGGCGCCACCTCCATGCCGTATTCTGAATTTTTGGATGAGGTAAAAGCGAAGCGTATCAAGGACGTGACGATCGACGATGCAAATCGTACGGTAGTTGCAACAACACTTGACGGCAAAAAAGTTAAATCGCAACTGACCATGTTTGACCGCGGACTGGTGGGCGACTTGGTGAGCAACGGCATTAAATTTGACAACAAACCACCTGAAGAACAATCCTTCCTCTCCCAGGTATTCATTTCCTGGTTCCCGATGTTATTGTTAATCGGGGTATGGGTCTTCTTTATGCGCCAGATGCAAGGTGGCGGTAAAGGCGGTGCATTCTCATTTGGTAAGTCCAAGGCACGTATGCTGGATGATACGAATAATAATGTCACTTTTGCCGATGTCGCCGGTTGCGATGAGGCTAAGGAAGAGGTGACTGAAATCGTTGAGTTCTTGCGTGACCCTACCAAATTCCAAAAACTTGGCGGCCGTATTCCTCGTGGTGTATTGATGGTAGGGCCACCGGGTACTGGTAAGACTTTGCTGGCGCGCGCGATTGCTGGTGGGGCCAGGGTTCCCTTCTGTACTATCGCGGGTTCAGACTTCGTTGAAATGTTTGTTGGTGTCGGTGCCTCTCGCGTGCGTGACATGTTTGAAAACGCGAAGAAGCATTCTCCCTGCATCATTTTTATCGATGAGATTGACGCTGTCGGTCGCCATCGCGGTGCCGGTATGGGTGGTGGCAATGACGAGCGTGAGCAGACATTGAATCAAATGCTGGTCGAGATGGACGGTTTTGAACCTAACTCCGGCGTGATCGTCGTTGCTGCAACTAACAGGGCAGACGTTCTCGATAAAGCCTTGTTACGTCCGGGTCGTTTCGACCGTCAGGTAACTGTCGGGTTGCCGGATATTCGCGGTCGCGAGCAGATCTTGAATGTGCATATGCGTAAGGTGCCAATTGCCGCCGACGTCAAAGCTGATATTTTGGCGCGTGGTACACCCGGTTTTTCTGGTGCTGATTTAGCTAATCTGGTGAATGAATCTGCCTTGTTCGCTGCACGTAGAAACAAACGTCTGGTTGAAATGCAGGATTTTGAAGACGCCAAAGATAAAATCTACATGGGTCCAGAGCGTAAGTCGATGGTCATGCGTGAAGATGAGCGCAGAAATACCGCTTACCATGAGTCGGGTCATGCGGTAGTCGCTAAATTGTTGCCGAAGGCAGATCCTGTGCATAAAGTAACGATCATGCCTCGCGGTAACGCGTTAGGTTTAACCTGGCAGTTACCAGAGCATGATCAGATCAGTGGCTACAAAGATAAAATGCTGGAAGAAATTGCCATTCTTTTCGCCGGCCGTATCGCTGAAGAGTTATTTGTAGGACAGATGTCTACCGGTGCATCAAACGACTTCTCACGTGCCACAAAACTGGCAAGGTCGATGGTGACACGCTTTGGTATGTCCGATAGCCTTGGTGTGATGGTCTACGAAGACAGTCAGCAAGACGGCTATTTCGGCGGACCTTCCAAAACCATTTCGGAAGCGACACAACAAAAGGTCGACGCTGAAATTCGTTTGATCGTAGATGGGCAATATGCAATTTCCCGTAATTTGCTCGAGCAGAACAGAGACAAAGTTGAGGCAATGACCAAGGCTTTACTCGATTGGGAAACCATCGATGCAGATCAAATAAACGACATCATGAGTGGTATTGAACCTCGCCCGCCAAAAGCGGGAACTGTCATCAGAAAATCGTCAAGCGATGGTACCTCTGGAGGCGTAACACCAAGTGCCACTGCTCCTGCCTAATTTGAATGACAAGTTGATTTTTTAAATTACTCAGGCTGTTTGAACTGATGAAAGGGTGGGGAGCAATCCCCACCCTTATTTTTTAGCCTCAATTTTTAGACATGAATACATACTTTACTTGCGGTCGTTTCCAGTTTTCAACGGGTAACTCAGATGACGTTCCTTTGGTTATGGGAATTTTAAACGTTACGCCAGATTCATTTTCAGACGGTGGTCAGTTCTTGTCGCTGGATGCGGCAATCTCATGCGCAGAACAAATGATTCTCGATGGCGTTGATATTATTGACATTGGCGGTGAGTCAACTCGTCCAGGGGCAAAAGTTGTTTCCTTGGATGAAGAGTTGCGGCGCGTGATGCCGCTTATCTATGCATTGCGTGATTGTGGCAAACCGTTGTCGGTGGATACCTATAAGCCAGAAGTGATGGCAGAGGCAATTTTGGCCGGTGCGGACATGATTAATGACATCAAGGGTTTTTCATCGATGGAAGCAAAAAATGCTGTTGCTGCTAGCGAAGTAGGTTTATGTGTTATGCATATGCAAAATACACCGGCCGATATGCAGTTGGATCCGCAGTACAGAGATGTGAATGAGGACGTCTTACATTTTATGCATAAGCGCATGTCAGAGCTTCAACTTGCCGGTATTGCTAAAGAAAGACTCTGCTTTGATCCGGGATTTGGTTTTGGCAAAACCTTGGAACATAATGTCACAATGATGAAAAATCTTCAACTTTATCAAAGGGAATTAGGTTTGCCCTCGCTGGTGGGTATTTCTCGAAAAAATATGATCGGTGCGATTACTGGCAAGCCAGTGGAACAGCGCATGGCGGGAAGTCTGGCTGCGGCGCTAGCCGCAATGAATCAAGGTGCCAGGATACTTCGGGTGCACGATGTTGCTGAAACGGTAGATGCCATTAAGGTGTGGCAAAGATTATCGAATTAATTAAAAAATTAAAAATTAAAAATTAAAAATTAAAAATTAAAAAAGGAATAATGATGACTAGAAAATTTTTCGGTACTGACGGGATTCGTGGAAAAGTCGGCGTTTATCCAATTACTCCTGATTTTGTGATGCGCCTCGGTTTTGCTGCCGGAAAAGTATTAGCCCAAGCAGATCGTCTTGCCGGTGGCAAGCCAACTGTGCTGATCGGCAAGGATACCCGGGTATCGGGTTACATGCTTGAAGCTTCACTGGAGGCGGGTTTTGCCGCGGCTGGCGTTGATGTCATGCTCGCCGGGCCAATGCCTACTCCTGCCATTGCTTACCTTACAAAAGCATTGCGATTGTCGGCGGGAGTAGTCATCTCGGCGTCTCACAATCCTTACGACGATAACGGTATCAAATTTTTTTCTGCTGATGGTAATAAGCTAGGGGACGCTGTTGAACTGGCCATCGAGGCCGAATTGGAAAAGCCGATGCAGTGTGTTGGTTCCGATCTTCTGGGAAAGGCGAACCGTTTGCGTGATGCGAATGGTCGCTATATTGAGTTTTGCAAAAGTACCTATCCTAATGAATTGGATCTGCGCGGCTTGAAAATTGTCATTGACTGCGCGCATGGCGCCGCTTACGACATTGCACCGCATGTATTTCATGAGTTGGGCGCTGAAGTGATTGCTATCGGTAACCAGCCTAATGGTTTCAATATTAATGATAAGGTCGGCGCTACCTCACCGGAAGCCTTAGTTCTGGCTGTCAGGGCAAATCATGCAGATTTGGGAATCGCGCTCGATGGTGATGCCGATCGACTGCTCATGGTCGACAAAAACGGCAAAATTTATGATGGTGATCAGTTATTGTATTTAATGGT
>CANIFC010000324.1 GCA_947466695.1 Oxalobacteraceae bacterium | reverse complement strand
TACTGCATGAAAAACATCGAGGATAACCGTAGAAGGCAGGTCGTCGGCCAGAATACGCGCTGCGACAACGGCACGGCAGGCCGGTTCCGTATTGTAGATAAATCCTGCTTGTGGCATGCCATCGCGCGTAAACGGTAAACCGCTAGCCTCTTCCACGTGCTTCCAGTGGCCAAGTATCGTGGCTTTTTTCTTGGCACCCATGACTTCGGTATTGTAGGCACGTAAACCGCCAACGACGATTTCGAGACGGACCTCAGGCAAGGTTTTCAGCAAACCGAGCAACTCGGGGCCAAAGCCATAACACCAGGAACACATAGGATCGGCGACATAAATCAGGTGGGTCATGCTAGCTCCGGCGTTAAAAATAAATCAGGTAATGAGTGAATCAAGAAATGAAATCGGCTAGAAAAAAACAGGCTATCCGGCTGTTCCTGAAAGTGCACATTTATTCAGGCCCGATACAGGGCGCCAAGCAGGCGAAAACCTGCCGCGCCAGTGACTTCAGGCAAATTGCCAGGTAGCCTTAGCGTAAAACGTTGCGCCAGCCAGGCAAACGCCAAGGCCTCGACATGGTTGGGCGACACACCCAACGCTGCCGTACTGCTCACGCTTGCATGGCAGCCACGCTGCTGCAATTGATGCCCGAGATGCCGCATCAACACGGCATTGTAAGCACCGCCGCCGCAGACATAAACTGCACTGGCATCACTGGCATAGCGGCATATGGCATCGGCCAGCGTAGCTGCCGTAAAAATGCACAGGCTTGCCTGAACATCCACGGCAGAAAGCGGCGCAATTAACGCCAATTTTGCGTGCAACCAATCGAGATGGAACAAGTCGCGCCCCGTACTCTTGGGTGGTGCCTGATGCAGGAACGCATCCGCCATCAAGAGCTCTAGCAAACAATCACTGACCGTTCCCTGTCCGGCCCAGTGACCATTATCATCATAGCTTTTAGCCTGATGCAGACTAATCCATGCATCCATCAGGACATTGCCGGGGCCGGTATCAAAACCGGTAGTACGACCATCCGCATGCAAGATGCTGATATTACTGATGCCACCGATATTCACCACTACCCGGCATGCGTGCGCAACGCCAAAGACCGCACGATGAAACGCCGGCACCAGCGGCGCACCCTGCCCGCCAGCGGCTACGTCACGGCTGCGAAAGTCGGCGATCACGTCGATCCCGCACAGTTCGGCCAGCAGTGCCGGATTATTGGTCTGGCGCGTATATCCCAGCTCAGGCCGGTGCCGGATGGTCTGGCCATGTGCGCCTGCTGCCCTTACCTGCAACGCAGGATGGGCGCGCATCAGTTCGGCGATACAGCTGGCGTAACTTTCAGCGATGGCAATGCCTAGCAAGGCTTCCCGGTGAATTTCATTTTCCCCGGGCTGCTGCAACGCCATGGCCTGCTGACGGAATGCTTCAGTAAACCGGGTATAGGCGCTGGCCAGCATGCGCATGGCAGTGCCGTCTTCCGGCAGTTCTACCAGTACGCCATCAACGCCGTCCAGGCTGGTGCCAGACATTAAACCGATGTAGACATTGCTCGATGAGGTGTGCATAACGTGGGAATGAGCCGATAAAATCAAAAGATCAGGAGATCAAAAGAGAAGATGAAAAAAGTCAATAAAAAAGGCCGAACACCCGGTTCGGCCTGATTGCCTGTACAGCGTTTACTTCGTGTTAGAGGCGATATTGAGCAAATCGGCCTGACGTTCAGGACGCAGCAAAGCGAAACGATGACTCATGTCAGAAGCCACGGTCTTGAAACGCGGCAAATCATTGGCCGCCAGCGGCGCAGCATTCGGAATATTGACCGACTGCGGGTCGCGTGGCTCGTTATTGACACGGAACTCATAATGCAAATGCGGCCCGGTCGACCAGCCTGTCGTGCCAACATAACCGATTACTTCACCCTGGCTGACCTTGCTGCCTTTACGCATGCCATTGGCAAAACGGCTCATGTGCGCGTAAGCCGTGCTGTAATTGGACCAGTGCTTGACAACGACCAGATTACCGTAACCACCATTTGGCCCGATTGACTGGATCACGCCATCGCTGGTGGCACGGATAGGCGTACCGGTAACTGCTGCAAAATCAACGCCAGTATGACGTTTCCACTTTCCGGAAATTGGATGCAGGCGCATGGAAAATACTGACGATATACGGGTAAATTCCAGCGGTGACTTCAGAAAGGCTTTTTTCAGTGATTTACCGTCAAAGCTGTAGTAACCACCGCTGCCGCCAGCATCGTCGAACCAGACCGACTGAAATAATTTACCGACGTTATTAAATTCACCGGCAAGAATACGGCCGCTCTTGACGTACTCGCCATTTTGCCAAAATGTTTCGTAGACGACGTTGAAATGATCGCCGCGCTGCAAATAGCGAAAATCAACATTGGTCTCAAACATACTGACAATCTGTGTTGCCACGTTATCGGGGATCTGTGCATCATCGGTCGCGGCAAACAGCGACGAGCGGATATCGCCGGAACGCATTTCTACGCGTCTTTCAAGCTGCACGGGGATTTCACTGGCGTGCAGCTTGCCATCGCCATCACGCATGATGTTAAGGGTCCTGGCAGGTTTGTCGTTCGCTTCCTGCAGGCTCGCTTGTAACCATTCCAATTCGCCGGCGTCATTGGTCTGGGCCCGTACGGATTTGCCTGACTTGACCTGCAAAACGCTGCGGGCAATAGCGTCAGACTTCATGAATTGATTTGCCTCATCGTCTTCAATGCCTAGACGCAGCATTAATGCTCCGAGGGTATCGCCACGCAAGACTTTTTCTTCACGGATGAAATGCTGTTCATTGCCTTCAAGCGTGGCAATCTGTTCGTCCAGTTGTGGCAGGTTAAGTTGCTGGGTAATTTTTTTGACAGGCAGATCTGCGGCATCCGGAGCCAGGGGAACGACGCCGAATGCGCCGAACGCGGACACTGCAAAAAACAGAGCGGAAAATGAGACGATACGCGATGTACGCGTGGTGCCAAACAGCCTGCTGCCAGAAGTTAAATGCGGTAATTTATCTGTTGGGTGCATGCGATAAGTTAAAATTGATGTTGTTGGTTAAAAATTTTGAACCATCCGGGGTGACAACCTGGTAATTTAGGTAAATAACAACCGCTTACGGATGATTAAAATCGAAAAAATGCAAAATACTCGCCTGCATGTGACAAAAAACAACAAATGAGTAAAAAACAGAACGCTAATTATGAATTCAGAGCCTGAATACTACCAGCGGTGTTACAAAATAAGTTGATTCTGATTAATTTAATAATGACTTCTAAAAAAATTTCCGCCAAACCCTCTAGCAACGCTCCCCTTCTGCCCATTTCTGACGCAGTGCAACACGCAATGGCTGTTACAAAGCGTGGTGTCGATGAGCTACTTATTGAATCCGAATTTGCCCAAAAATTAGCGCGCAGCGAACAAACAGGCAAGCCTTTACGCATCAAGCTTGGTCTCGATCCTACCGCACCGGATCTGCACCTTGGCCATACCGTCGTACTCAATAAAATGCGTCAGCTGCAGGATCTGGGTCATGAGGTGATATTTCTCATCGGTGACTTCACCTCGATGATCGGCGACCCTTCCGGACGCAATATCACCCGGCCAGCGCTGACACGTGAGCAGATTGAAGACAATGCGCAAACCTATTTCAAACAGGCCGCACTGGTGCTCGACGCCAGCAAAACCGAAATGCGTTACAACTCGGAGTGGTCTGATCCGCTAGGCGCGCGCGGCATGATCGAGCTGGCCTCGAAATACACGGTTGCACGCATGATGGAACGCGATGATTTTACCAAGCGCTTCAAAGAGGGCACGCCTATTTCCGTCCATGAATTCTTGTATCCGCTGATGCAGGGTTATGACTCGGTCGCCTTGCATTCCGATCTGGAACTGGGCGGTACTGACCAGAAATTCAATTTACTGGTCGGGCGTGAACTGCAGAAAGACTACGGGCAGGAACCGCAATGTATCCTGACCATGCCGCTACTGGAAGGTCTCGATGGCGTGGAAAAAATGTC
>CANIFC010000323.1 GCA_947466695.1 Oxalobacteraceae bacterium | reverse complement strand
TTTTGCATTGTCAGTAGTTATTGTGACCGCTGAGATCACTGCGATCGCAATGATCCCTATAGTGAAGTCGCTTAATAGGACACGGCAACGAAATGGAAAATGAATTGCACGAGTACGATTCCACCGATCAGGCCACCGGCAAAATAAATAATTGTACGCAGCAGCCGGTTAGTGGCACGCTGCTCTATCAGCAACGCTGCGAGCATGGCGTCATTTTGCGCAGGCCCGCTGGCTCGCAGCAAGGCCTGATGCGCCAGACGTGGCAGTTGCGGGAAAATATGGCTATAGCGCGGTGCTTCGGACTTGAGTTTTTCTATCATTCCACGCCAGCCGATTTGCTCGCTCATCCAGCGCTCAAGATATGGCTTGGCGGTTTTCCAGAGATCAAGATCCGGGTCAAGATCGCGCCCCAGCCCTTCAATATTGAGCAGGGTTTTTTGCAGCAAGACCAATTGCGGCTGCACTTCCACATTGAAGCGGCGTGAAGTCTGGAACAGCCTGAGCAGAATCTGGCCAAAAGAAATATCCTTGAGAGGGCGATCAAAAATAGGTTCGCAGCAGGCACGTACGGCAGCTTCCAATTCATCAATACGCGTCTCTTTAGGCGCCCAGCCAGATTCAATATGCGCTTCTGCCACACGTTTATAATCACGGCGGAAAAATGCCAGAAAATTTTGCGACAGGTAATCCTTGTCAAAATCATTCAAGGTGCCGACGATACCAAAATCGAGCGCAATATAGCGGCCAAAGGTGGCCGGCTCAGTCGATACCAGAATATTTCCCGGATGCATATCGGCATGAAAGAAGCCATCGCGAAAAATCTGCGTAAAGAAAATCGTGATCCCGTCGCGCGAGAGTTTTTCCAGATTGACGCCGGCTTCGCGCAATTTATCAACCTGTGAAATCGGGATACCTTTCATACGCTGCATCACGATCACCGCCGGCGAACAATAATCCCAAAACATTTCCGGCACCAGCAGTAACTCGGAATCGGCAAAATTGCGTCTCAGCTGGCTACCGTTGGCAGCCTCGCGCATCAGGTCAAGCTCATCGTGCAAATATTTATCGAATTCAGCGACGACTTCTTTTGGCTTAAGGCGCTTGCCATCTTCCCATAGAAACTCCAGCCAGCCGGCGGCAATCTGCATCAGTGCCACGTCATTGTCGATAGCGTCTTTCATTCCTGGCCGGAGCACCTTGACGGCCGCTTCACGACCATCTTTTAACGTTGCAAAATGTACTTGCGCGATGGAAGCGGAGGCGACCGGGATCCGGTCAAAACTGGCAAATAACTGATCAGGGTGCGCTCCCAGCGACTTGACGATTTGCGCAATGGCCAGATCGGAATCAAACGCAGGTACCCGGTCCTGCAGCCGCGCCAGTTCGTCCGCAATATCAAACGGCATCAGATCGCGGCGGGTAGAAAGCACCTGGCCAAACTTAACAAAAATCGGACCCAGATCTTCCAGTGCCTTGCGCAGGCGCTCGCCACGCGGGGCCGACAGGTCACGCCAGAATAACAAGGCATTGATGACGCGCGCAGTGCGCGGTATCCGTAGTCCCGACATGGCAATCTCATCAATGCCGTAGCGTACTGCAACACGTATAATCTTGATGAGTCTTAAAAATTTCAGCACCATCTACGGCAACCTTTCTAGTTTGGCGATGCGCTTCATGAGACGCTCCACGTCATCACGCAATTTATTCACATCGGTACCAAAAGCATCGACTGCCGCAGGCCGCACCAGCATGGGATTTTCTTCGAGAAAATATTCTGCCAGGTTTTCCTGAATATTCTGATGCGTCCGTCTTGCTGTCTCCAGCAGTGACCTGGTGGTTGCGACCATTCTTTGCGCCACAATCTCACCAAACAATTTACCCAAATCCTCTTCCGCTTCCCAGCGCAGATTCTGGCCCAGCTGAGAAATACTGTTGGCCAGATCGGCATCACCGTCAACCTTCACATAAGAAAAGGCCCGCTCACGATTTTGTGCAATCAGCGGAAGATCGGCAGGCTGCATCTTAATCGTCACATCGGCGACTGCACTGGCTTGGGCGGCAGAGAGAAAACCATCGGCAGCAATCTTGAGGCGCAGTGAAAACATCTGCACATCAATGCAGGCCACTTTACCGGAATGTTTCTGAAGCTGACTTCGCGCCCAATGCTCCTGAGACAGGAGATGGTTGACGAAGAGCGCAAAGGTAGAAGAGAGAGGAATCATAATGAGATAAAAAAACCGCCCATGAAAGACATGAGCGGTTCCAGTTTAACTGTTTATCCTGCCTCAGAGATTGTGTCTGATCAAACACATCGGATCAGGCGCAGGCACAAGGACAGGCGGCAAACTTACAATTGCTGGATACCCGCCAATGTCCATCCGCCCTGACCATTCAAAGGCTTGGTCAAATTCCAGACTTCCTTGAAGGCTTCTGCCGGAGCATGAACATCTTCCTTGATCATGCCGGTGAATTTCACACTGGCCAAATGATCATTGCCAACAGTTTCCAGACCAAGCAATTCAGCTTCGATGGAGACAACATCTGTCACATTGGCAGAGGCGCCGCGTTCCTGAATCTGCATCTTGACTTCGGCATACATTTCCGGCGTGGTAAATTCGCGGATGTCGTTGATGTCAGCGCTATCCCAGGCAGCTTGCAAACGGATGAAATACGTTTTGGAGTTACGCAGGAAAGCGGGCACATCGAAGTCTGACGGTACGCTCCAGGTGCCTTGATCAGCCGCAGCTGAGGCAGAACCAAAGGATGCCGACTGGAACGACTGGGGTTCAATCCGCGAACCGATTTCAGGTGTCGATGATTGTGGTACACCAGCATAGGACTGCTGGGAATACGCAGACGGAGACGCCGCAGCTTTACGGTTCTGGTACATACGGTACAAGAAGAAAGCGACTCCGGCCAGCAAGATCATTGGCAAGATCGAGCCTAACGCACTAGCCAGACCTGCACCCATACCAAGCTGTGAGAACATGGCACCGAGCAAGGCGCCACCGATCAGACCGCCAACAATGCCCTTCCAGGGACTAGCCGGTTTTGCTGCAGCCGCACCTGCTGTTCCAGGCGCAGCTGCAGGCCGTGCTTGCTGGCTTGGCGTTGCCGGTGCTGCCTGACGCGAGACGTTGTTTGACTGACGGCCAAACGAGCCGCCGCCGCCCATGCGTTTCGCTTCCGCGTCGACCATCGTCATCGTCAATGCGCCGACCATCAACATCATCGTAAACAAAATTTTCTTCATGTTTATGCTCCTCAATTGCATTTATAGCTTTATGCCAGTGTGAAGTGCTGCCACACCGGCGGTTAAATTGTAATACTGTACACGTTCAAGACCTGCGTCCTGCATCATGCCTTTCAGGGTTTCCTGATCGGGATGCATGCGTATCGATTCAGCTAAATAGCGATAGCTCTCAGAATCATTGGCGATTTTTTTACCTAGCCAAGGCAACACCTTAAAAGAATACAAGTCATACGGTTTCTGCATGACATCCGGTACTTTAGAAAATTCCAGCACCAGCAATTTACCGCCCGGCTTGAGTACCCTGCGCATTTCTGCCAGCGCCTGATCCTTATGCGTCATATTGCGCAAACCAAAAGCGACGCTAACGCGATCAAAATAATTATCAGGGAACGGGAGTTTCTCTGCATCACAAAGTAATGTTGGGGTGATCATGCCTTTATTCAAGAGCCTGTCCCGGCCAACTCTCAGCATCGACTCATTGATATCAGTATGCCAGACTTCACCGGTCTTGCCGGCCTGCCGCACAAACTCCTTGGCCAGGTCACCGGTACCACCGGCAATATCGAGAACTTTAAAGCCGGGCCGCACTCCGGCCTGGGCGACTGTAAAAATTTTCCAGACGCGATGCAAGCCGACGGACATCAGATCGTTCATGACGTCGTACTTAGCCGCAACGGAATGAAACACCTCCGCCACTTTATGCACTTTCTGGTCTTCTTCTACTGTGGTGTAGCCGAAATGGGTGGTATTACTCATGGTAAGGCCCTTAAGAATCTTTTCTGCTTGGGTTTCAT
>CANIFC010000322.1 GCA_947466695.1 Oxalobacteraceae bacterium | reverse complement strand
GTAAATTTGACTTACATCCTAACAATTATATTGTACGGTGCAAATTGGCGCAGCGTAGCGAAGTATCGGCCAGATGAATCACGATAATGTTGGAATAATTCTTTATGAAAATTTTCATAATTCATTAGCTGTTGATTTTTTAAATTTGCAGCGGCGATGTCTAAACTATAAAATGACCTCGCGTGCAAACCGTTAATTATAAAAGTAGTGATTATTTTGAGGGGATATCCTTGGCTTTAGATCTGGCATCGTTAATTGGAAGAAAAAATCCGCCTTTGATCGGCTTGGATATCAGCACGTCTGACGTTAAGCTGGTTGAACTGTCCAAAGGCGCAGATACAACATTCAGGCTTGAGCGCTGTGGTTCCGAGGCACTGCCCAAAGGTGCGGTCGTCGATGGCAATATCGAGAATGTGGAACAAGTGGCCGACGCTGTACGCAAGTTATTGAAAAATACTGGATGCAGTGTTAAAAACGTTGCGTTGGCGATGCCGGCATCAGCAGTCATTACAAAAAAAATTATTCTCGCAGGCAACTTAAGTGAGCAGGCTCTGGAGGTGCAAGTTGAGTCGGAGGCGAATCAATATATTCCTTTTGCGATGGATGAAGTTAGCCTGGATTTTTGTGTCATCGGAAATGCTGGCAATTCGGACGAGGATGTCGAGGTAATGCTGGCGGCTTCACGAAAAGAAAAAATTGATGATCGTGTCGCAATTGCTGAAACAGTTGGTTTGCAAGCAAAAATTATGGATATCGAATCCTATGCAGCTCGGGCGGCAATTAGCCGGCTCATAGAATTGCAAACAAACGCTGGCCGAGATCAAATTTTTGCATTATTCCAAATTGGAGCGAAAGTAACTTACATATCGATCCTGCTTAACGGTGAAGTGATTTACGAACGCGATCAGCAATTTGGTGGGAATCAACTTACTCAAGACATCATACGTAATTATGGCCTTTCTTTTGAAGAGGCTGAAGCGAAAAAAAAGCTGGGTGATTTACCCGATAGTTATGAAACAGAATTACTTGAACCGTTCCTTGAAAGCGCATCGCTGGAAGTAACCCGTGCTATTCAATTTTTCTTTACATCCACGCCCTTTACCCGGGTGGATCAGATTTATTTAGCTGGGGGTTGCGCTGTAATTCCTGGGTTAGTGGATATTGTGGCTGAAAAGACAAAAATTTCAGCGTCGGTAGTGAGCCCGTTCAAGGGAATGGATTTGTCTTCTAATGTGAGTGAAAAATTACTTCGCAGTGATGCTCCCTCCTATCTTGTCGCCTGCGGCCTGGCGATGAGGAGATTTGGATAATGATTAAAATCAACCTTCTTCCTCATCGAGAAGAAAAACGTAAGCTATTAAAAAGTAATTTTTATTCACTACTGTTATTTGCAGCAATTATTGGTGCGGTCATCGTACTTGTTATTGGAACTATATTTGCCCAGCAAATTTCCGCTCAAAATGACAGAAACAATTTTATAAAACTTGAAAATACAAAATTGGATGAAAGGATTAAGGAAGTTGCTACTCTCACGCAAGAAATTGACGCTTTGAAAGCACGTCAGGAAGCGGTTGAAGATCTGCAAGGAGATCGAAATCAGCCAGTGTTTATGCTTGACGAATTTACCAAGCTTACTCCCGAGGGAGTCTACCTTAGGACACTTAAACAAGATGGACAGCGAATTTTGTTCACTGGTTATGCGCAGTCCAATCAGCGGGTCTCTGACTTTATTCGTAATTTGGGAAGCAAATCTGTCTGGATGTATAAACCGGAACTTATCGAGATCAAGGCGGCTAACTTAGGGCAGGGGCGAGACGTTAAAAGGGTTGTAGAGTTTTCGATGAACGTTGGTATTAAACGTCCTCGCGAGCAACAATTAGCTTCCGCCAGCAACGCAGCCACTGCTGACGATAACATGGCCGATTCAGCGGTCAAGAAGCCCTGATTGCGGATGAGAGATTACTATGCAAAATTTTAAAGAACTTAGCGAAAACGTCAGTGCTCAATTTCGCGATCTCAACGGCTTGCACCCCGGATTATGGCCACTTCTTCCCCGATTATTGGCTGCGGTAGCATCACTATCCCTAGTCATCGTACTGGGTTGGTATTTTTACTGGAGTGGCCAACTGGAAGAGCAAAATATTGGACAAGCTGAAGAGCTGAAGCTCAAAGATTCCTATAAGCATAAAATTCAACAGGCTATCAGCCTCGATGCACTCAGGGAGCAAAGAAAACTGGTATTGCAATATGTCGCGACGATGGAAAAACAGCTACCAAGCAAGGCGGAGATGGATGCTTTACTCTCCGACATCAATCAATCCGGACTTGGGCGTGGATTGCAGTTTGAACTGTTTAAACCAGGTCAACTGGTCGCTAAGGATTATTATGCGGAGCTGCCGATTAATATCAAATTAACAGGCGTTTATCATGATATGGGCGAGTTCGCCAGCGACATCGCAAAATTGCCGCGCATCGTTACCCTCAATAATTTAAGTATAAGTAGTGATAAGGATGCGCGATTGGTTTTGGATGTGGTTGCAAAAACTTTTCGTTACTTAGACCCAGAAGAAATTTCTGCTCAGGCTGAGTTGAAGAAGTCAGCCAAAAAAGGAGCAAAACAATGAAAAATTTTTGGCAAAAAAATCTATTTTTCTTACTTCCTTTGTTTGTACTTGCCGGATGCGGTGATAATGGCGTGACAGAATTACAACAATGGATGGAGTCGGTCAAGAAGACGACGCGTGTTTCTGTAGCAAAATTAAATGAGCCTAAAGTGTTTGTTCCTGTTGGCTACGCCGGGAAGGTCGAGCTGGACCCTTTTAATCCCGCCAAATTATTGGTTGCTCTAGCCCGGATGAAAGCGGAATCAAGCACTGGTATGCGTCCTGATACAGAGAGGCGCAAGGAAGTTCTGGAGGCATACTCGCTCGATGAGGTAAAAATGGTCGGAGTTATTGAGCGTGCGTCTATGAGACATGCTTTAGTACAAGTTGATAAGTCTGTGTTTCAGGCCAAGGTAGGAAACTACATTGGACAAAATTTTGGTGTAATTACTAAAATTTCGGATTCAAGTATTGAAATTAAGGAAATTGTCCAGGATGCAGCGGGAGAATGGACCGAGCGAAAAGCCACGTTAGAGTTGCAGGAGACAAAAAAATGAACGTTTTAATAAATGCAAGCAAAGGGAGTACTGTGTTTTTTAAATTATTTCTGATGAGTTTGTTGGCATTAAGCCCACTCGCCTATGCCCAATCGAACAGTATTGAAAGCATCACTGCAAACCAGCAGGGTATTAATATCATTATAAAAATTGGATTGAAAAATCCAGTTATAAAGCCGCCATTAGGTTTTTCAGTTTCTAATCCGGCGCGTATTGCCTTGGATTTTTCTGATACGTTAAACGGTTCGGGAAAAAGTGTCATTGATGTTGGTATCGGTGATCTGCGGAGCGTTAATATCGTTGAGGCAACAGGCCGATCGCGGATTGTGCTTAATTTGAATAAGTCGCTGAACTATGCGACTGCTATCGAGGGTAATGCCGTCATTGTGACCATTGATGGCTCCGGTGGTATCGCGACTGCTGTCAACTCATCTGGATTGCCTGCCGTAGTAGTTACCGAGCAACCAAAAGGAAAGCAAAATTTACGTGACATTGACTTTAGACGAGGTTCTCAGGGAGAGGGACGTGTAGTTATCGATCTGCCTAATAACCAAGTTGCTGTTGACGTGCGGCAGCAAGGTCAAAAAATTGTAGTCGATTTTATTAAAGTAGGACTACCTGCGATTCTTAGCCGGCGGCTCGATGTCGCTGATTTCGGTTCGCCGGTGCAGACGGTAACAACGACTCAACAGGGCGAAAACGTCCGTATGTTGATAGAGCCGAAAGGTCTGTGGGAACATAGTGCTTACCAAAGTGATACCCAGTTGGTTATTGAAGTAAAACCGATCAAAGAAGATCCCAATAAGTTGACCCAGGGTACACAAGGCTATCGCGGAGAACGTCTTTCTTTCAATTTTCAAAATATTGAAGTCCGTGCCTTGTTGCAAATC
>CANIFC010000321.1 GCA_947466695.1 Oxalobacteraceae bacterium | reverse complement strand
TGGGCTCGAACTTTGCATCGACAGAATTAGATTTGACCCTAACGTTCCAGTGGCGACGAAGGATTTTTCCCATTTAGTAATGCGCGTTCCGCCTCCTGGCTGATACAGATTGAGATAATTCGATTATTATCCAGGAACCAACAATAACCAAACCACAAAGATGGGTCAGCAAACAGAACTTTACAAAAGGTGGAAGCGCGCCAAGCATCAACTGAGTAAGCTCTTTCAAACGCCTGAGCATGTAATCGTAATTCACTATTCATGCGGAAGTTTCTATGACCGCGACAATCCTCGTTCGCCTCGGGTGACGTCAATTGCGAAAAGGAATCTGGATATTGCTATGCAACGTGTCTGCACTACGCTGAAGCCCGCTCCCATATGTCATTTAGCACCTGCACCATTTCCGTTACCCGAATCGGCAGGAACAGTGCTTCCGGCCCCTGCTGGCTGATATCGGTGAACGGTGATTCGTACAACCGCGCTGCATCCATTACGCCGTTTTCCGTCAGGTACTCAATAATCAAGTCGATAAATTCGAGTTGACTGGCAGTGGCGGTAGTGCCAACGACAAACTGACTGAACGCCTGTTTGGCGGTTTCCCGGTCCAAGCCCACCAGTGAGCGGATGAAGATGCCCAAGCCGTGGCTTTGTTCGGTGGCCTGCTGAATCAGCTCGGTAGAACCACCAGCTTGCAACAGCATCTTGCCAAGTTCTTCGAGGTCAGAGGGAGTCAGCGGCTGGTTACGGCGCAGGCGTTGCAGGGATAGGTGGTCTTCATGGGCTTTGAGAAACTGGCGTGCCTTATCCTTGAACTTGGCCAGGTTCATGCCGGTACTGACGCCGGGCAGGGTAATTGTTGTGCTCTCACCCAGCTCGTCTTCAAAATCGGTGTAAACAATGTTCTTTTTACTTTTTTCAATCAGTTTAATCAGAGCGCGCAGTTTTTTGCGTGTCGCTTCCAGCATGGCAATGGTTACGTCTTCCCACCATTCGTCGCCGGCCACCGACTGAATCAGCACCATCTGCGCCTTGATGGCAGGAATTGCTTCCTGTTCTTCCAGCGCGCTGGCGATGGCCTGCATCGAAGTACGAAGGGCAATAAAGTCCGGCGTCGCCTGCAAAATGGAGAGTTGGGTGCGCAGCACCAACATGTCAAAGCGTTTAGCTTCCTCATCGTTATCCAGCAAGGCCGTAGGCAGGTCCGCCACCTGCTCACTTAACTCATGCCGACTTTCGCTGTCTAGCCTATGCCAGGATTCTGGCTTAGCGAATTTCTCCACCGACTTGCGCCGGGGTCTCACCACAAAGTTATCCAGGTTCATACCAGCCACCTGCTGATGTAACAAGCCGCTCAGGTCATTACGTAACTGTGCGTCGGTCAAATCCTCACCATATCCGTCCAGAGTCTCGGCCACCTGAGTGCCCGTTGCCAGCCGTTTATCCAGCTCCGCAATCATCTCCAGCCGTGCCCGGAACAGCCGGGTACTCAGCGCAACCTGTGCCTTGCTGCTGTCGGGTGGTAGCTCCTGGCTAAAGAATTCCAGATTCTGGCAATAGTCAAAAACATTAAAGAAGCGTTTGTTTTGTCCCGGGCCGTACAGGTCTGGGCATAGGCGCGTACCCCGTCCAATCATTTGCCAGAACTTGGTCTTGGAGCGGATGATTTTGAAGAACACCAGATTGACCACCTCGGGCACGTCGATGCCGGTATCGAGCATATCCACCGAGATGGCAATGTGTGGCATACCCTCCTTGAGGGAGAACTCGTCAATCAGGCTTTGCGCATACTCGGTCTTGTATGTCACCACGCGAGCGAAAGCGCCTTTATAATGCGGGTAATTGATATTGAAGCGGTCCGCAATGAAATCGGCGTGAGCATTGTTTTTGGCAAAGATGATGGTCTTACCCAGGCGGTCACCACCGGCCACTTTTTCACCATGGGTCATCAGATGGCTTAGCACCTTGTCCACGGTGTCAATGTTAAACAGCCATTTATTCAGCGCGGCAGAATCCACCGCATCGGGTACGTTGCCGTCTTCGTCCCACTCCAGCGCGTCCCACTGCTCTTTTTCTTCTTCGGATAGGTCTTTGTACTGAATACCTTCGCGCTGATATTTGAGGGGTACCGAAATCGGATTAGGTGGCACCAGATAGCCCTCACTCACCGCTTCGTCCAGGCCGTACACATCAGTCGGCACTCCACTCTCCAGGTCAAATAAGCCGTAAGTGTTGTGGTCAATCTCGTCTTTAGGTGTGGCCGTCAGGCCCACCAGCATGGCGTCAAAGTAATCAAAGATGGCACGGTACTTCTGGTACACCGAGCGATGCGCCTCGTCGATGATAATGAGGTCGAAGTGCCCGACGCCAAAACGGCGCTGACCGTCGGCGGCGTCATCAATCAAACCCATCATGGTTGGGTAGGTCGATACAAACACCCTACCCTCAGTATTCTTTTCCGACACCAGATTAACAGGTGCCGAATCCGGCAGATGCGTCTTGAAAGCATTCACAGCCTGCCTGACTAGTGCTACCCGGTCAGCAAGAAACAAGATGCGCTTGGCCCAGTTGCAACGCATCAATACATCCGCCAAGGCGATGACTGTACGTGTCTTGCCGCTGCCAGTGGCCATCACCAGCAGAGCTTTACGCTGGTTTTCAACTTCAAAGGTCTCACCAATCCGGCGCACCGCCCGGTTTTGGTAATAGCGTTCAATGATGGCGGGATTAATGACCGCGTCGGCCAACTGCTTGCGGCTGCTGCGGCGCTGAATCAAAAGCTCGAGTTCCTGCCTCTTGAAGAAACCCTGCACTGCCCGTGGCGGGTAGCTGGCATCGTCCCAAATCCAATGCTCGTAGCCATTGGAATAAAAAATGATGGGACGCTGACCGTATTGGGCTTGCAGACAGTCGCCATACAGCTTGGCTTGCTGCTGTCCCACTGTGGCGTCCTTGCGGGTGCGCTTGGCTTCTACTAGTGCCAGCGGCTTGCCGTCGTCGCCCCACAGCACATAATCGACAAAGCCTTTGCCCGCGTTATTCGGCATGCCGTCGACTTCAATCTCGAAGTTCTTTTTATCTAATTGCCAGCCCGCCTCTTTGAGCAGCAGGTCGATGAAGTAGTCGCGGGTTTCCGCTTCGGAGTAATCGTGTGTGTCAGGCTGAGCGGTGTTCGCTTTTTTAGCAGCGACGACTTCCGTGCGCAGCTTTTGCAGTTCATCGTCGAGCACGACTTTGCTAGATAGTAGTAGCGAGAGCTTTTCATCTCGCTCGCGCAGTTGCGTTTCCAGCTTTTGCAGTTGGTCAATCGACTGGGTTGGGGCGACAGCTACCGAAGACGGCGCCGCCGGCAAGGGAATCAGTTCTGGGGCAAAGCGCAGGTCGGGCGCTGGGCGCGAGCGCTGGCCATAGGTGCGCGCCAGCCAGTAGCAGACGTGAAACAACTCACGGGTGGCGGTGACGGCATCGGTAGACAAGATGCTGCGGGTGCTGTGCACTGCCAGGTTACCCAGGTCTTTGATGAGCTTGGCTTTGGTGAACACCGCATCGCCCGCTGTGGCCCGAAAACTGGGTTCGTGAATCAGGGCACTCAGGTGGTCCTGGTATGGCAGACGCAAGGCGGGGTCATGCTTATAGAGCCAGTCCATCGCCAGCTCCAGCGTGCGCCGGGCGTAGAAGCAGGAGGTGCGCGCATCGATTTTTGCCATTCCTTCGGCCTTGATGGCTGAACCAAAAAGGGTGGACCATTCAGACTGGAGGAAGGTAAAGTTGCTCACTCTGTATCCGTTTCAAGATGGGACTGAGAAATGGCGTCAATCAACGCCAGCTTGAGGTTTTCCGAGTAGTCATCCTCGTAGAGCAGTGAATCAATCAATCTATTCAACAGTTCTTTATTCACCACGTTGTCAGCTACGTATACAGCGATGTTTTCCATTTTGAGTACGAACCGCGTAACGACATAGTCGTAGCCGTTGAGCTCCAGAAAATAAGCACCCAAGCCGATGGATGAGCGCTTGTTGCCGTCATTGAAAGGGTGATTTTTATTGATTGAAAACACCAGATGG
>CANIFC010000320.1 GCA_947466695.1 Oxalobacteraceae bacterium | reverse complement strand
TGACGCAAGCGGCGTTGCTGGCGAGGGCATCAAACGATTTGACGCACTCCCATGCGGCATCGGCGTCACCAATATTGTTGTAAGAGAGTTCCTTGCCTTGCAATTGGGTGTAATTTGCCAATGCACCTTCAGAAACTTGCAGTTCGCGGTAGAACGACGCTGCCTGATGCGGGTTTTCGCCGTAACGCATGTCCTGAACTTTTTCAAAATGCAGGTTAAGCGTTTGCGGAAACTGGCTACGGGTCGCATGGGCTTTATCTTCGCCAAGACTGGTGAGGTAGTTGGTGATGGCGCCATCGTACTGGGCCGTGTGGGCAAACACTTTTTTTGCCAGTGTAAATTTGGTGTCGTAGCTGACTGTGTTTTGATGCGCAGTCATTTCATCAAGCACGACCTGATAATCGGCAGGATCGACAATGACGACAACATCCTTATGATTTTTTGCCGATGAGCGCAACATGGTCGGACCACCGATATCGATATTCTCGATTGCTTCTTCCAGCGAGCATTCTGTCTTGGCAACGGTTTGCTGAAAAGGATAGAGGTTCACGACCACCATATCGATGGTAGGAATGCCATGCAGTTCCAATGCCGCGAGATGCTCGGGCAAGTCGCGACGGGCTAAAATGCCGCCGTGTACTTTAGGATGCAAAGTCTTGACCCGACCGTCCAGCATTTCAGGAAAACCCGTGTAATCTGCCACTTCCGTGACCGCTAGTCCGTTGTCGGACAGTAGCTTGGCGGTACCGCCAGTGGACAATAATTTCACACCGCGGGCGGACAGTTCGCGCGCGAACTCGAGGATACCGGTTTTATCGGAAACAGAAAGAAGGGCTTGTTTGATCATGGTGGGCAATATAAAAAAAGAAATTTAAAGTAGACCGTGCTGTTGCAGTTTTTTACGTAAGGTATTGCGATTGATTCCTAGCATGTCGGCAGCCTGCGACTGATTCTTGTCAGCCCTTGACATGACCATTTCAAGCATCGGTTTTTCGACTGCCAGAACGACCATGTCGTAAATGTTTGATGCCGGCTGTTCGCCGAGATCACGGAAATATTTGTCCAGATTTTTGTGGACGGCTTCTTGAATGCTATCTTTGCTCATAATTTTTTTCTATTGGTGCTTGTGGCACTTCTATCAACTTATAGATCGGATGCAACGCCGTGTAGCTTGCTTTTACAATCTTGGCATATTGCTCCGGATGGGGGCAAATTCTGTCTTTCCATGCATCCTGATGAATAAATTACCAGAGGGTGTCACTTTTGGTATTTACTCGCAGAGTGTACTTTCTACCTTCGTTTAGCTACTGAAAAAGGAGAAAAAATTCATGCTGCCAGCTTTTCTTCAGAGGGGCAGTATTGTAACCGTTCTCCGGCCCGGCTCTCAAAAAAGTTTTTTACTGCATTTAACTGTTCATCACAGGAAGTCAGTAAGTTCATTTCCTGCCTGAACGTTTCACCGCCGATGAGATCCTGTACATACCAGCCTATATGCTTGCGCGCAGTTCGCACTCCCATGAATTCACCATAAAAAGCATAATGTTCACGTAAGTGCGCATCCATCAGAGCACTGACCTCGGAGACCAGCGGCGGCGGGAGGTAGCTGCCGGTTTTCAGATAATGCTCGATTTCGCGAAAAATCCATGGCCGGCCTTGCGCGGCACGCCCGATCATGATGGCGTCAGCGCCGGTGACTTGCAAGACGTACCTGGCTTTTTCCGGCGTAGTGATATCGCCATTTGCCACTACCGGAATCGTCACTGAGGACTTGACTGCGGCAATGGTCTCGTACTCGGCATCACCTTTGTAGCCATCTGCCCGGGTGCGGCCGTGCAAGGTCAGCATGGCGATGCCAGATTGTTCGGCGATACGCGCAATCGAGAGGGCGTTTTTATGGGCACGATCCCAGCCGGTACGAAATTTCAGGGTGACTGGCACATCGACGGCCCTGACGACGGCGTCGAGAATTTCTGCAACCAGTTTTTCATCCTGCAGCAGGGCTGAACCACACCATGCGTTGCAGACTTTTTTTACCGGACAGCCCATGTTGATGTCAATGATCTGGGCGCCATTGGCAACGTTATGTATGGCACATTCCGCCAGCATGCGCGGATCGGCTCCAGCAATTTGCACTGCCCTCGGTTCCATTTCGCCGTCATGGTTGGTGCGACGTGAGGATTTTTCGGTATCCCATAATTTAGGATTGGATGCCGCCATTTCAGAGACAGCATAACCGGCGCCCAGCATCTTGCACAGTTGCCGGAATGGTCTGTCAGTCACGCCTGCCATGGGCGCGACAAAGATATTATTTCGCAACTGATAGGGGCCGATGTGCACGTTGGTATGAAGAGGTGAGCCTTGAGGAAGCGTTATTCTACCTGAATTTTTGCCTAAATATTTAGCAAAATGTTGTGGCAGCCTGGATAATATTTTTTTCTATTTACACCTTATGTCTGATAGCCGGTCCACACAGGTGCAGGAAATGTCCGGCCCGATTCTGTTGCGGGGAGCTCTTTATTATGTGCAATTCATGCGCAACTCATGCGCAAAGACAGGGTCCTTTAGCAAAGCCGGGCCTGTTGCCGCCATGCAAAAAAATGACAAATCAGGATAATTTTGCGCGCAGGATAATTTACATAATTCATGTATATAATAAAAGTGGAACTTTTAGTCGTTCGATCAAGAACGTATCTCATTGACACCGGTTTTTCTGTCATCAATGAAATACGGTTTTTAAAAAATAAGGGAATCTTGACATGTCTCAATTACAGGAAGCGTCGTTACAAAGGATTACGATAGTCGGAGGTGGTGCCGGTGGATTGGAACTGGCGGTCAGACTGGGGAAGAAATTAGGCCGGAGCAAAAAGGCCATCATCACCCTGGTTGACGTGAACCGTACGCATTTATGGAAACCCCTGCTGCATCAGGTCGCCGCTGGCACTCTCGATAGTCATGCCGACGAGCGCGAATATTTCGCCCTGGCGCGTTCAAATCATTTCCAATTTCGCCTGGGGCGTATGGACGACCTGAACCGGGAAAAAAAAGAAATTTATCTGACGCCGGCCCTTGATGAAAACGGGGAAGAACTGTTGCCCCGGCAGGCCATCGGCTACGATACTCTCGTGATTGCAATGGGTAGCCAGACCAATGACTTTGGTACACCCGGTGCGCGGGAAAATTGCATCATGCTCGACTCCCTGGCTGCGGCCGAGCGCTTCCATAAAAAACTCATTAATTGCTGTTTGCGGGCACAGACACAAAAGCAAGGTACAGGGGAAGGGCGGTTTACCGTGACCATTATCGGTGGCGGCGCGACCGGTGTTGAACTGGCTGCCGAATTGCATATGACCACCAGGATTTTGTCGAGCTACGGCCTGGTCAACTTTCATCGTGAAAAGGAACTCAAGATCGTGATCGTCGACGCTGCTCCACGGCTCTTGCAAGCGTTACCAGAGCGTATCTCGGATGCCGTTGCCAAGGAATTGCGGGGTATCGCCATTGAAGTCCATACCAACGAAAAAGTGATGGAAGTGACGAAAGAGGGGGTCATGATGGCCAGTGGAAAATTTATTCCCAGCGGTATTGTGGTGTGGGCGGCCGGGATCAAGGGCCCCGATTTTCTCAATAACCTGGCGGGACTGGAAAGCAACCGTATCAATCAGCTCATCGTGAACCGGCACTTGCAAACGAGCCGCGATCCCGCGATCTTTGCCCTGGGCGACTGCTGTGCCTGTCCTCAGGGTGAAGGTTTGCCTTCAGTACCGCCACGCGCCCAGTCAGCACATCAGGAAGCAAGTTTGCTGGCCAAATCACTGGTACGTCAGGTTCAAGGAAAATCCTTATTGGCATTTACGTACAAAGACTACGGCTCATTGGTATCCCTGGGTAATTACAGTACTGTCGGCAGCTTGATGGGCGCCATTGCCAGTGGCTCGATTTTCATTGAAGGTACGCTTGCCAAATGGATGTATTGGTCACTGCATAAGCATCATCAGGTTGCGGTGAACGGCTTGTTCCACACCTGGTTATCGACGTGGGCTGAAACAATAGACCGGGTCCGCAATCCCCGTATCAAGCTGCATTAACAGGAAATTGGCAAAGCGTAAAAC
>CANIFC010000319.1 GCA_947466695.1 Oxalobacteraceae bacterium | reverse complement strand
TCTGGTTAGCTTGCGATACCTGGGCATTGGTAAATTTGACGGTACATTAATCTGATGTACTGTAATTGACGATAAGGGGCGCATGGTCGCTGAAGCGCTGTTCTTTATAGATCTCCGCAGATTGTGCTTTAGCTGCAATCCCTTTGGTTGCAACATGATAATCAATCCGCCAACCAACGTTATTTGCCCAGGCCTGGCCACGGTTACTCCACCATGTGTACGCATCCCCAGTCGCATCGGGGTGTAATTTCCGATATACATCAACCCAACCCTGATCGTCGAACAAAGCCGTCATCCAGGCGCGCTCTTCCGGCAAAAATCCAGAATTTTTCTGGTTACTCTTCCAGTTCTTTAAATCAATTTCCTTGTGGGCGATGTTCCAGTCACCACAAATAACCAGCTCGCGCCCATTGGCAATCAGTTCTGCCAGATGCGGATAAAATAATTTCATGAACCGAAACTTTGCTTCCTGACGTTCAGGGGACGAAGAGCCGGATGGGCAGTACAACGAGATCACTGACAAATTACCAAAGTCACAGCGCAAATAGCGTCCTTCAGCGTCAAATTCTTGATCGCCAAAACCAACGAAGACAGCATCTGGCTCCTTGATGCTATACACGCCAACACCAGAGTAGCCTTTTTTTTCAGCAAAATGAAAATGGCCATGATAACCATGAGGGCGTAATAACTCTGGCGCCATATCTGCTTCCTGCGCCTTCAGTTCCTGAACGCAGACGTAGTCCGGCGCTTCTTTTTCAAACCAGTCAAAAAAACCTTTTTTATTGGCTGAACGGATGCCGTTGAGATTGGCCGAGATGATTTTTGTCATGATTGTTGGGATTGCTAATGAATAAAACGAAAAAATTTTAGGAAGAAATGGCAGCCTCATCAGAAGATGATTCAAGCATACAAAAAAATATGCCCGAAAAATATACGCGCTGCAGCTATCGCTCTTGTCTGGAACCCTTGGTAGGGCTGACGCGTTTATCCAGTTGGTCCCATATTTCACTGATCGTGGCTACCCGATTTTTTTGAATGCTCCGACGCTTTCGCCATATCTTGGGCAGGCCAAAAACAGCGTCACGTTTAGCCCGCAGAATAACTCTTCCATGGCCCCGCATGCCTAACATGACGATACTTAGCAGGTTAAGCGCGATATGTAACGGCAGTAGCAGCCAGAACAATATTCCAGGCATATCCTTAACGAAAGTCCATACCAGATTTCGGTGCCCATGATACATGGCAAAATCGCTGTGCTTTCCTCCTGTCGTACCGGAACCAATGTGGTGTGCGATGGATTCAGGCACATAGAGGCAACGATAGCCGGCTAGTCTAAGCCGAAAACCAAGATCAACATCTTCTACATAGCAAAAATAATCCTCGTCGAAACCACCGGTTTTGATCAAAGCGCTACGTCGATAAAGGGCGGCACCTGCACAAGGCGAGAACACTTCATGCGTTTCTTCTACATCAGTTGGTAATGCTGCGCCATGGCCCATACGCCAGACCAAACCGCTCATATGGTAGACATCCCCAGCGCCATCAAGAATAGTAGGTGCACCGGCATTGATCAGTTTGCTACCAAATACATCAAATTCAGGATTTGAATCCACGGCGGACATAAGTGTCTCAAGCCAAAGTGGCTCTGCGAACGCATCCGGATTCATGAGCGCAATCCACTGTGAGCCGGCCGATGCCTCTGTGATGGCATGATTATTCGCTCTGGCAAAACCAGTATTGCTATCGAGGACAATTAAACGAACAGTAGGGAACTGACGCGCAATATTGAGCGAATTATCGGTACTCGCATTATCCACAACGATGATTTCATTAGGTATGCGGGTCTGATTTATCAGTGCTGCCAGACATTGTTCCAGAAATTGTTCACCATTCCAGTTGACTACGACTACGGTCACTTTAGATTTGGTATTTTGCTCTAGAACGTTCAAATTGGCTTCCTTCGACTATATTGTAATTACGTCTAAATATTACTCAAAATTTATTCTTTCAAGCTCTACAACAAGCGGCATATTGCGTACTTGGGTGTGGATCGAGCCTATATATTCTCCAAGTATTCCGATGAAAAAAGCTTGAATTGCCCCAAAAAAGAAAATTCCGATAACAATAAAATTCTACCCAGTTGATGGTACCTCTTATTTTTATAGAAATAATTTAACGTTGCTTCTGGGTTCTATAATGACCAGCAAAGATCCGTTATTATTCTAGCGAATGAGCGCCAACGGATAAGCTTCATCAAAAGCTCTTTGTCTAGGAATAATATCCTCCGGATTAGCAGGTGTACGATATATCGATGTTACTTTTGGCACATATTGGAATTGATTATTCATCGCATATTTTTTCCAAAGTACCCAATCTTCAAGTGCATCCATGTCGAGTTCAAACCCCCCACGCTCTTGAAATAATTGTCGCTCAAATAAGACCGACTGAATTGCCATAAAATTATGATGTTTTAGGATCTTAAAATCAAAAGGTTGGCGTAGAGGAGTCGGAATTTTATGGCTCATTTCTGAATATTGACCCTTTGGTAGAAACGTGCGATCAGTTTCTACATCCCAGGCAAGAGAATACGCGGCAACTATTTCTGGATTTTTTGTGAGCGTATCAACTAATATTTCAATATGCTCGGCAAACAAGAGGTCATCGTCATCAAGAAACACACACCATCGCCCTTTTGCCGCCTCAAGACCTGCATTACCCGCTGCTGAGCGGCCTAGTTTGTCTAATTGGATAAAAGTAATACTTTTCCCTGTAACACTACTGATGTTTGCGACTACGTCGCGCATCGTTTCACCGCCATCTTCGATCACGATATGTTCGATATTAGAATAAGTTTGGTGTGCGACTGACAATAGTGCTTGACGCAAATATAATTCTCGCCCACGGTATGTGCGTGTAATTACAGTTACTAGCGGTGGCCCATTTTGAATTTTGTGCTGTTCAATAAAAGCGCCTTCCCTGCCTAGTTCATAATCCCAAGTACGAAACGGGAAATGTGCCACACTTTTACGTCTGCTTGCCAGCGTTTTTGGTGCCAGTACACATAATTTCGAGAGATTACGTAACACTGAAATTCGTGAACCAGAATACGCTTGTGGTGCCAACAGTAATCGTACGCCAAGCATTGGAATAGCAAGAATGTCAATAAAATTACCGAATTTTAAGCGCAAATATAGATTTGCGAACGTACTACCTGTGTACTGTATCGGCTTAACTTGATTAACGCTATCGTATGTATAGTGCCATACGATAGCTTGAGGGCAATAACGTAACAGATAGTCGGCACGACGTAGGCGGTAAGATAATTCGACATCTTCTCCATACATAAATAGAGATTCATCATAGCCACCTACTTTTTCAATTGCCTCGCGTCTTAACAATACGCATGCATGTGAATTCCAATTGGTAATACCTGTAACGGGATCATAAAATTTTGGATGTTCATATGGCTTTTGTCTCAACTCCCATGCCGCTACTTGTTTATTATCAGCTAAGGCGACCGCGACGACATTGGTAAGTGCTTTTGATTCGAATGTCATATCAATATTCGTCACCAAGCAAAAAGGGGAGTTTCCTTTGAAAATGGCTGAATTGTGACCAGCACCGAAGCCTTTGTTAGGTCGTTGAGTTATTTCTACATTACAACCGACATCACTTAAGCTATGAGAAATAGTACGTAAGTCATCTAAAGTAGAGTCAGTTGAACTATTATCAATAAAGCGCAACGTAAGTAAATTTTTCGGATAATCAAGATTAATCACGCTATTGATAAAATCTGATATCCAGCGCGAGCTATTGTAAGTAACAATACTGATATCAATAGGTACCCATGCCAAAGGGACGGGTGGACTTAACGGATCTAAATTCATCGTGCTAAAAGTCGCTTCGCAGCGTTGTGCAACGATTGCTGCCATTGCAGCGTAGTTTTCACTTGAATTTGGCAGTACGCCTGATAAGCTTTGTATTCTTCCGTAGTTGCGAAAAAGAAATATTCTTATTTTTGTTGGAAGTGCCCGCACTATTCGGAAACCAATGGTACGAATTATATTGGCAGCGACATCAAAATTTCCTCGTATTAAGTGAAGGAGAAAACGTAGTGGCGCC
>CANIFC010000318.1 GCA_947466695.1 Oxalobacteraceae bacterium | reverse complement strand
ATCGCAGGTTTAGCGTCGATCTGTAGACGATAAAGTATCCAAAAAACTTGAAGAGCATTGCTCAATAGGGAATGTTAATAGGTAAATAGACAAAACTGCTTGTCCATTTACCCGTCCGCTGCTGCCAGCCCTTACCGAACTTATCGTCCTAACGTTAGTTGCTCGTTCCTGCAGACCGCATGATGTTGCCGCAGCGCTGGCTTTCTGTTAGACCAGTGCTGTCTTTTGCTGTGTTACTTGATCCATCTCAGTGATTGCGACAGTGATTTGTCCGATGCCGGAAATTTGTTCAAGACTAAAAATGGTAACTTTTACGATGATGTCAGAAGCGCGCTTGACGCTGACGATAATTTTTCATGATGCTGCCGGCTTGTCTGACCACGTTGCTACCGGCATCAATCTGGTCTACAGAGTCCCCAATGAGGGTCTTGATTTCCTTGGACGTACTGGCTGAGTGCTGGGTGAGTGCTGGGTAAGGTTACATACTTCCGTTACAACCACGGCAAAACCGCGTCCTTGTTGACCTGCCCGGGTGGCCTCAACCGTGGCATTCGAGGCGAGGATGTTGGACTGGAAGGCAATGCCGTTAATCACACTCACAATGCCGACAATTTTCTTCGAGGAGGCTTTGATTATTTTCGTTGCATCAACGATTTGCAACATCATTGAGCCACCGTTAATGAGCATTTCGCAAGCGGAGGCGGTCAGCTGATTGGTCTGGCGAGTGTTGTCTGCATTTTGGTTCATGATGCCGATCGACTCTTCCATGGAAGAGTCAGGGTTCCCCCCACTTTCTGCCTGACTGGTTACGTTTGCACATTGACAGCAAGTTCAGGTTCAGCAGGTTTATTAATGCACTAAAACCCAAATACGCAACTAACAGACATTCAGTAAATATAAAATGGTTGATCGATCGCTCCTCTTTTGCTGACGTTAATGAAATTCAAGCAGTCTGTAAGGCAGAGGCTGCCTATGAAGAAACGTACGGTTCTTTCCCGTACTTCATTGGTATGCCGGGCTCAGTTACAATATAGAGCTCAATTGGCGATGTTCAGAACCCATAACGCATAATCACCGTGTTTCTTAATCGTGTATTTACAACCCAGCAGATACCGCAGGCTATTAATTGAATAAGCGTATCTGCACAAAAAAATCAATTTTGAAAAAATTACAGAGTAACAGGCAAATAATTAAATTTTACCGTAATCGCATTCCTTCCTTTGAGTGTATTCCCGGATGCCATGACTGCTGTGGACCAGTAACGACTTCGCCGGAAGAAATGTCAAGGCTGCCTGTCAAGACAGAAGCAGAGCACGATGAAGCGCTTGCCAACCTCAGTTGTCCGCACCTGGGTGTCAACGGTTGTGAGGTCTATGACGAGCGTCCTTTGATCTGTCGTCTGTTTGGCACCACGCCAAGCTTGGCCTGTCCAAATGGACGTCGGCCCGATGTCATGATCGATCCTCAGATCGAGCAGGGCATTCATCACTACATTGCCAGCACGCGCCAGATATTGGTCTGAACAAGCAAGTGTCTGAATAAGTCAGCGGATAGCGGGTAGATCTTCTTGCTCATTTTTTTGCTTCATTTGTTGTTTCATTTGTTGCTTTTTTTGAAGCATTAAACCACCGCGGTTTGCATTGTCAAACATAAAGTGATCCTCGATCTATCGATAAAAATATGGATATCTTGTATGTCCGTGCATGTTCAATATACAGAAAGCAGGTAAATTTGTGGAGCAAGTCAATGAAGTGCCGAAATCTAGGGCAGGCTATCAATTTGGAAATACCGAAAGAACGATGAAAGCCGTCGTCACCATCGGTAATGGCGGTTACGAAAAGCTGCAGTACTGCGACGTACCGATGCCAGTTCTTGCGCCGGGTGAAGTGCTGCTGCAGGTCCTGGCCGCCGGCGTCAATAATACGGAAGTCAATACGCGTTTGGGTTGGTATTCCGCTTCGGTTGTCACTGATACCGCTGGCACAGTAAAAGCCCAGGATGCGTCTGCTGAAACAAAGGCGGATGGTGGCTGGAATGGGGCAACTCCGTTTCCCCTCATTCAGGGAACTGATTGCTGTGGTCGGGTGGTGGCGGTCGCCCCTGGTGGTGAGGAGCGCCTTATCGGTTCGCGCGTACTGGTGCGCCCCTGCATGCGCCCCGATGGCTTCAGCTCCATGAACACGATCTGGATGGCTTCGGACTTCGGTGGTGCATTTGCGCAGTTTGTAAAGGTACCCGCTTCTGAAGTTTTTGCAGTGCAGTGCGACTGGAGCGATGTGGAACTCGGCTCCATTCCCTGTTCCTACGGAACCGCCGAGAACATGCTGCATCGCGCCGGGGTGTGCCAGGGTGAGCATGTCCTCATTACCGGCGCATCAGGTGGCGTCGGTTCGGCGGCCATACAACTGGCCAAGCGAAGAGGTGCCCGGGTAACGGCCATTGCCGGCAAAGCAAAGATGGAGCAAGTGCGTTTGATCGGGGCGGATCAGGTTATTGACCGCCAGGACGATATCATGTCAATCCTCTGCGAGGAGAGTATTGACGTCGTCATCGATAATGTGGCCGGTTCCGCCTTTGCTGATCTGCTCAAAGTACTCAAGCGCGGTGGCCGCTATGCCTCTTCGGGGGCGATTGGAGGGCCGCTGGTGGCATTGGACATGCGCACTTTTTACCTGAAAGACCTGACACTCATTGGCTGCACTGCCTGGGATGAGCCGGTTTTTCCGAATTTGATTGGCTACATTGAACGTGGAGAACTGCGCCCTCTGGTAGCCAAAATCTTCCCGCTGGAACAGATTGCCCAAGCCCAGCTGGAATTCCTGGAAAAAGTCCATGTAGGAAAATTTGTATTGATTCCGCCACCACTAGAGTACTAATCTGATCACGACAGCCCCGGTTCGCAAGCTCTTTCCATCTGTGGCTTCCCTTGCAATATGGGCGATCGTCATTTGCTGAGGTAATTACCTTGTCGCTTGATCGATCGTTAACGTCTGATCATATGTTCATGTTCTTTGTGGCGGGCTTGAGCATATGACCGTTTGTACAAAATTAAATATGCCCTCGATTTGTCTATTCCGCCTGTCTTTACCTGTTTTTCATTTTGAGACTTCGCTACCCTCTGCATCCACACCGGTTTTACTCGCCAGAATGATTCGCAACTCTGCCCGTTCAAGCAGCAGTGCAATGCGTTCCTGATCCAGCAGGTGTGCTTTATTTTGCGTCTGCGTAAGTCGCTCCGTTATTAGTTGAATCTGGCGCTCTTGTCCCGCCAACGCCATACGCGCTTCGTCCAAGGTGTCTTGCGTGCTTTTTAGCTGCGTATTCAGCGTTTTTTTGACCAGCAACATTTCTTTTTCCCGATATAAATGCAAAGCGTCGTTGGTGCGTAGGGCTACAAGCTCATCGAGGCGAATTTGCGCAGTAGATTTCAGCTCTGTATTGTCAGAATGCACATGAAGAATTTGCGCCTCTTGCTGCGCAATGAGCGATTGCTGCCTAAACATTTTTTCTTGTGTGTCGGCGGCGGCATAGTTAAGTTGCTCAATCTTGCGCTCGTAGCTCTGTTTATCTTCAGAGCGTTGCGCTGCTGATGCCGCATGATAGTGATCAAACTGGGTACGGCTGAGATTGAGCTGTTCACTGAGTACCGTTATTTCACCGGCGCGATCATGTAAACGGAGTTTCATACCCGTATTTTCAGTTTGGCTATTTTGAACTGATATTTTCAAGGACAGATTCTCTGCCTCAATTTTTAGTTCAAACTTTTTCTGCTCGGTCAGCTGATCGTTGAGTAGCGTGTTTTCGTCGAGCAGGGAGTGTTTTTCAGCGTGAAGTTGCTGCTGTTGCGCTAGTAATTCTGCCAGATCAAGCTGATGCTGCTGGCGCAATGATTCAATTTTCTGTTCAGCCTCACTTTGTATATTTTCATGGATTCCTTTGACTGCGCTAAGAAGTGCCGCTGGAAGACCTGATCCCGCCGCTTGCGCAACTTCCTGATTTTCCTCCTTCCAGCGCTTGAGCATGGGACCAATCGTACTTTTGCTGCCAGTTCCGCCTAGCGCTTCGCGAACGCCGTCGACTGTCGGCATTTTTCCGCCCTCACTGATTTGAGAAGCTGCTTTT
>CANIFC010000317.1 GCA_947466695.1 Oxalobacteraceae bacterium | reverse complement strand
GACCAGCGCGGTGAAGGCATCATGAAAGCCATCCCATTTGGCGACGGAGTCTGCTGTCCCGTAACCGCGTTGCGGAACTGGCTTGCCAGTGCCAATATCAGCTCAGGGGCTTTGTTTCGCTCAGTAAATCAATGGCAGGAAGTCGGTAACGCCGCTTTGCATGCCAGTAGCGTCAACACCATTCTTAGCCAGTGCGCCAGTCTGGCCAATTTAGCCTATACGCCAGAGTTAAGCAGTCACAGCCTGCGGCGGGGGATGGCGACAAGTGCGCACCGCGCCGGGGCCAGCTTCAGCGACATCAAGCGCCAGGGTGGGTGGCGTCACGACGGAACAGTACAGGGGTATATTGAAGAAGCGGGGCAATTTAAAGACAACGCGGTCAACAGCTTACTCAAGCGCAAGATCAAAGTGTGACGACTTCTGGTGCGCGTAGGTCTTCTTTTTAGCGTGTTTTTATAATATCGACCCAAAGCGTGGCACTCAATGTTTCAGCCCGTTGCCATTGGTGCTGCCAGCTTTGATGAAGCCAGCACTACCCGCGGTCTGACCGGTTTGCGAGCCATTGCGTCGCCTGAGCCCTGCCGGCGAGATGCAAGCTATTTAAAAATCCAGCCTGGGCATTCATTTTGCTATGCATGCCCAGTTGGCTCATGAGTTCCGGTGACTCGATGCGATGCAGCATCAGATTGCGCAGTCGTCTCTCAAGACGCCCGATGGCGAACCAGCTACGTTCAGCCTCCCTTTTTGCCAGCATGACACCTTGGAACTCGGTAAAAAAGCTTGCGCTAAATCCCATTTCTGTCAGCCGATGCCAGATTTCAGTAGCAGAAACTGGCACCTGCATGCGCGCTTCCGGATGCAATAAGATCACCAAAATATCTTTTGCACTACATTTGTGGATGAGCGGAAATAAGGGCGGATTAGCGGTGAATCCGCCGTCCCAGTAGGCTTCACCATCAATCTCGACGGCGCGGTTGATTAGTGGCAAACAGGCCGATGCCAGTAATACGTCCAGGCTCAGCTGCTTGTTACGAAACAGCTTGAGAGTGCCTGTGCTGACCCGGGTGGTAGCGATGAACAGTTTGATGGGTGATTCTGTCCTGAGTCGTTGAAAATCAATTTGCGCCGTTAAAATATCACGCAGGGGATTGAGATCAAATGGGTTGATTTGCTGTGGAGAAAAATAGCGCAGCATGGAAATATAAGAATTCATGATGGATGGCAAATCAGACTGGGACGCGATGTCGTGCATTTCCGGAATGTCGCCGTTGGCTGCGCTGAAAGGTAATTCGATAGCGACACTCTCCCAAAAATTTTTGAGCGCCTGACGCGCTCCGTCGCGACCATCCTGCATGTATCCCTGTGCCAGCACAATGGCATTCATCGCTCCGGCACTGGCGCCACTGATCCCCTCAATATCAAAACGCGACTCCTCCAGCAAACGGTCGAGAACTCCCCAGGTGAATGCGCCATGCGAGCCGCCTCCCTGGAGGGCAAGAGTGATAGGTTTTTGTGCCAATCTAGTTCCTTTCATCGTCGCCGCAAGCAAAAACGGTGTCGGAGTGGTTTAGGTAACGCGTGTATCGGATGAATCTTTACAAGGGATATACGCACTATTGCGATCTTGATTGGCTCTCACAGTCAGCGATTAAATGAAGGGTTTCATGATCCTGAATTATTGGCCAGGCAATCAGGGTATCCCTGATTTCTCATGCATATCAACTCGGATGCCACGATAAAAGCGATCACTTGTGAAGATTATTATTTAAAATACATTAATATTGATAGCTGTCGTAATTGAAAAATATTTTTAACCGTCTTCAATGACCTGTTTGATCATGCGTTTGATATTCAGAGAATAATACATGTCGCTTACATTGCGATGACAGACCTGCTTTTTTTATGTGTATTGATGTTAAATGATACAAATAAGTCGAGTAACTATCTGACAACAAGCTAATTAGCATCAATGTCAGGGCAGTAGTCGTGTCAATACTGTATTAATTTTATAAAAAACACACTATTAATTGTTTCCAAGTATTTTTATGGCGCTTTGGTCACTACCTTTGCCTCTGGCCGGTGTTACCATCAACAACTTTCGTTAACAGCCTGTATGTGGATTTGCAATGATCTTATTTTCGTCCCGTTCGAGTCTGGCGCATTTGCCGGGTATTCCCCTGGCTGCCGGCAGTGTGAGGACTTTATTGAGCGCGACCGAATTTCGCCTTGAGTTACTGCAACAGATTTCGCTGGCGCGTCACCGTATATATATCTGCAGTCTTTACCTGCAGCCAGATGAGGCCGGCGCTGAAATTTTGCATGCGCTGTACGCCGCCAAGGCATTACATCCGAAGCTCGATATCCGTATTCTGGTGGACTGGCATCGTGCCCAGCGCGGTCTGATCGGTGCTGCCAAAGAAAGCGGGAATGCCAGCTGGTATCAGGAACAAGCCAGGGCACATGCCAGTAGCGTGCCGATTTATGGTGTGCCGGTACAAACCCGCGAATTGTTTGGCGTTTTACACCTCAAGGGATTTGTGATTGACGATAACGTTATTTACAGCGGCGCAAGTTTAAATAATGTGTATCTTCACAAGCAAGACAAATACCGCCATGACCGGTATTTGCTATTGAAAAATACCGTATTGGCCAATTCCATGGTGGACTTCATTCAGCAGCATATTTTAGCCGCCGCTGCCGTTATCAGGATTGATACGCCCGACATTGTCTCCACCCGGAGCATACGACGGGATATCCGCAGCTTCAGGGCCGCACTCAAAAATGCGCGCTACACGATACCTCCGGCCAGTATTCAAGAGGCAAAGCTCGATAAAACCCATGGTCTGACGATTTTACCTTTCGTTGGCGTTGGTAAAAATAACCCGCTCAACAAGCTTATTTGCCAGCTACTCGCAGCGAGTAACACGCAAATCACTATTTGCACGCCGTATTTTAATTTTCCATTAGCCGTCATGCGAGAGATAAACCGTGCCCTCAGGCGCGGTGTAAAGATCGACATCATTGTCGGTGACAAGTCTGCCAACGATTTTTTTATTCCGCCTGAAGAACCTTTTAAAGTTATTTCAGCCTTGCCTTACCTGTATGAATGCAAATTGCGTGATTTTGCAAAAAATCATCAGATTGATATCGCTACAGGTCAGCTTAAGCTGCATCTATGGCGCGACGGCAGCAATACCTATCACCTCAAGGGACTGTGGGTAGATCACGATTACATGTTACTTACCGGAAACAATCTTAATCCAAGGGCGTTTCGCCTGGATTTGGAAAATGCCTTGCTTATTCATGATCCAGCCCGCGAATTGGCGCAGCAAAGGCAAGCCGAACTTGAGAGCATCTACCAGCACACGATCAGGGTGAGTGATTACAAGACGCTGGAAAAATTGTCGGATTATCCCCCGGATGTGCGGCAATTGCTGAGTCGTCTTAGCCGCACGATGATGGACCGCTTAGCCTATCGGGTGCTGTAAGACGGCTACTGCGACTTGTTAATGAGGGAGTTTTTTTACCAGTATCAGGATCATATTGAGATGATATTAAGATCATGAATGTCCGGCATAAAAATAGTTTTATGAATTCCAGGCAAGCTGCGGCTAATCAAAAAACCCGCCGTGCCCGCCGCGTCATTGCCCTTTTCGAAGCATTCAAAGGCATCGTTTCCATCGCTGCAGGTATTGGTCTGCTCAGTCTGGTGCATCAGGACATTCGTCATATTGCAGCACAATTAATCAGCCATATGGGGATGAGTCCCGGTGCGCACTATCCGTCCATCCTTTTGCATTACGCCGATGTTGTCAACGATACGGGTCTGCAGTTACTCCTGGTTCTCGCTGTTTTCTATTCAGCGATCAGGTTAATAGAAGCATATGGCCTCTGGAACGAGCATGAATGGGCCGAATGGATGGGGGCGTTGTCAGGTGCCATCTACATCCCCTTTGAAATCGAGCATATCGTGCACCTTGCCAGTTTTACCGGCATTGCGGTATTTTTGGGCAATTTGTCCGTGGTCGGTTTTTTGGCTAATCAGGTTTGGCGACGGCGAAATCGCTAATCAGCCCTTGGCTCTCTCAGGACGAAGAGTCATTTGAGATAAATAGTGAAAAAAGGAGAT
>CANIFC010000316.1 GCA_947466695.1 Oxalobacteraceae bacterium | reverse complement strand
GTGGAACGGCAGGTCACCCGCTGGGTCAGCGCTCTTTTTAATTTCCCAGAAACTGCCAGCGGCTTGTTTGTAACCGGGACGTCGATGGCTAATTTCATTGCAGTGCTGGTCGCCAGATCTGCCGCGCTCGGCACCGGAGTACGCCAGCAAGGGATGGCGTTGGCGTCATCAGGATCGCGTCTGGTAGCGTACACGTCTGCAGGAGCGCACGGATGCATCGCCCAGGCCATGGATCTGGCGGGAATAGGCAGCGACGCGCTGCGCATCATCGGCACCAATAGCGATTTCGAGATCGATACGACACAACTCAAAGCCGCTATTACGGCAGATCGTCTGGCCGGATTAAGCCCTTTTTTTATCGCAGGAACTGCCGGTACAGTCGATGTCGGCGCGATCGACAATCTCACTGAATTGGCAGATATAGCGCAGCAAGAGAAGATCTGGTTTCACGTCGACGGCGCTTACGGTGCGCTCGCGATGCTCTCCCCGGAGATCGCACCGCGACTGGCAGGCATAGAACGCGCAGACTCGATTGCTTTTGATTTCCATAAATGGCTGCAAGTGCCCTATGACGCCGGCTTTATTCTGGTTCGCGATAGCGCAGCGCACTACGCAACGTTTGCCACACCTGCCAGCTATTTGCGCCGGGAAGCCAGAGGGCTAGCCGCCGGTTCACCCTGGCCATGTGATTTTGGCCCCGATTTATCGCGTGGATTCAGGGCACTAAAGACTTGGTTCACGCTCCAGGTCTATGGCGCCGATCACCTCGGTGAAATGATCGCCCGCACCTGTGAATTAGCTCAGTACATGAAACGCTGCATTGGTGAAAATCCACAACTTGAATTGATGGCACCGGTTGCGCTCAATATCGTCTGCTTTCGCTTTCGTTGTAAAACGCCTGAAAATAGCGACGAGCTTAATGCCAAAATCGTTGTGGCGTTACAAGAATCGGGGATTTCAGCTCCATCAACCACGATCATCAACAATGAGTTGGTGATTCGCGCAGCGATTGTTAATCATCGAACGACCACAAATGACATTGACGCATTGATCAGCGCCACGATCGCTATCGGCAAGCAGTTATCTCAACCAGGGTGCATCTAAAAATGACTATCCATCCGGACATGGCAAGCAATAACAGCAATAACAGCAACAACAGCCAGCTTAATAATGCGTCGCCTGATCAAAGTAAATTGATCGGCTTGGCTCCACTCATGCGAAAAGCATTTTCAGGCGTCGATCTGAAACCCCTCGGCAGTGCGCTGATCGAACGGATAAAAGAGTACCCGGATGACGCTAATGCCATCATGGATCTATCGACCGTTTTAATGTTGCTGGGACACCGCGACTCGGCTCTGGCAACGCAAATGGAAGCCTTGCGACTCCAGCCCTTGTACTCGGTCGAGGCCACTCTGGCACCAACCATTAAATTACTTGCCTTGATGACAGACGGTGATTTGATGGCAAATACACCGCTGGCATTTTTAGTCGAAAATTCGGACATTGCGCTCGATTTACTCTACGTCGGTGCCGGAATTCCGTTTTTGGAAGAATTACCTGAACACGACGTGATGTTTATCGCCGTCGGCGAAGCCGATGAAAAATATGCGCTTTTGCATGACTTGCAAGAAATTGCCCTGACATGGCCCCGCCCGGTCATCAATTTACCTGAACGCATTACCTATTTGGGACGTGACAAGGCGTGTGCGCTCCTGCAATCACGCGACGGCATTGCAATGCCAACCTCAATACGCATTGATCGACAGACACTCGCAGAAATTGGACAAAACGAACGCGAACTTGGCTCTGTGTTGCAAGGCGATGATTTTCCAATCATTGTGCGTCCGCTCGGTTCACATGCAGGCCAAGGCTTACGTAAAGTGATGTCTTCCAGTGAAATTACTGCCTATCTGGACGAAATACCGGGCGAAGAATTTTATGTCGCCCGTTTTGTTGACTATCGCAGCGAAGACGGACAATTCCGCAAATATCGCATCATCCTGATCGACGGGAAACCATTTATCTCCCATATGGGAATATCGTCACATTGGATGATTCACTATTTGAATGCCGGTATGGCCGAGAGTGCGGAAAAACGCGCTGAAGAAAAACGCTTCATGGAAAACTTTGATTCAACTTTCGCACCTCGTCATTCCATCGCATTTCAAGAGATCTATGACCGGCTAGGCCTCGACTATGTCGGCATCGACTGCGGTGAAACCCAAGATGGGAAATTACTTATTTTTGAAGTCGACAGCGATATGATCGTACATGCCATGGACCCCATTGATCTTTATCCCTACAAGCAGGCGACCATGAAGAAATTGTTTGACGCTTTCCGGGAGCTACTCATTAAAGCGGCATTGGAATCAGAAAAAACTGTTTCATAAAATTCGACACAAGAAAAATTCCACTCAGGTTCTTTTGTAAATTTTTAATATAAAAAAGAAACGAACCTGAAATCCGGAATGTTCTAAAAATGATTGTCTATGCATGCTTTAATTCATCTCGATTTTCCGGACTTATCGCAACTGCTTGTAGAAGGCGGTGATTCTCGAATTACGCCTGATACTGACGGCGTCAATAAATACGGGTGTTCAGTTATTCCACAAAACCCGCTTGAAGAGCTGTTTGCCTTCGGTTCAGCAACCGCGTCTACGCTGTCGCAGGCTAGTTTGGACGCTGCCGCCAATATTTACCAAAAAGTTGCACTCGCCTGTTGCGATAACAATGCGTATCAGGTCTACGAAAGAGAACTCGACCTTGTCAGGCAAGAACTGAGGGGCTTGTGCGGGCTTGATCAGATACCCGGCACCGACATTGTTTTTGCCGCCTCCGGAACTGACTTACATTTGATTGCCTCGCAGCTCATTAGCAACGCGTCGGCCATACCTAACCTGACAATTATGGTAGACGCGGCAGAAACAGGAAGTTCGGTTCCCGCAGCCTTGCGCGGGCAACACTTTAGTGATCGCTCAGCGTTAGGAATCAAGGTTCCCAACGGAATAAAAATTGATTTTGCGATTGAGAACGAGGTCGTAACTGTCGCCCTGCGCCATGCGGATGGGCTTGCGCGCAGCATACCTGACATTGACAGTGACGTTGAAGCCCTGGTCATCGCCACGATTGCGCAGGATAGATGCGTGGTGCTGGTACTTGCCGATGTCACCAAGACCGGCATGGTAGGACCATCTATCGAATTGGCCATACGATTGCGTCAGCGTTATCCGGAACAGCTCATCGTATTGGTCGATGCCTGTCAGTTCCGGCTATCAAATACCAGCTTGCAGGCCTATCTGAAAAATCAATTTTTAGTCGCAGTCACCGGCTCTAAATTTTTAACCGGCCCCAGTTTTTCCGGTGCGCTTCTGTTGCCACCCGACCTCACACGAAAAATGCACGCACACGCGGTTCCGAAAGCCCTGCTGGCCTATTCCAGTCGCGCTGATTGGCCAAGACACTGGTCTGGTGCAGACAACTTGAAACCTCAGGCAAACTTTGGATTACTGCTACGCTGGGTCGCCGCCTTGCAGGAGTTACGCGCGTTCCGGGCGCTGAAAGAAGAAGATATTATTCATTTTATTCAACGCTTCGAATCGGCAGTGCTCCAGTATTTTGACACGCACCCGGCCTTATCTTTGCTGGAAGTACGCGCACCGGACCGTAGTGCTCTTTCATCTACACTTTCAGCCGTCGTTTCAACGGCACAGAGCTGGGACAGTCTGCCTACAATCTTCTCCTTTGTACTTAATGCAGCGCAAGGTGATGCAATACGCAAGCCGGAAGAAACGATAAAAGTATATCGCCAGCTACAAAAAGATCTGCGAATGTCTCTTGGTCAGCCAGTCGCCTGTGGTATGCGCGGCGGTATTCCGGCGACTGCATTGAGACTGTGTTTGAGCGCCAGACTCATTGTTTCTGCGATAAAGGATGATGGATCGACCGCTGACAAAATCATCGAAAACGCTCTCGATGTTTTAGATCGTGCCGTAAAATTAAGTGCAAGCATCATCATCGAGATGACAGGCGAAAAAAAAGCCAAGGTATAAACCTTGACTTTTTTATTATCAATCAATAGGAGGATAAATATATTAACCTGCTATTCATATGATGGTGTCCCCAAGGGGATTCGAACCCCT
>CANIFC010000315.1 GCA_947466695.1 Oxalobacteraceae bacterium | reverse complement strand
CCCGTTCTTGTGTCCACTTCCACCACGCGCATTTTCAGTTGTCAGCGGCCCTGCGCAGGTTGTTGTTAATTCACTGTTGACCCGCGTTTATAATAAAGCCTGCCTTGACAATGACTGCATAGGCAGTTATATTTTGTTCATGAGAAATAAAACAGACAAATCAACGCAAGTTCAAGACGAGGCGCTACCTGCACTTGAACCGGCGCACTTGCCAACAGGCGAGTTTTATCACGCCAGCAGTTGCAAGCCCGAAGAAACCATTGGCTACCTGATCAGAACCGTTCACCTTTCCATGCTCAAGACCATCGATATCGAAATGCAGGTGCATGGTCTAACGGCCATGCAATGGCGTCCCCTGCTACTGATCTCGAAAGGCAAGGGCGAAACAGCTGCCGTGCTGGCAAAAGAAATGAACATGGACACCGGTGCCATGACGCGCATGCTTGACCGTCTGCAAACCAAGGGCTTATTGCTCAGGACCCGCAGCGAGCTTGACCGGCGCGTGGTGCAGCTCGAACTGACCGCCGAAGGCCACTTGATCTGTACACAAATTCCGGCGGGTCTGTGTTCTGCCATCAACCATCATTTGCGCGGCTTTTCAGATGATGAGTTCACATTATTAAAAAAATTACTTAAAAACATGATTGCCAACGGACTCGATATTTAACGCTGGCTGAGTCCGGCAGTTTCTTCGTTTCACTCGACTTCTCTTCAGATATTACAACCATGCCTCAATTAATCCGCTTACCCGCTTATTCAGACGATGACCGTCCGGTTCGCGTCGTGATGACGCAGCTTTTCATGGCGCAGCCATGAGCGCCCTGACCCTGTTTCGCCTCGCGCCGGTGGCGGCTGCCGTTGCCGTGATGCTCAGTGCCTGCGCCAGCTTCAGTGGCATTGAACCGCAGTCCAGGGCTATATCGGCGGCCGATGTGTCACTGGTTTCCGCCTCCTCAATTCAATGGCCGCAGGCGCAATGGTGGACTAGCTACAATGACCCGGTTTTGTCGGAGCTCATTGCCCAGGCGCTGGTGCAAAATCCGGGTATCAAGCTGGCGCAGGCACGTCTGGCCAAGGTGAGCGCGCTCACCGGAGCGGTGCAGGCAGGCAGTTTGCCCAGGGTCGATCTGGATCTGAAGTCAAGCTGGGAGCGTTTCACCGAAAACGGCCTGGTTCCACCACCATTGGCGGGTACCACCACGACCAACAACAGCCTGATTGTCAACGCCACTTACGAGATCGATTTCTGGGACAGGAACCGGGCCGCGCTGGAAGCTGCCCTGAGTGTTGAAAAGGCGGCACAGGCAGAAATTGAGTCGGCCCGGCTCCTGATTGCCGCCAGTATTGCCAAGAGTTATTTCAGCGTCGCGCGCGCCATGGAACAGAAAAAAATTCTGCAAAATACCCTCGATCAGCGCGGACAATTGCTCAGCCTGACGCGTCAGCGCGTCGACGCCGGCATGGACAGCAAACAGGCCTTATATCTGTCTGAAGCCGTCATTCCCGCCATTCGTGCCGAGATGATTGCGCAAGACGAACAACTTGCCCTGTCGCGTCATGCCCTTGCCGCCTTGCTCGGTCAGGGCCCTGAAGCAACCAGCACCGTGACAGCTGGCTTTCCGGCGTTGGCCGGCAGTGTCTTGCCGGACGCCATACCGGCAGACCTGATCGGCCGTCGTGCCGATATCTCTGCAGCGCGCGAACGCGTCAACGCTGCCGGCAAACAAATCAAGGTCGCCCAAACCGAGTTCTATCCAAACGTCAATTTGCGTGCCTTTGCCGGTCTGACCAGCCTTGGTGTGAGTAACTGGTTGAGCAGCGGCAGTCGCGACTATGGCGTCGGGCCGGCGATCAGCCTGCCCCTTTTTGACGGTGGCCGCCTGCGTGCCAATTTACGCGGTAAAGACGCCGACTACGATGCTGCGCTGGAGAGTTATAACCAGACACTGATTGAGGCCGTGCGCGACGTCGCCGACCAGATCAGTTCCTTGCGCGCCCTGGCACTGCAAGAAAAACAGCAGGCGGCGATGCAATCGAATGCCGATGTGCTGTATCAGGTCGAGCAACAGCGTGAACAGGAAGGGCTGGTCAGCAAGCTGAGCGTGCTCAATGCCCAGAGCGCCGTGTTCATGCAGCGCCGTGCCGCAGTTGAATTGCAAGCGCGGGCGCTGGACCTGACTATCAATCTCAACCGCGCACTTGGTGGCGGGTTCAATGACAGCGCAAGTTCCGGCGCACTGTCATTGACAAGAAGCACCGATAAGAACCCTTGATACGAACCACTGACCCCAGCCCTAGCCATCAACCCATGACCTTATGCCGATCACGCCGAGGGTGAACCAAAGACACTATGACTACTTATAAAACGCAAGCCGCCAATACCGGTAAACTCAAACGTAAATCCGGCTTGCTCTGGCTGACCGGCGTATTTGCCGTGGCAGCCATTGCCTACGGTGTCTACTGGTACATCAGCAGCGGTAAGCACGAGACCACTGACAACGCTTATGTTCAGGGCAATATCGTCCAGATTACGCCACAAGTGTCCGGCACCGTCGTCTCGATTGGCGTGCAGGATACCGACTTTGTGCGCGCCGGACAAAGCCTGGTGATGCTCGATGCCACGGACGCCAAGATCGCACTCGACCAGGCCCGTGCACAACTGGCGCAAACGGTCAGGGAAGTGCGCAACCTCTACGCCAACAATGGCACCTTCAACGCCAACGTCAGTTTGCGCGAGTCCGATATCAGCCGCACCAGCAGTGAACTGATCCGTGCGACCGATGATCTGGCGCGCCGTCAGTCCCTCATCAGTACCGGCGCCATTTCAAAAGAAGAATTACAGCACGCAACAGCCAATCTGGTCGCCGCCCGGAGTGCCCAGTCGGCCGCGCAGGCTGGCGCCCTTGCTGCACGCGAACAACTGGCGTCCAATAAAACACTCACTGACGGCGTCAGCATCGAGCAGCATCCAAACGTACAACGTGCAGCGGCGAAGTTTCGCGAGGCGTACATCAGCTTGCAACGTACCGATTTACCCGCGCCAGTGACTGGCTACGTCGCGCGGCGCAGTGTGCAGCTAGGCCAGCGCATTCAGGCGGGTGCCTCGTTGATGGCGATCGTCCCGATGGATCAGCTCTGGGTCGATGCCAATTTCAAGGAAGTGCAACTGCGCACCATGCGTATTGGCCAGCCGGTACATCTGAAGGCTGATATGTACGGCAATAAGATCAGTTTTCATGGCACGATCGAAGGTCTCGGGGTTGGTACCGGGGCTGCGTTTGCCTTATTGCCGGCGCAAAATGCCACGGGCAACTGGATCAAGGTGGTGCAACGCATTCCGGTGCGCATCAAACTCGATCCAAAAGAACTGGCCGAGCATCCCCTACGCATAGGCCTGTCAATGGAAGCTGATGTCGATATCCGTGACCAGAGCGGCAAGGCGCTGGCCGATACCGTGAAAAGCGCGGGTGCCGCCGAAGTGTTTTCCCCTAAAAGCATTGAGGCAGATGAAGAGATTAAAAAAATTATCGCCAATAATTTACCTGCACTCGCCGCTAAAGCCAACTAGACATGTCCAAGGTCATTTCTCCTGATGCCGCTGATGCCCCGGTGCCGGCTCCCGCGTCACCGCCTGCGCCGCATGGGCCGCTTACTGGCAGTACGCTGGTCTGGGGTACGATAGCGCTGGCGCTGGCGACGTTCATGATCGTGCTCGATTCCTCCATCGCCAACGTCTCCATTCCCGCCATTTCGGGTGACCTGGGCGTTAGTGCAGCCCAGGGTACCTGGGTCATTACCTCGTTTGCCGTTGCCAACGCGATTTCCATTCCACTGACCGGCTGGCTGACCCAGCGTTTTGGTCAGGTCAAACTATTTGTCGCCAGTATCATCCTGTTCGTGTTCGCTTCCTGGTTATGCGGCTTTGCGCCCAACATTGAATCGCTCATTTTGTTCCGGGTGTTGCAAGGCGCGGTGTCGGGGCCGATTATTCCGCTTTCGCAGGCCTTGCTGCTCTCCAGCTATCCCAAGGCCAAGGCCGGCATGGCACTGGCACTGTGGGCCATGACGACCCTGGTCGCCCCGGTCATGGGGCCGCTGCTGGGCGGCTGGATTACCGACCATATCTCGTGGGCCTGGATCTTT
>CANIFC010000314.1 GCA_947466695.1 Oxalobacteraceae bacterium | reverse complement strand
TTTACTCGCCAGACTGATAGAAAAAATAAAAAAATAATAACAAAAAAATACTGTGAGACAAGATGTCTCATTTTGATGCAGAGCATCTAACGTTTGACGGTGACGCGTAGTACCACGTATAATTCCGTGGCTTTGGGTTGCATGCGTTTAATCTTCGGTGAGCAATATGGAGACAATCGAAAGCAGTTCAATGGGAGTGTGTAAATTTAGTGAGGAAATGGCATGACGCGTATAGTTCTGCTGCAGTTGGCAGCGGCCTTGGTAGTCGCCTTGATCGCTGGATTGGTTTCAGGTATTTCAGCAGGAATTTCTGCTTTACTTGGTGGGCTGTGTTGCGCTATCCCTAATTCCTTGTTTGCCTTACGCCTGAATATGAGCGTAAAAAAGCCAGGAGGAGTCAACCCGATGAGTTTTTTCGTCGGTGAATTTATAAAAATTGGGTCAACAATTGCCCTCATGATGGCAGTTGTTTGGTTGTATCGCGATTTGAATTGGGTAGCGTTTATCGCTGGGATCGTCGTGATACTGAAAAGTTATTTCATCTTACTATTTAGATATAAACTATGAGCGCAACCGAGAATCTAGCACCTACGGCTTCAGAATATATTTCCCATCATCTGGGACATCTTTCTAATTCCCATACGCAACAGACAGCGCTGGTGGACATGTCCATCATTAATTACGACACGCTGTTCTGGTCTATCACTTGCGGTATTGTCGGTAGCTTGCTGATGTACATGGCCGCCCGTAAAGCAAGTTCGGGTGTGCCCGGACGCTTCCAGTCTGCCGTCGAAATGCTGGTTGAGATGGTTGATAATCAGGCAAAAAGTATCGTACACGGAAATATCAGTTTCATTGCCCCGATGGCGCTGACCGTTTTTGTCTGGGTTGCCTTGATGAATTCACTCGATTTCTTGCCGGTAGATTTATTCTCACAGTGGCTTTTCCCTGCGTTTGGTATCGATTCCTCCATACATCACCGTGTAGTCCCTACTGCTGACTTGAACGGCACGCTTGGTATTTCTGTCGGTATTTTTGGCCTGATGATGTTTTACAGTGTAAAAATCAAGGGTCTTGGTGGTTTCATCAAAGAACTCTTCTCTGCGCCGTTTGGCCCTATGCTGTTCCCTTTTAACCTCGCCCTGAACGCTGTCGAGTACGCTGCCAAGACTTTTTCCCTTGGTATGCGACTCTTTGGCAATATGTTTGCAGGCGAATTGTTGTTCCTGTTGATCGCCTTATTGGGTTCTACAGCGACTGTTTTTGGTGGTATCGGTCATTTGTTTGCTGGTTCAGTCTGGGCAATTTTTCATATTTTGATCGTATTTTTGCAAGCCTTTATTTTCATGATGTTGACTTTGGTGTACATGGGTCAGGCACACGAGGCGCATTAATGCGTCAGCAGTAGATTTTGTTGGAATTTGTTTTTTGTTTTTTAATTTTTTATATCTTTAAACTTTGAAGGAATTGTTATGACTAACGTCGCTATGGTTGCATTGGCTTGTGGTTTGATCATCGGTTTGGGCGCTTTGGGTGCATGTATCGGTATCGCTCTGATGGGTGGTAAATATTTGGAAGCCTCAGCACGTCAACCAGAACTGATGGACAAGTTGCAAGGTAAAATGTTGCTTTTGGCTGGTTTGATTGATGCTGCGTTCATTATCGGTGTTGGTATCGCGATGTTCTTTGCAACAGCAAATCCGTTCGTCGGCTAATTAGCTTTCCTTTTTCTACCGTAAGCAGTTCTGCTTACGGAACGATTATCTTCATAGGAAAACTACCGTGAACCTGAATGCTACAATGTGGTACCAAGCTGGGGTGTTTTTCATCCTGGCGCTCTTCACGATGAAATTCGTGTGGCCACCGCTGATTGGTGCGATCGATGCTCGCCGGCAAAAAATTGCCGACGGCTTGGCTGCTGCTGATCAAGGTCAGGCTAAAATGCTCGACGCCGAAAAACGTGTACAAGCCCAGATGGTTGTTGCTCGTGAAGAAGGTTTGACGCATGTTGCCAACGCGGAAAAGCGTGCGCAACTGATCGTGGAAGAAGCCAAGAATACTGCCAATGTTGAAGCCGCACGCATTATCGCTGCAGCCAAAGCGGAAGCAGACAATCAAGTCACTAAAGCACGCGAAGAGTTGCGCGACCAGGTTGCCTTATTGGCAGTCAAAGGTGCAGAGCAAATTCTGAAACGTGAGGTTGATGCATCAGCACACGCTGATATGTTGAACCAATTGAAGACTGAGCTGTAATTATGGCCGAACTCGCAACGATCGCTCGTCCTTACGCCGAAGCCTTGTTCCGTGTTGCCAAGTCCGGTGACCTGTCCGCCTGGTCGGATCTGGTTGCCGAGATGGCGCAAGTCGCGGCACATCCTGATGTATTAGCTCTTGCAAATAATCCAAAAGTTTCAGCAACACAAGTTGCGGAAACTTTCTTGGCCGTGTTGAAGTCGCCCGTGACCGGTGAAGCCAAAAACTTCGTCAATACACTTGCCGATTATGATCGCTTAACTTTGCTGCCCGAAATCGCCAGTCAGTTTCATGTTCTGAAAAACGCCGAAGCTGGCGCCACAGATGCAGAAATTACCAGCGCATTTGAAATGACGGAAGCGCAGATTAGTGATTTGACGACCACACTGGAAAAGAAATTTGGCCGCAAGCTGAACTCGACCGTGACCGTGGATGCCTCCCTGATTGGTGGTGTGCACATCGTGGTTGGGGATCAGGTGCTGGATACTTCCGTGCGTGCCAAATTACAACAGATGCAAGTCGCTTTGACCGCTTAAATAGCGGACGAGTACTGAATTAATTTTAGGAGTTAGTATGCAACTCAACCCATCAGAAATCAGCGAGCTGATCAAGAGCCGGATTCAAGGCCTTGGCGACAACGCTGAGATTCGTAATCAAGGTACGGTTATTTCCGTTACCGACGGTATCTGCCGCATTCACGGTCTGTCTGACGCGATGCAAGGTGAGATGCTGGAATTCCCAGGCAATACATTTGGTCTGGCATTGAATTTGGAACGTGATTCCGTTGGCGCCGTTATTCTGGGTGACTACGAGCATATTTCCGAAGGCGATACCGTTAAATGTACCGGTCGTATTCTGGAAGTGCCTATTGGCCCGGAACTGCGCGGCCGTGTCGTCAACGCCTTGGGTCAGCCTATCGATGGTAAAGGTCCGGTTAATGCTAAATTAACTACCCCTATCGAAAAAATTGCACCTGGCGTTATTGCCCGTCAATCCGTCTCCGAACCTTTGCAAACTGGTTTGAAGTCAATTGATGCGATGGTTCCGGTTGGCCGTGGTCAGCGCGAGTTGATCATTGGCGATCGCCAGACTGGTAAGACTGCGGTGGCAATTGACGCCGTGATCAACCAAAAAGGACAAAACGTTACTTGTATCTATGTAGCGATTGGCCAAAAAGCATCTTCCGTCAAAAACGTTGTGCGCTCACTTGAAGCACATGGCGCGATGGAATACACGATCGTGGTAGCAGCTACTGCAGCCGAATCGGCAGCGATGCAATATGTTTCTGCTTACGCCGGTTGTGCCATGGGCGAATACTTTCGTGACCGCGGCGAAGACGCACTGATCATTTATGATGATCTGTCCAAGCAAGCTGTTGCGTATCGTCAGTTGTCCCTGTTGTTGCGCCGTCCGCCAGGTCGCGAAGCTTACCCTGGTGACGTGTTCTACCTTCACTCCCGTTTGCTGGAGCGCGCAGCACGCGTGAACCCGGACTACGTTGAGAAATTCACTAATGGTGAAGTTAAAGGCAAAACAGGTTCACTGACAGCACTGCCGATCATTGAAACTCAAGCCGGTGACGTTTCCGCTTTCGTTCCAACCAACGTCATCTCGATTACTGACGGTCAGATCTTTCTGGAAACATCCCTGTTTAACGCTGGTATCCGTCCTGCGATTAATGCCGGTATTTCGGTATCGCGCGTTGGTGGTGCTGCCCAGACTAAAGTCATTAAAAATCTGTCCGGTGGTATTCGTACCGATCTGGCGCAGTACCGTGAATTGGCTGCGTTTGCGCAGTTCGCTTCCGATCTTGATGCTGCTACACGCAAGCAACTCGACCGTGGCGCACGTGTGACTGAACTGCTGAAACAGGCTCCGTACGCGCCATTGTCG
>CANIFC010000313.1 GCA_947466695.1 Oxalobacteraceae bacterium | reverse complement strand
TTCGTGCTGGCGGTCATCCTGACGGCGATACCCTTTGCATTGGTGATGGGAAAATTCTTTGAGAAGTCCAGCACCGCAGCGCTCGTGCTGCTCGCTTTTGCCGCAGTACAAATCGTGGTTCACATGATTTATTTTCTGCACATGAATACCCGTTCAGAAGGTGGCTGGACCATGCTGGCGCTGATCTTTACCGTGATGCTGCTGGTCATCATGCTCAGTGGCTCGATCTGGGTCATGTACCACCTCGATAAAAACATGATGCCAGGCATGATGCCTGAAACCATGTCGGGCGCCATGTCAGATGCGTTGCCGGGAACCATGCAGGGCAAGATGCCAGCCGGTATGTCCGGCCAGATGCCGGCCCAGATACCGGGTGCCATGCCCGGTGCCATGCGCAGCGACATGCCATGAAAAATGCGCCACGGGTAGCGGTCGTAGCAGTTGGCGGCAAGCTCAATCCGGCTCAGTCAACGCGCCGTTCACCGGGGTTGCGGCTCTTTCTGGTGGCATGCGCCGCTCTGGTGGTCGTCGCTTTTCTGGCGCTGGGTGTCTGGCAGGTGCAGCGCCTGGCCTGGAAAACGGCCTTGATCGCCCGTGTTGATGCCAGGGTGCACGCACCGCCGGTAAGTGCACCAGAAATCGGTACATGGTCGCAAGTGAACGCTGAATCCGATGCCTACCGGCATGTGCGCGTAGCGGGTGTTTTTCTCGACAAAATGACGACCCGTGTGCAGGCGGTGACTGAGCTCGGTAGTGGATTTTGGCTGCTCACACCGCTTTGCCGTACCGGTGGTAGTATCGTATTCATCAACCGGGGGTTCGTTCCGGCGGGGTTGCACTATTCCGAGGGTGCGGCCGATCCGGTTCCTGCTGCGCTCGCCGGCGGCGCTTGCGAAGGTGCGAAAAATGAGGGCAAGCTAGTGCATGAAGTGACAGGGCTGCTGCGCCTCAATGAACCTGGTGGGGCATTTCTGCGGAACAACGATGCACTGGCGGGACGTTGGTATTCGCGCGACGTTCGGGCCATGGCTGCAGCACTCGGGTTGTCGCAGGCGGCTCCTTATTTCATTGATGCCGCTGCGGGACAGGAAGCGATGCTGGCAGCGCCTTCTGGTAGTCCGGTTGGTGGCCTGACAGTGATTGTTTTTCACAATAGCCACATGGTGTACGCCTTCACCTGGTTTGCGCTGGCGCTCATGACCGTGGGTGGTCTCTGGTGGGTCCGGCGTGAAGAGCTCCGGTGAAAGGAGAGGGCAGGGCAGCAGTTGGAATCAATGGAAAGTCGGGCCAGAGAATGGGATGGTCAGACTTCGCGCAGCAGAGGTTCGCACCGGTAATGTGCGAAAAAAATAAAAAATACGTGTGAACCGGGGCAGTCAGGAAATGATCCATGTTTAGCCAGAACGACGTTTTTTCCGATCAGGCTGCCCTCAAGCAAGTGCAGGCAGAGGCTACTGACGTCGGGCATGCCGCAGGTCACAAGAACATGGCGCAGTTGATTCAGTTACGCTGGATCGCCGTGGTCGGGCAGATCACCACCATCGCAGGCGTGACTCTGTATTTCGATGTCAGCTTGCCGTTGCCGGCCATGATCAATGTGCTGGTCTGTCTGATCGCCTTCAACATCGCCAGCGAGCTACGCTGGCACGAAATGCGTGCGGTCTCCAACGGAGAATTGTTGCTGGCGCTGCTGGTCGACGTGGCCAGCCTGACGGCACAGCTGTACCTCAGCGGCGGAATGATGAATCCCTTCGTTTTTCTCTATTTGCTGCAGGTGATTCTCAGTGCCGTATTGCTTGAGGCCTGGTCAACCTGGACTATTGTCGCCGTGACCAGCGCCTGCCTGGCTGGCCTGGCGCTGTTCTCCACCCCGCTGGCGCTACCACCGGACCATGGGCATGGTATTACCAGCCTGTATGTACAGGGCACCCTGATCTGCTTTGCACTCAACGCGGCCTTGCTGGTGATTTTCATTACACGTATCAGTCGTAACTTGCGTGCTGGTGAAGCCCAGTTGGCGCATCTGCGCCAGCGCGCGGCTGAAGAGGAGCACATCATTCGCATGGGTTTGCTGGCCTCAGGTGCGGCGCACGAACTGGGGACTCCACTGGCCACGCTGGCGGTGATCCTGGGCGACTGGTGTCGCATGCCTCAATTGCGCCGTGACCCCGAGTTGCACGAGGACATCGTAGAAATGCAAACCCAGTTACAGCGCTGCAAGGCCATCGTCAGCGCGATCTTGATGTCGGCCGGAGAAGCGCGCGGTGAATCCTCGGTCAGGACGACCATTAATACGTTTTTAACCGATCTGGTTAATGAGTGGCAGGCCAGTCGCCCCATCGTCTCGTTTTCCTTTGATAACCGGATCTGGCACGATGCGCCCGTAGTGTTCGACTCGACCCTGAAACAGATGATCTGCAATGTGCTCGACAATGCGCTGGAGGCGTCGCCGCAATGGCTCAGTTTCAAGGCCACGCGTGAAGGCGATTCGCTGGTCTTGCTGGTACTTGATGCAGGGCCGGGTTTCGCCCCTGAAATGCTGCGGCAATTTGGCAAGCCCTATCATTCCAGCAAGGGCCGCTCAGGTGGCGGCCTGGGATTATTTTTAGTGGTGAATGTGGCGCGTACCCTGGGCGGTACGGTAGTGGCAAGCAACCGTGCCGGCGGCGGGGCGTCAGTATTGCTCACGTTGCCACTGAAGGCTATTCGTCTTGAGGAGGCAGTGCTGGATGCACATTGATCCCGGCAAACCAGCTGAACCGGCTCGGCTGACACAAACAGGCGTGCCAGACAGGCCCGATATGCCCGATACACCTGCACAGCGCTTGTTGCTGATCATCGAAGACGACGCCGCTTTCGCCCGCACCTTGTGCCGTTCTTTTGAGCGACGCAATTACACCGTACTGCTGGCGGAAAACCTCGATCAGGCCAGCGAGCTGATGCTGCTGCATGCGCCCGCATTTGCGGTGGTTGACCTCAAGCTCAAGGGGAATTCTTCCGGCCTGGCCTGCGTGCAGATGTTGCACAAGTGCGATGCCACCATGCTCATTGTAGTCCTGACCGGGTTTGCCAGTATCGGCACGGCGGTCGAGGCGATCAAGCTCGGGGCCTGCCAATACCTGGCCAAACCTTCCAATACCGATGACATCGAAGCGGCCTTTGGCCATGTCGCCGGCAGTGCAGGGCTGGAGTTAAGCAATCGCACGACCTCGATCAAGACGCTGGAATGGGAGCGTATCCATGCCGTTCTGGCAGAGAATGATTTCAATATTTCCGAAGCCGCCCGCCGTATGGGAATGCACCGCCGCACTCTCGCGCGCAAGCTCGAAAAGCAGCGAGTGAAGTAGTTGTTCGCAAGCAGATCTTGCGGAATTAGCCGTTTTTACCGGCAGTTTTTATTATTTGAGTCGCCACAATCGACTGCCTCCGGTTGATCGTTGTCATTCTATTTTTCATAAAAACACGGCATTATCCGGGCTGACCTGCAAAGTCGCAGAAAAGTGGCACAATACAGCCTGACTGTCAGGACCGCCTGTCAGGACCGCCTGTCAGGACCGCCTGTCAGGACGGCCTGTCAGGACGGCCGGTAATGAAACTGTTTTCGGTTTTCCTGGCAAAATTCTTGCAAGACACCACCCACCCAAAAATAAGCATATCCGGAGACATCACATGACACTCAGCAAAGAACGTAGCGGCTTGCAACTCAGGTCACTCATCACCTCCAGCGGCGAACTGAGCTTGTCGCTGGTACGAATTCCTACGCCCGTTCCGGCCGCGAATGAAGTGCTGGTGCGCATTGAAGCCTCGCCGCTCAATCCTTCTGACCTTGGTTTATTGTTCGGTGCTGCCGACATGAGTGCGGCCAAGGTGTCGGAGACAGCCGAGGGTCCGGTCGTGACCGCGCAGGTTCCGGAAAAGGCGATGAAAGCCATGGCTGGCCGGCTCAATGAGTCGATGGCAGTGGGCAATGAAGGCGCCGGTATTGTTGTCGCAGCCGGTTCGTCGGAAGCGGCGCAGAAGCTGCTCGGCAAGACCGTGGCAGTGCTTGGCGGTGCGATGTACTCGCAGTACCGTTGTGTTCCCGTAGAGCAGTGCCTGATGTTGCCCGAAGGGACGACCCCGATGCAGGGCGCGTCGTCATTCGTCAATCCGCTGACGGCGCTGGG
>CANIFC010000312.1 GCA_947466695.1 Oxalobacteraceae bacterium | reverse complement strand
CTCGAACTCTCGACCTCAACCTTGGCAAGGTTGCGCTCTACCAACTGAGCTACTCCCGCATCAACAACAGCCATAGATTATATATGAGCCAGCTTTACTGTCAAGACATTTCAACTTCCGGCTCTTTTTCGGACCGATCAGAAAGGTCTATTACATTCCTTTAATGGGCTGCATTCGCTTTAATCATCGGCCAAGCTTTACGCATGTAATAAAACATCGACCACAAAGTGAGGACTGCAGTGCCCCATAGCAGCAACTGGCCCCAATAATGCGTATCTATAACGCCAAACAATGTTTTATCAAACAACAACATCGGAATGGCGACCATTTGCGCCGCAGTTTTCACTTTTCCAATAGAACTGACCGCTACCGATTTAGAGGCACCGATCTGCGCCATCCATTCACGGAGAGCCGAGATCGTAATTTCACGGCCAATAATAATAAATGCAATGATCGCAATATATTCAACCTGACGAAACTCCATCAAAACCAGCAAAGCACCGGCAACCATTAATTTATCAGCAACGGGGTCGAGAAAGGCACCGAACGCAGAGGTTTGATTCCATCTCCGCGCCAAAAATCCATCCAGCCAATCGGTTACTGCCGCGACGACAAATACAATCGTCGAGGCAACACCGGGCTCAAAGGGACCAAGCCAGGAGCGCGGCAGGTAGAAGACACCCATCACGAGTGGAATGAGCGCCACACGAAGCCAGGTGAGTAAAATCGGAAAGTTAAACGGCATTTTTGTCAGTCACTGAAATTGATCCTTCGCATTATATGTATCCCAGGCACTTCGCAGTAAATAAAATGTATAGACGAACAAAAGAGAGAATAAAAACTGAGAGAGTTCGGCCTTTCAAAACCAATTCGCTTTCGTTTCATCAAACAATCCTCAATTTAGCGTAAGCACTTGTAAATTTCTTCCGCTAACTGATGCGATATTCCCTCAACCGCAATCAGGTCCTCAACACTCGCTTCGGCGACCCCTTTTAAACCACCAAAACGAATTAACAAACGTTGTCTGCGCTTGGGACCGATGCCTTCAATTTCCTCCAGGCGTGAAGTTTGCCTGGCTTTATCACGTTTGGCGCGCATCCCGGTGATGGCAAAACGATGTGCTTCATCGCGTATTTGCGCGACCAGCATCAGAGCGGCAGATTCCTTGCCAAGTTCCTTTGCGATACGGCCATCAACGAAAACCAGGGTCTCCAGACCGACCTTGCGGCCCTCTCCTTTAGAAACGCCGACAATCAGGCTGGTATCCAGGCCAAGCTCAACAAACACCTGGCGCGCCACTTCCACCTGCCCTTTACCACCGTCAATTAACACAATGTCGGGCATGATACGGTCACGTTTACTATCGCCGGTCTGATCTTGTGCAACTAATTCCATATCCGAAAATTTCTCATACCGGCGCTGGATAACCTGGCGCATCGCCGCATAGTCATCACCTGGCGTAATGTCATTGATATTGAATCGCCGGTATTCCGAATTTTGCATTGCATGATGATGAAATACAACGCATGAGGCCTGAGTCGCCTCGCCCTGGGTATGGCTGATATCAAAACATTCCACACGTAGCTGGTCAATGTCTTCTATTTCGATCTCAAGCGCATTCACCAGAGCCCTGGTACGGGCATGCTGGGATCCCTGCTCCGACAACATGCGAGCCAGCGATAGGCTGGCACCTTTGATAGCCATTTCAAGCCATGCCCGCCTTTGCTCCTGCGGCTGAAAAGAACAATGAATACGGTGCCCACATTGCGCCATCAAGGCGATCATTAAATCCGGTGCATCGAACTCCACATTAAGAATTAGCTGAGACGGGATAAACTGGTCCGCATAGTGTTGTGCCAGAAATGCCGTTAACACCTCAATTTCAATATGCTCTTCTGCTGCCAGCTGCGCATCCTCGACATGACTCGGGAAATAAGCACGGTCGCCCAGATGCCGTCCGCCGCGTACCATGGCCAGATTGACGCAGGCGCGACCACCATCGACAATGACGGCAATGATATCAATATCACTATCGCTGTTTGTCTCCATACTTTGCTGATGCAAAATTTTTGACAACGCAGACATTTGGTTTCGTACCAAGGCGGCCTGCTCAAATTTAAGTTGTTCCGAAAATTCGAGCATTTTTAATTCAAGACTTTGCATCACTTCTGACTGCCGGCCGCGCAAAAATTTCGCGGCGTTATCGACATCAGCCATATACTCTTCATGCGAAATAATATCGACGCAAGGGGCGCTGCAGCGCTGAATCTGATGCAGTAAACAGGGTCTGGTCCTGTTGGCAAATACACTGTCTTCGCAGCTACGTAATAAAAAAATCTTTTGCAACAACTGCATTGACTCTTTGACCGCCCAGGCGGAAGGAAATGGTCCAAAATATTGGTGTTTTTTATCGACCGCCCCCCGATAATAGGTCATTCGCGGCGTCTGTTCGTTCGTGATTTTTAAGTAGGGATAAGATTTGTCATCACGAAATAAAATGTTGTAACGAGGACGCAATGCCTTGATCAGATTGTTTTCTAAAATCAAGGCTTCCGCTTCACTGCGGGTCACCGTCGTCTCAAGACGGAAAATTTTACTTACCATCATTGCAGTACGCGGACTGCTAAGTGTTTTTTGAAAGTAGCTGGAAACACGCTTTTTTAAATCACGTGCCTTACCAACGTACAAGACATTGTCGCTGGCATCAAAATAACGGTACACGCCAGGTAAATTCGGCAATTTCGCTACGGTATCCAGAACCACTGCCAGCGCATTATTGGAAGACGTGTCAGACATATCAGGCCGGTCCGTCAGTTTCAACAATAACAAAGGCAACTGCGTAATCCACTTCATCCGAGATGGAAACCCGGACATGTAAACCATGCACCGTCATCCACGCCAGCAGGCTACCATTAGCAACGACCATCGGGCTACCGTTTGGAGCATTAAGAATCTGAGCGGCACGCCATGTCATCGGCATCCGCATTCCCAATCCCAAGGCTTTTGACAGTGCTTCTTTTGCTGCGAAACGCGTTGCCAGAAAGCGTAGCCCACGTGCTTCCACTTTGGCCTTACGCGCTTGATACACAAGCATTTCCTCTGCGCCAAGTATCTTCTCAGCGAAACGACTACCGCTACGCTTTAGAGCGGTTTCAATCCGTCCAATCTGAACGATGTCAGTGCCGATACCGAAAATCATTTTGCGTCTAACCTTGCTTTCACCATAATCGCTTTCATGTCACTTACCGCCTTTGTCCAACCGACAAAAACGGCCTGGGCTACGATGGCGTGGCCAATATTTAATTCCGAAATTTCTGCAATCATGGCGATCGCTTGTACATTCGTGTAGTGCAAACCATGTCCGGCATTCACCTTAAGTCCACGCTTGACGCCTTCAAGGACTCCTTGCCGAACCCTGATCAGCTCTTGCTTCTGCCCGGTAATTTCTAACGCGTTGGCGTACCTGCCAGTATGAATTTCAATGGCAGCAGCTCCGGTTTCTCTGGCAGCCTCGATTTGTTCAACATCAGGATCGATAAACAGGCTGACACGAATGCCCTCGGCATGGAGCTGCCGGACACCCGCCTGAACCTGAGCAAAATACTTGATGATATCGAGCCCGCCTTCAGTCGTCACCTCTTCCCTGCGCTCGGGCACCAGACAGACATCTTGTGGCTTGATTAGACAGGCAAAATCAAGCATATCCTGATTAAGCGCTGCCTCAAGATTCATCCGGGTTAATAACCGTGGACGGATGCGCACGACATCATCATCGTTGATGTGGCGTCGGTCTTCACGCAGATGCAACGTAATGCAGTCGGCGCCAGCTTCCTCGGCCATTAATGCCGCCTGCAGCGGGTCCGGATAATTTGTGCCGCGGGCATTACGCAATGTCGCCACATGGTCGATATTGACGCCAAGGTCTATCAATTGCGTTTGTTGATGTATGTTCATAGCTTCTGCAAATCGATCAAAATTTGTCTGGTATTGAGGGGAATTCCATGCAGGTGATGTGCCAGTAAAAAGCGCATCAGTATCTTGCCTTGCAATTGTGTCACAGTATCAGAATAGTCGTCATTATTCATGTCGAGCAAGGTTTTTCCGAGAATTTTGGGGATCTTGTCCGTAGAGAGCGACCTTCTCACACCGATTTCGGGATCAACCACGTAACTCAAGTCT
>CANIFC010000311.1 GCA_947466695.1 Oxalobacteraceae bacterium | reverse complement strand
CTTCGTGCACAAACATGCGCCCGAGCTGGCCTCCGCCGAGCATTCCCAGATAGCCGGAAGTTGAATTTGGTAACAAGGCAGAACCAGGCTGCGGGAAGATCTGCGGAATAAGGTTATTTTCCATAATGGCTCAATGATGGCGGAAAAATTTGCCCTGACCATGGGAGTTCACATGCAGGGCAAGAATAATAAACAACTACCGGTAGTGACAACCAGCGCTGATGATCTGATGGTCTGATCCTCTGGCTCTGGCGTCAACTCCCGGGCCTTTCTACAAAGGTAAAAGCATGTCGCGTGCAACCTGCGTTTGCCGCTCGCGGTAAGCGATCAGGCGGTGCGCCAGTTCGTCATCTGTGGTGGCAAGCATGGCAATTGCAGCCAGGGCCGCATTGGCAGCACCCGCTTCACCAATGGCAAACGTGGCAACCGGTATGCCTTTTGGCATCTGCACAATCGAGAGTAAAGAGTCTTCACCACGCAGATATTTGGACGGCACCGGTACACCAAAAACCGGCACGATCGTTTTTGCAGCAATCATGCCAGGTAAATGTGCGGCTCCGCCAGCACCAGCGATGATCCCGCGTAAGCCACGTTCACGCGCCGTCACCGCGTAATTAAACATGTCATCGGGCATGCGGTGTGCAGAAACCACTTGCGCCTCGTGGGCAATACCAAACTCTCTCAAGATCACGACGGCATGCTGCATCACCTCCCAGTCTGAGGAAGAACCCATCACGACCCCGATGACCGGACTGGTAGTGGACGCACTGTTTTTTTGCTTGGCGTGCGGCATGCTTAATCCTTTAACTTTTCACCGGTAAGACGCTCAAGCGCCTCACGGTATTTGGCGGCGGTCTTTTCGATCACCTCAGCAGGCAAGGCAGGCGCGGGCGCGGTCTTGTTCCAGCTCGTGACAGTTTCCAGATAGTCGCGCACAAACTGCTTGTCGAACGACGGTGGAGAGATTCCGGTCGCATACGAGTCAGCAGGCCAAAAGCGCGATGAATCCGCAGTCAGAACTTCATCCATTAAAAACAGTACACCATGCTCATCAAGGCCAAATTCAAACTTGGTGTCGGCGATGATAATCCCTCTGGTGGCAGCATATTCGGCCGCTTCGGTATAGAGGCGCAAACTGATGCCGCGGATCGTGGCAGCCAGTTCGGTACCGATACGGCTTTCCATGTCAGCAAAGCTGATATTTTCGTCGTGCGAACCCATTTCGGCCTTGGCGGCAGGAGTGAAAATAGGCTCGTCCAGTTTGGCGGCCTGCGGCAAACCTGGCGGTAAAGTGATGCCGCAGATTGCTCCGGTATTCTGATAATCCTTCCAGCCCGACCCGATGATATAGCCGCGCACGACCGCTTCCACCATGATTGGTTCGAGCCGCTTTGCCACCACTGCCCTGCCACGTACCTGCTCGACTTCATCCGGTGCCACTACTGACTCCGGTGCAATCCCGGTAAGGTGATTGGGCACAATGTGACCCAGTTTTTCAAACCAGAAATTAGCCATCTGATTGAGCACGCGACCTTTATCAGGAATCGCTTCATTCATGATCACGTCAAAAGCGGACAACCGGTCACTGGTGACAATGAGCAATTTATCAGTGCCAACGGCATAGTTGTCACGTACTTTGCCGCGCCCCAATAATGGCAAGGAATGTAAGGTAGAGTTAATTTGCGTGGTCATGATAATCTGCTCATAAAAAATCTGCTTATAAAAAGTATTCAGGGCGCAGACTGCGCCCCGTTTTACTGACCGGCATGGTTACCGGACTATTACCCTGATCAATGTCGGTCGAATGACTGCTTTACCAAGCTTAAGGCTTAGTTGATGACTTGGGACAGGCTGCCGTTTTTGTATTGCTCGGCCATTTTTTCCAGCGTTACCGGCTTGATTTTGCTTGCCTGGCCTTCGCAGCCAAACGCCAGAAAGCGCGCTTTACAGACAAGTTTAGCAGCTTCACGTGCTGGCTTGAGGTAATCGCGCGGATCAAATTTGCTTGGATTTTCAAACAGATAACGCCGGATTGCCGCTGTCATCGCTAACCGGATATCGGTATCGATATTAATCTTGCGCACGCCATTCTGGATACCAATAATGATTTCTTCAACCGGTACACCATAAGTTTCCTTCATGTCACCACCAAACTGACGAATCTCATCGAGCAGCTCTTGCGGTACCGAAGACGAACCGTGCATCACCAGATGGGTGTTGGGAATACGCGCATGAATTTCCTTGATCCGGTCAATTGCCAGGATATCACCCGTCGGCTTGCGTGAAAACTTGTACGCGCCGTGCGAAGTACCGATCGCAATTGCCAGCGCATCGCATTGGGTGAGCTTGACAAAGTCGGCCGCCTGGGCGACGTCAGTGAGCAACTGCTCACGGGTCATCTTGCCGTCGGCACCGTGACCATCTTCCTTGTCGCCCATCATCGTTTCCAGCGAACCGAGCACACCGAGCTCAGCTTCAACGGTAACGCCGATTGAATGCGAGAACTTGACCACTTCACGTGATACGGCAACATTGTAGTCGTAACTGGCAACGTTCTTGCCGTCTTCCATGAGCGAGCCATCCATCATGACCGAAGTAAAGCCCGACTTGATCGCTGCCATGCATACGGCAGGCGACTGGCCGTGATCCTGGTGCATCACCATCGGAATATGCGGATACGCTTCTACCGCAGCTTCGATCAGGTGGCGCAAGAACGGCTCGCCGGCGTATTTGCGGGCACCGGCTGAGGCTTGCATGATGACGGGAGCGCCAACTTCATGGGCAGCTTCCATAATGGCGGTGATCTGTTCGAGATTATTGACATTAAAGGCAGGGATGCCATAGCTGTTTTCAGCGGCATGATCGAGCAGTTGACGCAAAGAGACGAGGGACATGATTTACTCCTGATAAAAAAATTAGTTGTCGCCGATCTTGACGATCTTCAGCGCATTCGTACCGCCAACCTGCCCCATGGGTTCGCCCCAGGTCACCACGATCATGTCGCCCTTGCTGACCACGCCATTTTCCAGCAAAAGCTTTTCGAGCGATTGAAGGACGACATCACGATCGGCATGATGCGCAGCCTTGAAGGTGCGCACATTGCGGTAGAGCGCCACCTTGCGCTGGGTCGCCACACTGGGCGTGAGCGCAAACAGCGGAATATCAATATTGTGACGGCTCATCCATAAGGCAGTAGAGCCCGATTCGGTCAGGGCGACAATGGCTTTCACACGCAAATGGTAGGCCGTAAACAGGGCGCCATAGGCAATCGACTGATCGATGCGGGTAAAGGTTTGATTCAGAAAATCTGCATCAAGTTTGCACTCCTGAAACTTCTCGGCTTCGACACAGATGGCGGACATTGCCTCGACGGTCTCTACCGGATATTTACCGGAAGCCGTTTCGGCTGAGGTCATGACGGCGTCAGTGCCATCAAGTACCGCGTTGGCCACATCAGAGACTTCGGCGCGGGTCGGCACGGCATTGACAATCATCGACTCCATCATCTGAGTCGCGGTAATGGCCAGCTTATTGGAGGCGCGCGCCATCTTGATCATGCGTTTTTGCAAGGCCGGCACTGCCGCATTACCCACTTCTACCGCCAGATCTCCGCGCGCCACCATGATGCCATCAGAGGCATCAAGTATTTCCTGCAGCAGCGGAATCGCTTCGGCACGCTCGATCTTGGCGATCATCATCGGCTTGTGGCCGTAAGGCTCACCGGCGATGTTCGACAACTGGCGCGCCATTTCCATGTCGGTGGCATTTTTAGGAAAAGAGACCGCCACATAGTCGGCCTGGAAGGACATCGCAGTCTTGATGTCATCCATATCCTTGGCAGTCAGCGCCGGTGCGGTCAGGCCGCCACCCTGGCGATTGATGCCCTTGTTATTGGACAGTTCACCACCGATGCGCACCACAGTATGGATTTCATTACCGATGATTTTTTCAACCACCATCACAATCAGGCCATCATTGAGCAACAACACATCATGTGGCCGGACATCGCGTGGCAAAGCCTTGTAATCGAGACCGACACGCTCCTGATTACCGAGCTTGCAATCGGCATCAAAAATGAATTTATCGCCGTTAGCGAGCTCGATACGGTTATTTTCAAACTTGCCGATGCGGATTTTTGGCCCCTGCAAATCGGCCATGATGGCGATTTCAAAACCACATTCAGT
>CANIFC010000310.1 GCA_947466695.1 Oxalobacteraceae bacterium | reverse complement strand
GGCAAACGTTGCAAAACGTGAACGTAGGCGTTTCATTTTGACACCTCTTTCGTTTGTTCATCCGGCCATTCGAGCAGGCCAAAGGGTGCGCCCAGCGGGTCGGCGACAACTGCCACCATACCGCCATGACGGTCTTCACGTGGCTCGACCAGTACCCGGCCACCAAGTGTGACAAGTTTTTTACTCGCCGCCTTCACATCATCGACATGCACATAGTTCAGCCAATAGGGTCTGGCATTGGGCCGGTTCGCCGGCAGGGTGTTGATACTGGCGCGGGCGTACTCTTCGGAGCTCAGCAACAGGTGCTCCGAGCCATTTTCAGCCGGCAGGTCAAAGACCTCGTAATTAAATACTTCCTGATAAAAGCCGGCGTCGGCATCCGGGTCTGTGGTGCTCAGGGAACTCCAGATCCATTCGCCGGGATCGGCCAGTTCATCGGCAGGATCACCGCTGGCAGAAGCGATGACGGCGAACACCGCACCCTGTGGATCGGCAAAGACCGCTTCCTGACCCCGGTTGGTTCGGGTGTACGGTTCACGCAAAACCTTTGCGCCTTGGGCCAGTGCCAGCTTTTTGGTTGCATCGACGTCACGCACAGCCAAAAACGTCAGCCATGCAGATTGTCGCCGCTCGCCCTTGGCGATGGCCTTGTGGCTGATTCCCGCCACCAGTTGTCCGTCAAGAAATGCCTCGCTATAGGCATCGGGACCGTCCTTGATGTCGCGGAAGGTCCAGCCCAGCAAGCCGCTGTAGAAGCCTTTGGCGGCAGTCAAATCTGGCGTCATCAGTTCAACAAAGACGATCTTGCCGACGTGGCGCTCCTGGCTAGCCGGCGCTACCAGTGGCGACAATTGAAATTCCATAGCCGCTGCGGGTCTTGCCAGCAGGGCCGCCGCCACGACCACCATGCTCATCGCAAGGACGCGTAGCGGCGTCAGCCCGCTTCCATTCATGCTGCGCGTAAAACTTTTTGTCATTTTCATCTGCACTCCTCCGTTCCGGTAATCATGGCAGTGAAACACCCGGTGGTCTGTACGCCAGCGAACGCCAGCGTAACAATGTGCAACCGTCGGCAAGACCAGGCCCCGGTCAGATAATGATACTTATGATAATCTCAACCTCTGCGGCGAACTAACGATACTTTGATCTTCCGCTGTCAGCTTGAAGATACGGACCAACTGCGTCAGGTTGCCAGCTTGCTGATGCAATGACTCGGCCGCCGCCGCCGCTTCCTCTACCAGAGCGGCATTTTGCTGGGTGGCATGATCCATATGCAGTATCGCCTGATTGACCTGTTCAATGCCGTCATGTTGTTCCTGACTCGCCGCACTGATGTCACGCATGATATCCGTGACACGTTTGACGCTGTCCACAATGTCCGTCATGGTGCCCCCAGCTTGTCCGACCAATTTGCTGCCGACATCAATCTGATCTACCGAGTCATTGATCAAGATCTTGATTTCCCTCGCTGCAGCGGCAGAGCGCTGTGCCAGATTACGCACTTCACTGGCAACCACGGCAAAACCACGCCCTTGCTCGCCGGCACGGGCGGCCTCGACCGCCGCATTCAAGGCAAGGATATTGGTCTGAAATGCAATGCCGTCAATCACGCTGATAATGTCGACAATCTTTCTTGACGAGGCATTGATAGATCCCATGGTATCAACCACTTGCGCGACCACCGCACCACCCTTCACGGCAATGGCCGAAGCGGAGAGTGCCAGCGTATTTGCCTCCTGCGCGTTACTGGAATTTTTCCGGACGATACCAGTCAGTTCCGCCATGGAAGACGCCGTCTCTTCCAGCGCCGCAGCCTGCTGTTCGGTACGGGTGGATAAATCGAGATTGCTGGCGGCGATTTCGCTGGAAGCTGTTGTAATGGTGTCCGTCGAGAGCCTGATCTCATCGACCGTTTGCACCAGCATTTGCTGCATCTTGTGCATGTCGTGCAGCAGGCTATGTTCGTCATCATGCTCAAGTTGCACGACAACATGCAAATCACCATCGGCGATTTGCCGCACAATGTCCACGGCATAGGCCGGCTCGCCACCGAGCAGCCGGTACACATGGCGAATCAGAAAGAAACCAAGCATCGCCGCCGCCAGTGTTCCTAACAAAATAGCAATCACGATAACGTTACGTAAAGAGGCAAAACGCGCGCCGGAAAGTTCATACTCCTGCCTGGCCTGATCAACCTGCCTTTTGCGCAGCGCCTCGATACTGGCCCTGACCACCGGAGCGAGAACTTGCAGTTTGTCCTGCATCTCGCTCGAAGTCACCAGGTCGCCAGCGAGCATCGCCGCCACTGCCGGGTGAAACGCCTCTTTGTTCATTTTAGTGCGATCAATATCGAGTTGATCTGCCAGCACACTATCCTCGGGTGTCAGCTGACCCGCTTTATAGACTGCCCAGGCCTGATCAATTTCTGCCGTATTTTTTGTAATCTGGGCAGATTTTTTCTCTATCGTGGCCACCATTGAATCCTGCAAGGCGTCCGCCAGCGCCAGCTGATTCTGCACCAGCAGGCGATCAATCCGGGAAATTTGTTCCAGACTGACGGTGCGGTTCTCATACACATTTTTTAAGCCGTCGCTGGCCTTGCTCATCCCATACAAGCCAAGTAAGCCGATGAACACCGACAACAGGCAAAGGGAGGCGATAACGCCGCTCAGGCGCGATTTCAGAGTGTATTTTAATGCCATGTGGGGATCTCTATCAGAAATAAACAGGGACATCCCTATTTATTGCCGCAAAGCATAACAACTGGATATGTCCTTGTTATGACAGAATCAAAAACAATCAATATTATTTGAGCAAGACAAAAATACACACTGCAAGGCCTGCGCTGCTCACATGCCATGCGTCTATGCAACTGAAATGCAAATCCAATAAAAAAGGGTCATGCTGAACATGACCCTTTACTGAACCTGGCTACATAAGCGGACACTTCTCAGCACCTGCCGTCCTGCTTTTAAATAGCTCTAAACAGTACTGGCCCTACACTTACACCTTTTCAGGCTCGCTTTGCTGTTTTTCCTGTTTTTCCAGATCTGCCTGAGGGGCCTGGTGAAATACCAGATTGCCGTTTTCAACATCGATGGCAATCACATCCTTGGGACCAAATTTTCCCTGCAAGATCAATTTGGAAAGCCGGTTTTCGATTTCCTGCTGAATCGCGCGTTTCAAAGGTCGTGCTCCATAAACCGGATCAAAACCAGCTTCGGCAATTTTCTCCAGTGCAGCAACGCTCACTTCCACGCCCATATCCATCTGCGCCAGACGCTTACCGAGAATATCGAGCTGGATTTTTGCGATCGAGGCGATATCTTTGGCGTCAAGTGCATGAAACACCACAATTTCGTCGATACGGTTGATGAATTCAGGCCTGAAATGCGCCTTTACCTCACCCATGACCGCCATCTTGATCACTGCCAGCTCACTACCTTCCATGGCCTGAATCTGGTGCGAACCCAGATTGGACGTCATGACGATCACGGTATTCTTGAAGTCAACCGTACGTCCCTGACCGTCGGTCATGCGACCATCGTCAAGCACTTGCAGCAGCACGTTAAAGACATCGTGGTGGGCCTTTTCCACCTCATCGAGCAAGATCACGCTGTAAGGTTTGCGCCGGACCGCTTCGGTCAGGTAACCACCCTCTTCATAACCGACATAACCGGGCGGCGCACCGATCAGGCGCGCAACTGAATGCTTCTCCATGAATTCACTCATGTCGATGCGGATCAACGACTCTTCGGTGTCGAACATGAAGCCGGCCAGTGCCTTGCACAGCTCAGTCTTGCCCACACCCGTCGGACCGAGGAACAGGAACGATCCGTACGGCCTGCCCGGGTCACCCAGACCAGCGCGCGAACGTCGGATGGCGTCCGACACGGCGACAATCGCCTCATGCTGACCCACCACCCGATGATGCAGTGCGTCTTCCATGTGCAGCAGCTTTTCACGCTCGCCCTGCATCATGCGCGATACCGGAATACCAGTCGCCCGCGAGACGATTTCGGCAATCTCTTCAGCCCCCACCTGCGTACGCAGCAGCCTTAACTTGCCGCCACCGGCTTCCTGGTCTTTATTGGTCTGGAGATCGGCTTGCTTGAGTTGCGCCTCAAGCTGCGGCATACGGCCGTACTGTAATTCGGACATGGCTTGCCAGTCACCCTTGCGTTTGGCCTCTTC
>CANIFC010000309.1 GCA_947466695.1 Oxalobacteraceae bacterium | reverse complement strand
TTAATTGTTAAAGATCGTTATTCTGTGGTGCTTACCAAATCCGTGAAACTGAATCAGTAACTTGTCTGCCGTGGCTGCGAAGCGTTGTGTTCGTCAGCAGCAGAGAGGATCGATTATGCGGCATTTCCGGCTTGCCGTCAAGCCCCGTTTTTTCTGCGCTTGAATTTTATTACTGCCATTCAAACCCGGGTGCTACCTGGACCTCCCCTACTCTGCCTTGCCTGTTTCTTTCCTCACCCGCCTCTCAGCGGGAGCCGAACTATAGCAACATGTCGGCCTTGTTGGCAAGGGGTTTGTTTCAAATCGCTGTACTAATCAGATGTTGGTGAAATTTGCCGGACGTTTTTCCATAAACGCCTTCATGCCCTCTTTCTGATCCTCCGTACCGAAGCTGCCATGGAACAAACGACGCTCATACTGGACACCCTCGGAAAGTGTTGTTTCATAGGCGCGATTAACCGAGTCCTTAATCATCATGGTGATCGGTAGCGACATTGCTGCAATTGTTGCGGCGGCGGCCAGCGCTTCCTCCATTAATTTTTCCAGGGGAACGACGCGTGACACCAATCCAGCGCGTTCGGCCTCGACCGCATCCATCATGCGCGCGGTCAGGCACATGTCCATTGCCTTTGATTTGGAAATCGCACGCGGCAGACGCTGGGTACCACCGGCGCCGGGCAAGGTACCCAATTTAACCTCGGGCTGACCAAACTTGGCATTTTCTGCTGCGATAATGAAGTCGCACATCATCGCCAATTCGCATCCACCACCCAATGCGTAACCAGCTACTGCGGCAATGACTGGTTTGCGAATCTGGCGAATTTGCTCCCAGTTACGTGTGATGTAGTCATTCTTGTACGCATCCATATAGGTGTAGTTCGCCATCGCACCAATGTCGGCTCCCGCTGCGAAGGCTTTTTCACTGCCCGTAATAATAATGCATCCGATCGACTCATCTTTATCAAATGCCTTGAGGGCAAAACCCAATTCATCCATTAACTGATCGTTCAGCGCATTAAGCGCCTTCGGCCTGTTAAGCGTGATCACACCCACTTTATCTTTAATCTCAACTGTAATGTTCTGATATTCCATAAGTAATCTCCTGAAAATAAATTATTATTGATGAATTATTGTAAATCTTTGCGCCAGGCTTTTAACCCGGCGACTTTGGCAGCAGCACCCAGAGTGCGCCTTTTTGCTTCATGCGACCAGCGAATTCACCCGCAATACTGCCGAAGCCCCAGAAAAAGTCAGCTCGCACCGCACCTCGAATTGCGCCGCCAGTATCTTGCGCCATTACCAGTCGCTGTAAAACACTACTACTGTTTGGTTGTGTCGTTGATAAAAATACCGGCGCACCCAGAGGTACATGTTGCGGATCAATCGCAATAGAGCGCTGCCCTGTCAAAGGCACTCCAAGCGCACCCTTGGGGCCGATCGCAGGATTGACGATTTTTTCCTCTTTAAAGAAGACAACGCTGGGATTGGTATTGAGCAGCTCATCTTGCCGCGCAGGATTATTAACCAGCCACTCCTTGATACCTTGCGCTGAAGCCTGCTCAAGTTTCAATTCACCTTTATCGATCAGATAACGTCCTATCGATTTATAGGGATGCCCATTCTGGTCTGCATAGGCCAATCGCACCGTTTCATTCGACTCCGCCATATAAACCCGCCCTGAACCTTGTATTTGCAGAAAAAAAGCGTCAATTGCATTGTCTACCCAGAGTAACTCATTACCGGCGACTGACGGCAACATGTCGGCACGCGAAGCATAGGGTAAAACCTTGCTGCCAACCAGGCGCCCGCGCAGCCGCATGTTTTTCAAGTCCGGATACACACTACTGAGGTCTATCGTCAATAGATCGGGCGGAGTGCGGTATAACGGCGTTTGAAAAATGCCTCCACGCTGACGTGATCCGCGTAGCAGTGGCTCGTAATATCCAGTGACCACACCTTCAGCCCCTCCTTCTGCATTAACTATCTGATGCGGCGTAAAAAATGCCTCGAAAAAGCGACGGATTACCGTGTTATCTTTAGCGTCTACATCCCTGGCAATGGAACATGGCTCTTTCCATTCCGGCTTATTTTTGATGGCAGAACATGAGGCCATGAAAGCGGGCCAGAGCTCTGTCAGCTGGTCTTGTTGCCAGCCAGGAAGATCGCTAAAACTGACAGGCTTATAAAGTGCAGACCATTTATCCGATGTGGAAAGCTGCGTGGTAGCCGACGGCGCTGGAACTGGTTGCCTGACGCTGATTTTTTCAGGCGGAACGGTCGAACAAGCGGCGACTAAGCCGAGTATTGTTGCTAAGGGTAAAATTCGGCTTCGGATCATCTGTTTCAACGTAGCGGTAAAAAATATAGGAGTACTAATCATGTGGTTATTGGCATTGGAAGCCTGCGGCGCAACACTATTGTTTGTCTTTCTCGTGTGGTGGACAATGTTTTCCGGGAGAAAGCCCGAAAATCGCACACAACCATCCAAAGTAAAAAAGGCAAGCAAAGAATCAGAACAAGCGGACAGCCAGAACAGCAAATAGTCCGAGAGAATAATCCGCCGGAATAAACGACCAAATTAATCCTGCAGAGTAATCAATGCAAGGTGCGTGGCAAGGAAAGGACAAACTCAGGAATTTCCACCTCGAAGCGATGGCCATCTTCAGCGACACAGAAATAGTTACCCTTCATGCTGCCTTGCGGAGTTCCCAGCGAACTACCGCTGCTGTATTCAAAACCTTGCCCCGGTTGCAGTAACGGCTGATGGCCGACCACACCCAGACCTTTTACTTCCTGGACCTGATTTTTAGCGTCGGTAATGTACCAGTGCCGCGAAATCACTTGTGAGGCAATGGTGCCTGTATTCTTAATCGTAATTGTATAAGCAAAAACATAATTACCCATATCTGGCTCAGATTGATCTGCCAGATATTGTGTCGCTACCGAAACTTCCAGTTCATATGCCGCCATAATTTTCTTTCTTAAATCCATATTTAGCCGATCTGCCAACCGTAGTCATTACACCACAAACCCGGCGACCCGGCACTTGTCATCTTGCAAGACCCACTTTCAGTACGCAGGAGTAAAATACATCATCTTGCGAAATTACGCTCATCTACCTCCAAAACCAGTCCCCCTCATGACCACTTACCGCATCGCCCCCAGCATCCTGTCCGCCGATTTTGCCCGTCTCGGTGAAGAAGTGCGCAATGTCGTTGCCGCCGGCGCAGACATGATTCACTTTGATGTCATGGACAATCATTATGTGCCAAACCTGACTATCGGCCCCCTGGTATGCGAGGCGATCCGCCCGCATGTCGACGTACCTATTGACGTCCACCTGATGGTCAAACCGGTCGACCGTATCATCCCCGATTTTGCCAAGGCTGGCGCAAATATCATCAGCTTTCATCCTGAAGGATCCGAACATATTGACCGTACTCTGCAATTAATCCGTGAGCATGGCTGTAAAGCTGGACTGGTTTTAAATCCAGGTACACCTTTACACATACTTGAACATGTCATGGATAGACTCGATTTGATTTTACTCATGTCAGTCAATCCCGGCTTTGGCGGCCAGTCATTTATTCCGCACACCTTGAAAAAAATCGCTGCCGTCAGAAAATTGATCGATGCCAGCGGGCGCGACATCATGTTGCAAGTTGACGGCGGGGTAAAAATCGACAACATCGCTGAAATAGCCGCAGCCGGAGCGGACACATTTGTCGCCGGCTCTGCCATCTTTGGTAAAGCCGATTACCGGTCTGTCATCAACGACATGCGTGCCGAACTGGCCAAAGTCTGATTCCTTCGTTTTATTCATTCATCGTATTCTCGTTTTTTCAAGCTACTTCTTTACCTTGAAAAAACGCAGGAATACGTTTTTACCGGCACCCACTATGTTTTCTGATATTCACGCTGTCATCATCGATCTTGATGGGACCATGCTCGACACTGCCCCCGATTTTCTGGTCGCCATCAACACCATGCGTGCCGAGATGGACCTCACGCCACTCGATATTGATACCATCAAAAGTTTTGTCGGCAAAGGCTCGGAAAACCTGATTCAACGGGTTCTGGCGGTCGACTTTTCAGAAGAGCAGATTGCCTTGCACTTCGATACAGCAATGGCCGCCTATCAACGTCACTATCTGGCAATCAATGGCGACTTCAGCGAAACTTACCCAGAGGTTACTG
>CANIFC010000308.1 GCA_947466695.1 Oxalobacteraceae bacterium | reverse complement strand
TGTTGGGAGTTGAGTCAGTCTATGGACGCAACACCGGAAATTTTCGCGTCATGGATGCCTTGACCACACTCGCTTTTGCCTATCCAGATACGCCAACCAGAGTGGCAAGGATGGAATTTTTCAGGAGCGAACTGGAAAGCATGTTGCTTATTGCACGCGATTCGGCAACCGATCCGTTTTCCTATACCGGCTCTTATGCAGGGGCAATAGGCTGGCCGCAGTTCATGCCCAGCAGTCTGCGCACGTACGCGGTCGATTTCGACGGTGATGGCAAAATCAATTTAATGAACTCTCCAGTGGATGCCATCGGCAGCGTAGCCAATTATCTCGCCTTGCACGGCTGGAAAAGGGGATTGCCGACTGTTTTTCCGGCCACACTGACGGCTAACGAGAATGACATAGCTCAGCTCAGTACCTTTCTCGGGCAAGGCTTGAAGGCAACTTACCAATTGGCAGAATTGAAGCCTGTCGCCACAACCGCCAGTCCCGAGGCACCAACGGATCTGGCCTACGGCCTGGTTGATTTACAAAATGGCACTGAAGCAACTGAATATTGGATAGGCACAGACAATTTTTTTGCGATTACGCAGTATAACCGTAGTTATTTTTATGCTATGTCTGTGATTGATTTAGGAAGATTGATTGCCAGCGCGAGACAAAAATAGAAGAAAATCATGATGCAATAAAATATTTATTGTTTTTTTTGTGACTAAAACCAAATTATCTTCGAATACTTTTGCTTAATTACATACTTTATACTACGATATCGCTATCGAATGATACATACATGCTAACTTAATGTGTCGTGTCAATAGATTTAACAACTATTTTCGACTCTAAGCGAGAAATTATTTCATTTTAAAGTTACAATATTACTTGATGATTAATTTTGTATTGCAGCAACTTTTTTCGCATCAATAACCGCATATAAAAACAACGAGGTAATTATGGCAAATCTGACTCAGTTAGAATCCGATGAAATCGATTACGATCCAAATAATCTTTTGGACACACTAATCAAACAATTGCATTTAAAAAATGATGCAGCACTGTCGAGAGCTCTAGAAGTAGCTCCTCCCGTCATTAGTAAAATCCGTCACCGTCGTTTACCTGTGGGCGCATCATTATTGATTCGCATGCATGAAATCAGCGATGTCAGCATCAAGGATTTGCGCGGCTTAATGGGTGACCGACGGGCTAAGTTCCGTATCAGCGACAAGCAGTTCAAACCAAAGGAAGACAGCGGCAATTAATTTTGCCGGTGGCATTCAGGGAACCTGAGAAGCGTACTGCTTTCTCAGGTTTTTTTTTGGCCAGACCAGACATCAATAGATTCATGCGCCACTCCTTTAATTCATCAAATAGAAACGAACTGTTTTCATCCATGCTGGCAAGATGGTGCACTGCCATGTCTCTTCTTTAAGCTCTTATATTCTAGTCTAATAAACTCATCAGCATCACTGTTTATAATCATTAGCAATTCATTTTAAATAAGCAATATTGGTCAGAATTTCTACTTTTTTTGATGCTCTGCATGTAGGAAATCTTCTATGAGAAACAATGAAATTTACAAGAAACTCTTTAAACTAAACGACTGGTCTAATATAATATAATAGAGGAAAAACTCTAATTTTATTAAAAGTGTTGTTATTTTATGGTTCTGCAATTAATTAATTAACCAATCAAATAATATTCATACATTTTAATTATTTCCTGCCATTTATCGCTTGGGATACACCTGTTTACATTGGAAATTTTTTAAATTTTGAAAACTATATTTTAAAAAAATACAACTATTAGTATCTTTAGTATAAGTAATAATTAACCGAAAAATAATGATTTTTTTCAATTAATGTCGAAAAAACTAATATTGTTAGTATTCGTTGACACCGCGTCACTGACACTGATGCGCGCAAGACAAAAAAATCGCACTCAAAACCATTGCCCTCCTCTGCGCTAGAGATCATCAACCTTACCAACAAGCGAAAATAAATTAAAATTCTGTCGTATTATCCTTTTAGATAAATATAGACGACCAGTCTAATTAAAGTCACTTACAACAAATAAGGAAACATGCATGTATACACAATTACTCTCCCCGCTCACCATTGGAAAAATAACACTTGCCAACCGTACTGTAATGGCACCGTTGACGCGCTCACGTGCCGGCCAGCCCGGCGACGTTCCCCGCGATCTTAATGTGGAATATTATGGTCAGCGTGCCAGCGCAGGTCTGATCATTACCGAAGCGAGCCAGATCTCCCGTCAAGGTCAGGGTTACGCCTTCACCCCGGGCGTTTACTCTGACGCGCAGGAAGCAGGCTGGAAAAACGTCGTCAACGCTGTCCACGCCAAAGGCGGCCGGATCGCCATACAGTTATGGCACGTCGGCAGGATCTCTCATTCACTGTTACAGGAAAACGGCGCTGCACCGGTTGCCCCGTCCGCACTGATCGCCACTGACAGTCAATGTTTTGTGGTGCAAGCCGATGGCACACCGGCCAACGTTCCTACCGAACTGCCACGCGCCCTTGAACTGACCGAAATGCCCGGTATCGTCGCACAGTATCGCGCTGCTGCCGTGCGTGCCAAACGTGCTGGTTTTGATCTGGTGGAAGTACACGCCGCCAACGGCTACCTGTTACAGCAATTCATGTCCACTAACAGTAACATCCGCACTGATGCCTACGGTGGCTCGCTGGAAAACCGCGCCCGCCTGACTTTGGAAGCGGTCGATGCCGCTATTGCAGAGATGGGGGCAGACCGGGTCGGCGTGCGTATCTCGCCGCACTTTGTCGCCCATGGAATTGCCGACACCGAAGCCGAACAAATGGCTTTGTATCTGGCCGTCGAGTTCACTACCCGCGGTATCGCTTACCTGCATATCGCTGAACCTGACTGGGCCGGCGGACCATTGCTCAGTGATGCCTTCCGTCAGCAATTGCGTACGGCCTTCTCAGGCACGATCATCTGCTGCGGTGGCTACACGGCCCAGGAAGCCGATACGCTGATCGCCAGCGGCATGGCAGATGCCGTCGCTTTCGGACGCCCATTCATTGCCAACCCTGACCTGGTGGCACGCTTTTCTACTGGCGCTGCATTAAACAAGCCAGATCGCACCACTTTCTACGGCGGTGAAGAAAAAGGCTACACGGATTATCCAACCCTGCAGCAGCTGGCAGCAGCTTAGCCATCTCCCTGGCTTAACTTCCAGAAAAAAACCAGAGTGATCAAAGTCAGCCTGACCCTGCAACAGGTTTGGACTGACTTACTGAGTTACTCTATTGAATTATTCTCGTCTTGTCAGCCAAGGCATCGATGATCGGGCAAGGAGTCGATTGCACACCACTTTCACACTCGTGAATCAACTGTGACAGCATCTTTTGCATCTTGTGCAAATCCTGTAATTTCCCTTCCACCTGTGCCAGACGGTCTGCGGCCACCTGACGGATCGCGACGCGGTTACCGCTATCCTCCAACTGCAGCAAGGTCGTAATTTCGTTCAAAGTAAATCCGAGTTCCTGCGCCCGCTTGATAAAGCGGATACGTCCGGCAAGCGCCACCGGATACGTCCGAAAGCCACTGGCAACCTGTGGCACAGGCAGTAATTCGCGACGCTGGTAATAACGGATCGTTTCCACGCCAACACCTGCCAGCCGCGCCAATTTTCCGATCGAGAGCTGATCCGGAAGGTAATTTGTTTGATTTACATCAGTTTGCATAAAGTCCTTGACTCCGTTCCTTGGTACGGAGTCTATGATAAGCGTAAACCTACCGGAGATCTTGTGATGCATCAAACCAAACCAACGCAAAACAACAGCCAGCAAGCGTCTTGCTGTGATGTATCAGATCCTGCTGATCCGCATGATGTTGATCATGCAGTGAATGAAGAAAAGACATATCTTGATCCGGTGTGCGGCATGAGCGTGAAAAAAAATCCTGAGAAAACTGCGCATTATCAGGGTATCAGCTACTATTTTTGCAGCCAGTCATGCGTCAGTAAATTCAACGCCGGACCGCAGAACTATGTCGCCACTAAAAAACTGGTCTTGCCGGCTGTGGCCGCCAAGGCAGCGCCGTCTGCCGATAACACAGAAAGTAGCGCTGTAACCAAGACAGCCTGCTGTGGTGGAAATCACGCACCGCAGGAAAGCGCGGGTGCGCTCAAGGATCCGGTCTGCGGCATGAGCGTAAAACCGGACAGCCCGCATCACACCAGCCATCAGGGGCA
>CANIFC010000307.1 GCA_947466695.1 Oxalobacteraceae bacterium | reverse complement strand
GTCGTGCACTGGAAAGCACCAAACGGTCACGATTTTATTTTCGGGGGGACTGTTTCTAGTGTTGACCACTGTCCGGCAAGCCCCGGACAAGCCATATTTTTGCCGGTGTCTGACAAAAATGCAGGGAAGTCTTGCGCCATGTTGCCAGGTCAAGCGGTGGCTCCGTTGTTTTATTTGGAGGCCTTGATCACTCAGTTCACGCTATTTATTTTACATGGATTAAAAGCTACTTAGCGCATTTGCCAGAAAAAACCCTGAGGCATCACAAAACCAGACGCTATTATTTGCTGAAAAGAATCATCTCTTGATCTGGCGCAAGTGTGTCGATTAGCGTTTTGGCCTGCTAATAAGCTAACATAGCGTACGCCTTACACATTTATCGCTGACAACCGAGCGTTTTTCATTCAAATAAAAAAGGTTCACCATGCCCTCTTCCGTTCACACCAGCCACGCTCATCAAGAGACTGCAGCAACTCCGGCCGCTGCGCATGCACCCTCTTATTACGCCGCGTCGGCCAATCCCGCTCCGGAGCGGCCACCACTGGCAGGTGCCATTGAGGCCGATATCTGTATTGTTGGCGCTGGCTATACCGGCTTAAGTGCCGGCCTGCATCTGGCAGAAGCCGGTTTTAAAGTCGTCATTCTTGAGCAAGCCAGGGTCGGTTGGGGCGCATCAGGGCGTAACGGTGGTCAGATCGTGCATAGCTATTCGCGTGACATTGACGTTATTGAAGCGAGCTACGGCAAGGACGTTGCCAAGCCGCTGGCAGAAATGATGTTCGAGGGCGCGCAAATCATCCGTGATCGCGTCGCCAAATATGCTATCCAATGCGATCTGAAAGAAGGTGGCGTCTACGCTGCCATCTCGGAGAAAAAGGTCAAGGGTCTCGAAGAGCAAAAAGCGTTGTGGGAAAAATGGGGCCACACCAAACTGACTCTGATCGATCAACCGGACGAAATCAAAAAAGTCATCAATACCGATCGTTACAAGGCAATTTTGGTCGACGCCACGGGCGGACATTTTCATCCGCTGAACCTGACACTGGGTGAAGCCGCTGCGCTTGAACAGCATGGTGGCGTCATCTACGAAAACAGTGCCGTAACAAAAATTGACCGGGGCGACAAAGCCGTCGTGCATACATCCCAGGGCCAGGTCACGGCCAAGTTTGTCATTGTTGCCTGCAACGGTTACATCGGTGAACTCGAACCCAAGTTGGCCAAAATGTCGATGCCCTGTGGCACCCAGGTCATCACCACCGAACCACTGGGTAAACTGGCTGACGAACTCATTCCCTCTGACTACTGCGTGGAAGATAATAATTTCCTGCTCGACTATTACCGTCTGTCGGCGGACAAGCGCATGATCTTTGGCGGCGGCGTGATCTACGGCGCACGCGATCCGTCGCATATCGAATCGATCATCCGGCCCAATATGTGCAGGGTTTTCCCACAGTTAAAAGAGGCAAAGGTCGACTATGGCTGGACCGGCAACTTTTTACTGACGGTCTCGCGCATGCCAGAAGTGGGCAAGCTCAGCGACAATATCTATTTTTCACAAGGCTGCTCAGGCCACGGTATTACGTTCACCCACCTGATCGGACGTCTGCTGGCCGAAGCCATCAAGGGGCAAGCCGAGCGATTCTCCGCCTTTGAACGGCTGCCCCACTATCCGTTTCCAGGTGGCCGCATGTTCCGGGTGCCACTCACTGCAATGGGTGCGGCCTGGTACGACCTGCGCGACCGGCTAGGAATATGACAGGACTGCGATACGCCTATGCTTCTGGTGCCAGAGATGGCACCCGAGATGGCGCCAGAGACGGTACCAGAAGCCGCACGGCTTAGTACCACGGCGCACGCTCACCCTCAGTGTCGAACGCCTTTTGCACGGAGGGGCGCGCACAGAAACGGGCGAGGTATGGCGCAATGTGCGGGTACTCTCTTGCCGGCTTGGCGCTGAAATTACGCGTCCAGCGGCAAAGCATGAAGATCATGGGATCAATCGCACTGAATTGCTCGCCGAGAAACCAGGCCGCGTTGTGACTGGCGAGCTGCGTATCGACTTGAATCAGTAGGTCACCGATGCGCGCCTGGGCAAGCGCCTTTACCTGCAGCGCGCCACAAGTGTTACCCGCATCGACCACCCGCTCCGGATAAAAATAGTGAATCAGCGTTGCTTGCAAGGTGTTGGTTGACCAGATCAGCCATTTGTAGGCCTGTGCACGCGCATGAGTCCCGAGTGGAGGAAGAAATGACAACTGAGGGTGGGTGTCGGCCAGATGCAGGCAAATAGCCGCAGTTTCATATAAAACAAGGCCGTCATCAACAAGAAGAGGGATAAGTCCGTTGGGGTTGAGTTCAAGGTAAGCGGATTGTTGATGTTCACCGTTTTCACGGTCGAGCTTTTTGAGGGTGAACGCTGCCCCCAGTTCGTGAAGCAAGACATGCGGGGCAAAGCTGGCATTATTTGGAAAGTAATAAAGAGTGATCATGTTTTATGTTCGATAAGGATAGGCGAATAAGCTTGCAGGCTTCATTCGCAGGGCGTATTGACAATAAAATATAGTGCCACGCAGCGCCCTGTATGAAGTTATTAAATTATTATTATATTTAGCTATTTGATTACTTGCTATGGCTTTTGTGCAGATTCGATAAACAGAGTGAGAGGACACACGCAGGCCGTTTGTTGCTTTGTTTGAATTACTTGCTTTGCTTGGCAGCTCGACGTGCCTGGCTGATTACACCGCGCTAATCAAGACCATTTTCCTCACGGTAGTTGTGCGCTTCCTGCACCAGCCAGTCGCGGAACTGCTTGAGCGCGGTTCCCTGCGCCTTGCCCTCGGGACATAAAAGCCGGTAGCTGTTGCCGCTCTGAAACGGGTGATCCATGGCGATCCTCAGGACGCCGCTCTTGAGTTCATCGGCAATCATGATCGGCGGAATCAGGGCGATTCCCATGCGGTGAATTGCGGCCTGGCTCAGCATGGAAAACAACTCATAGCGTGAACCGCTCATGTCGGTTTCCACCGTCAATCCCAATGAAGTGAACCACTGGCGCCATGCGTAAGGACGGGTAGTCTGCTGCAGCAAGGGATAATTTTTGATCTCGTCTCCCTGCAAAACAGTGCCGGCGGGGATCAGGTCCGGGCTGCAGACTGCCACCAGACTTTCGCTCATCAGGAAATTTGCCTCGACCCCGGGCCAGGGAACGTCACCGCAATGGATAGCGGCGTCAAATTCGGTCTCATTAAACAAAAAAGGCCTGGTGCGGGTGGCGAGATTGACCGAAATCTCGGGATACCTCTGTTGAAACGATGCCAGTCGCGGCATTAGCCAGCAGGTAGCAAAAGTGGGCACGACAGCAAGCTCAAGGCTGCCACCCTTGCCACGGTGCGCCATCATTTCCAAGGTATCGCGCTCGACCGCATTGAGTCGCGTTGCCACCTGACGGCTATAGGTGGCGCCCGCTTCAGTCAGTACAACGCCTCTCTTGCTGCGATGAAATAACTGGACGCCGAGAAAATTTTCCAGCCCGGCGATTTGGCGGCAAACAGCACTCTGGGTCAGCGCCAGTTCGGCAGCGGCCTTGGTGAAACTGGCGTGCCTGGCGGCGGCTTCAAATGCCATGAGGGTCCAGGTATTGGGGATTTTTCTGCGCATGGCAACCTAAAAAAACGGTGAGACATTGTGGGTGAACGGCGAGCCCGATCAATTTACCTTAATTCATACTTTAATGACAGTGTGCGTTTTATGCACAAGCTAGTTCATATTCTGCGTTTGAGTTATGCCGCACATTCTTTTATATTAGTAGGCAGAAATGAGATTTTAACGGCTACTGACTTATTGAGTATGTGACTTCATCCATGCAGATTATGAATAATTGATCAGGAATCGCATGAATAATAATGAAATTACAAAAAATAACGTCAACGGATCACTAGCGGTATAGTAGTAACGACAACGATAAAAAAATGAATCAGGCAGTAGCACCCTCTTAGGCAATCAAAGGAATAGTCATGACATCAAGCACAGCAAAATCGAAGTTTCATTGGGATGATCCCTTACTTTTATCACAGCAACTCAGTGACGAAGAGCGCATGGTGCGTGATGCAGCAGCGGCCTACTGCCAGGACAAATTGCAGCCACGCATCCTGGAAGCGTTTCGCAATGAGAGCATGGATAGTTCCATTTTTCGCGAGATGGGTGAACTCGGCTTGCTGGGACCGACGATTCCCGAACAATACGGCGGCCCGGGCTTAAATTATGTC
>CANIFC010000306.1 GCA_947466695.1 Oxalobacteraceae bacterium | reverse complement strand
GTTTTGAGTATGAACGCATCCGTGACTTCATTATTTTGCACTACAAGCTCAACCAAAGGGAGGACTCCACTTTCTGGAAAGCGTGCGCGGAAATGGCTATTCCCGAAACACTGGTACATAAACTGGAATTATTTCGCAGTAATGGTCGTCTGCTACGCGTCGATCACGAGTTGTTTTCCGAGGTGGCCTGGTTGCAGGTACTGGAAGGCCAGAACATGCTTCCCGAGCGGTATCATTCGCTGGTCGATTTACAATCCGAGACCGATACGGAGGAATATCTCGCTAGCGTACGCGGCGTGATTGCCCAGTGTGTCGCTGTCATGCCGGATCATGCGGCCTATATTGCCAGCCATTGCGCAGCATTGCGCTGAGTAAATAGCGAGCACATCACCAGGCGTGATATGCCCGCCAATGATGATTGTGCGTTCTCATGTAAATGAACAAAAAATAAAGTAAAAATTCAACATGCCCGTATCGATGAGCACTACAGAGATTTTCCTGATCGCAATGCTGATCATCTTCAGTGTTCCTTATCTGATCTGGCGGGTTGGCCGCACCGACTATTACGCACCCCTGGTGGTGGTCCAGATCATCACGGGTATTTTGCTCGGTCCTGGGGTTCTGGGAGCGGGCTTCCCTGAGTATTATCATTTTGTTTTTAATCCTCAGGTAATCGCGTCACTTAACGGCATCGCCTGGTGGGCGGTCATGCTCTTTGTCATGATTGCCGGGATTGAACTTGATCTTAAAAAAGTGTGGCTACATCGGCGTGAAAGCAGCGTTACAGCCGGTCTGGCATTGGGCATGCCATTGATTTTTGGCAGTGTGGCCGCCGCCGGCCTGTTGCTGGTTGAAGGGTGGATCGGTGCGACGGCGATGACCTGGCAGTTTATTCTCGGCGTTGGCATGGCATGTGCCGTAACCGCCCTGCCTATCCTGATTTTATTGATGGAAAAGCTGGAGATCTTGCGTCAGCCGATAGGCCAGCGCATCTTGCGCTACGCCAGTCTTGATGATATCGCGATCTGGGGAGTGCTCGCCATCATCTTGCTGGACTGGACGAGAGTTGGCAGGCAGTTGGGATTTTTACTCGCCTTTGGGTTGGCGACGATTCTTTTTCGCCGGCTGATGAATCTTCTGGAGGAGCGCGATCGCTGGTGCGTGATGCTGATCTGGCTTGCCCTTTGCAGCTTTGCAGCAGACTGGGCGGGATTGCATTTCATGGTGGGTGCTTTTTTAGCTGGTGCGGTCATGGATGCGCACTGGTTCAACCAGAAAAAAATGGACTTGATGCGTCACCATGTGCTGTTGGCGATCATGCCGGTATTTTTTTTAAGTACCGGCTTGAAGACCAATTGGGCCATGGGCGGCATGCTGGTGTTTGTTGCCGCTGGCGTACTGCTGGTGGCTTCTGTTGGTGGCAAGTTGCTGGGAGTTGGTCTTGCCGGAAAAATTTTGAAATGGGAAAAAGGCGAAGCCTCAATCATTGGCTGGTTGCTGCAAACCAAGGCGCTGATCATGATTATTTTTGCCAATATCCTGCTCGATAAAGGCATTATTACCAGTGCAACGTTTACTGCCTTGCTGTTGATGGCAATCGCCAGCACGATGCTGACAGTGCCGGTGGTATATCCCCGCTTGCAGCGTTTGAAGGCACTTATTTTTAAATCAAATTAACCGTGTAGCGCTCGCTTGAACCTGGTTTTTATTTCGGTTTTCTGGTTTTACCGGTTAGTGCGCAATCAATCTGCAAAGTGCAGACAAGCGTTGTCATGACAGGGGCGGAAGAAGCATCAGCCTGGCTCTCGGGGCGAGATCGTTTGTAGGGTGTTGCTATGGCCCTGTCGCCGGACACTGGTCTACACTGACCTTGGTTTCTAAGGATAAATTTCTTATGTATTAATAGTACATAAAAATAGATATAAATTTTTTATTAAAGAATATAAATTGCGTTATTTATCTATTTTTATGACTAGTTACGACAAAAAAGGAAATATATTTTTATTGAATGGACAAAAATAAATCGACAGACAGTATTAAATATTTTTTCAAAGCGCTATGAATTTTGTAGTTTTGATACAAAATGTCATGGTACTATGAATCTGCAGTCATCAATATTCACATAAATACGTTGAGGAAATGGCGGCAGCACACGACGTTGTGGATCATGCGGTGCTGTCCCGATTTACCTCTGTTACATAATAAAAAGCGGAGACAGCTAGTTATGCCCATTTCTTTATCAAAGCCCAAAATGTCATTTTGGCAGCTCTGGAACATGAGCTTCGGCTTTTTTGGTATCCAGTTCGGTTTTACCTTGCAAAACGCCAATGTGAGCCGGATTTTTTCGACGCTCGGTGCCGAGATGGGCGATTTGTCCGTACTTTGGCTGGCAGCACCTCTGACTGGCATGCTGGTGCAGCCCGTGATTGGTTTTCTCAGTGATAACACCTGGCACCCCAAATGGGGGCGGCGCCGGCCATTTTTCTTCCTCGGCGCCATTCTCGCGTCGATTTCCATGTTTCTCATGCCCAATTCGAGTGTGCTCTGGATGGCCGTTGCAGTGCTCTGGATGATGGATACTGCCATTAATATTTCGATGGAACCGTTTCGCGCCTTCGTCGGCGACAAACTCGACACTACGCAGCACACCGCCGGTTTTGCCATGCAAACCTTTTTAATCGGTTGTGGTGGCGTGATTGCCGGCTTGTTGCCAACCGTGCTGACCGATTATCTTGGCGTCAGCAATATCCCTGTCAACGGCGCTATTCCAGACACGGTGCGTTACGCCTTTTATATCGGTGGTGCGGTGTTTGCTGCATCGGTCATGTGGACAGTATTTACCACGCAGGAAATCCCGCCGGTAGATCTGGAAAAGTTTCGCGCCGAGCGCAAACGCAATCGTGGTCTGGTAAAAGCCGTCGTTGAAATCCTCGGTGGTTTTGCCAGAATGCCCAAGACCATGGTGCAACTGGCGGTGGTGCAGTTTTTTACCTGGGTGGCGTTCTTTGCCATGTGGGTCTACACCACGCCGTCAGTGGCGGCGCTGGTGTTTGGCACTTCTGATGCACAATCGGCCGGCTATCAGGATGGCGCCAACTGGGTTGGCATCATGTTTGCCGTGTATGGTGGCGTATCAGCACTGGCTGCCTTTCTCTTGCCGGTACTGGCGCGTGTCAGCAGTCGCAAGTTTGTCCATATGCTGTGTCTGGTCATTGGTGGTGCCAGCCTGGTCAGCATGCTTTTTATTAGCTCAAAGCAGATGATGCTGCTGCCGATGGTGGGCGTAGGTATTGCCTGGGCAAGCGTACTGACCATGCCTTACGCAATTTTGGCTGGTGCCTTGCCGGCCAATAAAATGGGCTACTACATGGGCTTATTTAATTTTTTCGTGGTGATTCCGCAGATTATCGCCGGGGCAGTTTTGGGGCCGGTCATCAAGCATTTTTTCAATAATCAGTCAGTCAACGCGTTGGTCATCGGCGGCATCTGCATGATCATCGGCGGGGTAGTGACACTGTTTGTGCGTGACGATGCGGCGACGGTGGCCGGGAATAAGCCGGTGTCGGTTGAGGCAACGACAGCTTCGTTCACTGTGTAATTGCATCGCTTTATTACGGAATTTACGCATGAATTTGTCTACCCTTAGTCTTGCCTTGGTGTTGTCCAATAGTGTCGTCAGTAATGTCGCCGCAGGTACCGGTGTGGCCGGTACCGCCGACGCGCAGGCGGCAGTTTTTTCTAGCCAGTCTGCCGCATCTGGCATGCCAGGCAAGGCGGCACCTCCGCCTTTTTTATGGCAAAACGCCACTGTCTATTTTTTGCTGACAGACCGTTTTAACAATGCAAACAAGGCCAATGATCTGGCCTATGGCCGCAAGGCAGACGCGGCACCGTTGCGCGGCTACGCCGGTGGTGATCTGGCCGGTATCACTGCCAAAATTACCTCCGGATATTTCAAGGAACTCGGGGTCAATGTCATCTGGCTGACGCCACCGGTTGAGCAGATCCACGCTTCTACCGACGAAGGTACCGGCAAATCGTATGCCTATCACGGCTATTGGACGAAAGATTTCACCAATATTGATGCCAGCGCCGGCAGCTTCGAAGACATGCGCCTGTTGGTTGATACCGCGCACGCCCACGGCATACGCGTGTTGCTTGACGTGGTGATGAATCATACTGGCCCGGTCACGCAACTCGACCCGGTCTGGCCGCAAGCCTGGGTGCGTACCGGTCCGCAGTGCACCTATAAAGATGTGGCCAGTACGGTCAGTTG
>CANIFC010000305.1 GCA_947466695.1 Oxalobacteraceae bacterium | reverse complement strand
GCCTGCTTTCCATTCTTCTTTAGAAACGCCATTTCCAAGATCTTTATCAATCCACGGAATCAGATTTCCCGCTAAAGGAGCGCCAAATTGCTTGACTTCGTCGGCACTGAAAGAATGTTGCCTTGATAAAACCTTACGGTCAATTTCAAGAATGGCTGCTGCCGGATCGTCCAGCAAGGATTTGACCTCTGCATGAATTGCACCGAACTGGGTCAGGAGCTCACGCATGTGCTGGGCACCACCACCGGAGGCTGCCTGATAAGTCATCGAAGACATCCAGTCCACCAGATCATGTTGAAATAATCCGCCCAAGCCCATGAGCATGCAAGATACAGTACAGTTACCACCAATATAATTCTTCACACCACGACTTAAGCCGGATTTAATGACATCAAGATTAACCGGGTCAAGAACAATAATGGCGTCGGCCTCCATACGCAGGCTTGATGCGGCGTCGATCCAATACCCGTTCCAACCCGCAGCCCGTAATTTAGGATAAATGTCAGTTGTGTAATCACCTCCCTGACAAGTGATGATAATGTCGCATTTTTTCAATGCATCAACATCGTTTGCATCCTTGAGCAATTTCTCATTTTTAGCCATAACAGGGGCCGCGCCACCTGAATTGGATGTGGAAAAAAACACTGGTTCGATTTGGCTAAAATCGCCTTCTTCCTGCATGCGTTGCATCAGGACGGAACCTACCATTCCACGCCAACCTACCAGACCAACTAGTTTCATCATTATTCCTTCATAGATGCAGATTCATCTGCAGTTTTCCACCTAGTTACTTAGCTAGATTAGTCTAGGCTAATGCCCGCACAACTGCCGCGCCCATCTCAACGGTACCGACCTTGGTTGTTCCGGTTTCGTAAATATCTGGAGTACGCAAACCTTGCGCCAATACTTTTTTAACTGCATTCTCAATACGATCGGCCTGCTCAGCCTTGCCCAATGAATAGCGCAGCATCATGGCGGCAGAAAGGATAGTCGCCAAAGGATTGGCGATCCCTTTACCTGCAATATCGGGTGCAGAGCCATGAGAAGGCTCGTACAAACCTTTATTGTTTGCGTCTAGTGATGCCGACGGCAACATGCCAATGGAACCGGTCAGCATTGCAGCGGCGTCCGACAATATATCGCCAAACATATTGCCGGTAACAAGAACGTCAAATTTTTTCGGTGCGCGAACCAGTTGCATGGCTGCATTATCCACATACATATGGTCAAGAACAACATCCGGATAATCGCCGTGCACATCGGTGACGATGTCTTTCCAGAATTGAAAAGTCTCCAGTACATTTGCCTTATCGACGCTCGTCAGGCGTTTGTCGCGTTTCTGTGCAGCTTGAAAGGCTACATGAGCAATTCGCCTGATTTCTCCTTCGGCGTAGCGCATGGTATCAAAGCCTTCACGTTGCCCTTTGAAGGGACCATCCGGGCAAATTCGCATGCCACGCGGCTGGCCAAAATAAATATCTCCGGTCAGCTCGCGGATAATGAGAATATCCAATCCGGAAACCACTTCCGGTTTCAAGGTCGACGCGCCGGCTAACTCGGGATATAAAATTGCGGGCCGCAGATTGGCAAACAAGTTGAGATTTTTGCGCAAACCCAAAATAGCTTGTTCAGGACGTAAGGTTCGCTCAAGCGTGTCGTATTTCCAGTCGCCCACAGAACCAAATAAAATAGCATCAGCCTGTTGCGCGAGCTTCAGCGTTGCCTCAGGCAACGGATGACCGCTAGCCTCATACCCAGCACCACCGACTGGCGCAAATTCCATTTCAAATGGCTCACCAAGCGCTTTTAAAACACTGACAGCCTGATCTATAATTTCTGGCCCTATACCATCACCTGGTAAAATTGCAATTTTCATATTTATATCAAATCGTATTAAATTAAATTGTATTTACCAACCAAGGATGCGCGATGAGATGGCGTTCTTCAAATGCGCGTATCTTGTCTGCCTGACGCAAAGTCAGGTCAATATCATCCAAACCGTTAAACAAACAATATTTACGAAAAGCATCAACTTCAAAGGGATACTGTACGCTCGCGTCCGAGGTGGCAACGAGTTGCTTATCGAGATCAATGATTAGGCGAAAACCAGGAAAAGCTTTTACTTCGCTGAATAAATGATCGATGCTCTGTTCCGGCAATACGATCGGCAAAAGACCATTTTTGAAACAGTTATTATAAAAAATATCCGCAAAACTAGGCGCAATGAGGGCACGAAATCCGTACTGTTCCAAAGCCCAGGGAGCATGTTCCCGAGACGAACCGCAGCCAAAGTTTTTGCGCGTCAATAAAATCGAAGCATCCTGATAGCGCGGTTGATTCAGAATAAAATCCGGATTAAGCGGGCGTTTACTGTTGTCAACACCAGGCTCACCATGATCCAGATAACGCCACTCGTCAAACAGGTTCGGACCAAAGCCGCTTCGCTGAATTGACTTTAAAAATTGTTTTGGAATAATGGCGTCTGTATCGACATTTGCCCTGTCCATGGGCGCCACCAAGCCATTCAGTATGGTAAATTTTTCCATTTTTATTTCTTACTCGAAGTCTCAAGTGATTCACCAACTTTTTTCACGTCTTTGCCAAATCCATTCACCGTATTGCAACCGGAAAAAAACATGACGCAAAAAACCAACGCAAACAATTTCTTCATATCAGGTTCCATAAAAAAATTAGCGCAGAGCGCGAACATCAATAAAGTGGCCTGCAATACCCGCTGCAGCGGCCATCGCGGGAGAGACCAGATGAGTACGTCCACCCTGTCCCTGGCGCCCCTCGAAGTTGCGATTCGACGTGGATGCACAACGCTCGCCAGGCTCGAGCCTGTCATCGTTCATTGCCAGGCACATGGAGCAACCCGGTTCGCGCCACTCAAACCCTGCATCACGAAATATTTGATCCAGTCCCTCACGTTCCGCCTGAACCTTGACCAGGCCAGAGCCTGGCACGACCATTGCAAGACTGACGTTAGAGGCGCGAAACTTACCCCGCACAACAGCCGCTGCGGCACGTAAATCCTCGATCCGTGAATTTGTGCAAGAACCAATAAATACTTTGTCGATCCGAATGTCCTCAATCGCCATATTTGGTTTTAATCCCATGTACACCAGGGCTTTCTCCATTGCGTCACGTTTGACCGCATCTTTTTCCTGATCAGGATCAGGTATACGGCTATCGATGGCGACCACCATTTCAGGTGAAGTTCCCCACGTCACTTGCGGTTTGATCTCGGCCGCATTCAGAGTCACGACCATATCAAATCTGGCACCGGCATCCGTGTGCAGGGTAGACCAATAGTCAACTGCACGATCCCAATGCGGACCGGCAGGTGAGAATGGACGGTCTTTAACATAATCGATGGTGGTCTGATCAACAGCGACCATTCCGGCGCGGGCACCAGCCTCAATGGCCATGTTGCAAATGGTCATCCGGCCTTCCATGGACAGGCTACGGATTGTCGATCCGGCAAACTCAATGGCATAGCCGGTTCCGCCAGCAGTGCCGACTTTACCAATAATGGCCAATACAATATCTTTTGCCGTTACTCCAACCGGCATCGCACCATCGACCTGCACCAGCATGGATTTTGATTTCTTAGCAATCAATGTTTGTGTTGCGAGCACATGCTCGACCTCGGAGGTGCCGATGCCGTGGGCAAGGCAGGCAAACGCGCCGTGGGTTGAGGTGTGTGAATCGCCACAAACGACAGTCATTCCGGGCAATGTTGCGCCCTGCTCGGGCCCGATCACATGAACGATTCCCTGACGCCGGTCATTCATTCCAAAATAAGTGAGACCGTATTTTTTGGCATTCGCATCTAACGTTTCTACTTGTAATCGAGAAGTAGGATCGTTGATACCATTAACACGATTGGTCGTCGGAACATTGTGGTCTGCCACCATAAGATTGGCTGACAGTCGCCAAGGTGTACGGCCGGTAAGCCGTAGCCCCTCAAAAGCTTGCGGGCTGGTTACTTCATGCAACAAATGACGATCTATATATAAAATAGACGTGCCGTCTTCTTCAGTGTGAACTATGTGAGACTCCCATAGTTTGTCGTAGAGCGTTTTAAGCATGATCTGATGTCTAAAAATGAAATGAACCGTTGAGCGTAAAAAACTGATATAACAAATTAGTATGACACAATTGTGCGGTGCAAAACGGCAAGCGAACTAATATATGGGTTCACGTATACAGTACAAAAACTCTAAAAAAATTTAATGACAAAATTTTCAATGGGGAATTGAGACAATATGAACACTTCACCCCT
>CANIFC010000304.1 GCA_947466695.1 Oxalobacteraceae bacterium | reverse complement strand
GATTGTCCGGTCGCCTGAGGCCTGGTGTGCAGGAAAACGTCGCGCGTTTTTCGGTGATGACTTGTGACCAGTTTGGTGTCGCCATAATCGGTAATGTGAAGTCAGCTGCCAGTTGATGCGCTATCGCTGCGGCTAATTCGGTGTGATTGAGTGCATTGCTATCCGTTGAGGCGCTGACGACTACCGAGAGTAAGCCCGCCTGAGAGGGATGTAGTTGGCCACGGTCGAAGACAAATTGGCCCCATCGCTGCCGCAGCGGATCATCTGCCAGTGCGTAAAATGCGCGAGGCAGGCGAAGTTCCGGACCGTAGTGCAGATAGCAGGTCGTGATGTGTTCATAGTCGAAATTAATCGCTGCCGCAGTTGACTCCAGCCCCGCAAGCCCGGAATTTTCGAGCAATTGCCTGGCCTGTCCGGGTGATGTGGCAATAATCACGCCATCCCATGCGCCCTCTAATGCGCTCTCTAATGCGCTCACCTTGCCGGCACTTTTCAGTTCCCAGGTTCGATCCGTCTTTAGCGCTAATCCCTTGACGGAAACGCCAGTCAGCGTTGTGCCATTGCGCTGTTCGATGAAGCGGGCCGACGCTTCCGGTAGCAGGCTGCTTAAATCAATCCGGGGTAGCAGCATGTCCGAGGCGGCACGACTCGCCCCCAGGCTGTCGCGCAATACGTTCAGGAAAATCTGCGCCGAAGCGCGCTCCGCAGGTGTATTAAGCGCTGCGATGCAGAGCGGTATCCACATGAGTCTGCACAGTTTTTCAGTCTGGTCAAAACGCTGTAACAACTCGCTGACACTGCAGTCCTGATGTAGTTGCCATTCCATCCAGCGGGCGGTAGTGAAGAATCTGGCGAGTGATAATTTGTCTTCCCTGTTCAAGCCCTTTGCCTTGATCAATGCCATCAGCAAGTGTATCGGTGCCGGTAGTTTGGGGGCGACGAAGTGCATGCCGCCAGCGCCTTCCGGGTAACACATTTGCAAGGGTAGCCTGAGCAGGGCAGTCCCGGTGTCTATGCCCAATAGATGCATCATGTCCAGACTGGCCCGGTAGGCACCCAGCAAAATATGCTGGCCATTATCGAGGATGTCGCCATGCACATCGACCTTCCGCGCGCGCCCTCCCAAGGTGCGCGCGGCTTCAATCAGGGTGACCTGATGTCCGCGTTCTGCCAGAGTCGCGGCGGCGCTGCCACCGGCCCAGCCCGCCCCGATCACGGCAATTTTTTTGCGCTCACTTGCCATGGATTGTTTAGCCACGAATATACGTCTTCCAGGCCAGCCAGAGTTTGCGTATCGGCGTCAGGGAAATCCGCTGGCTCAAGACGTGAAAGCCATCGCGCTGTATTTCATCGAGCAAAGCGCGATAAATGGATGCCATGATGAGCCCGGTGCGTTGTGCCTTGCGATCTTCCGCTGGCAGCGACTGCAAGGCGTCGTCGTACAAGGCTTGAGCGCGGTTGAACTGGAACTGCATCAGCGCTTCAAATTCTTTGCTGTGGCGGTTGTTGAGAATGTCACTGGCGGTGACTTTAAATTGCTGCAATTCATTCACAGGCAGGTAAATGCGTCCCTTGCGGGCGTCCTCCCCGACGTCGCGAATGATATTGGTCATTTGTAATGCCAAGCCCAGTTTTTCTGCAAACTCCTTGGTCTGCGGGTTCTTCATGCCAAAAATACCGGCGGAAAGAATCCCCACGGCACTCGCGACGTGCCAGCAGTATTTTTTCAGGGCAATAAAGTCGAGATAGCGATTTTGATTCAGATCCATTGCCATGCCATCGATAATGGCGAGTAAAAGCGCACCATCAAGTGAATACGTACTCATGTGTGGCTGCAATGCCCTTGTTACCGGATGAGTTGGCTGGCCTGCCAGCATGGCATGCACTTCCTGATGCCACCAGCTCAGTTTGCTGTGGGCAATGGCCTCGTCGTTAGTGTCATCAACCACATCGTCGACTTCCCGGCAAAAGGCATAGAGCGCTGTGATGGCACGACGCCGCTCCAAGGGAAGAAACAGAAAACTGTAGTAAAAGCTGGAGCCACTTTGAGTGGCTTTTTGTTGGCAATATTCGTCTGGAGACATGCTGGTTAAATTGGGTAGGTACGGTTGGCCACCGGAACTTGGTAGCGATAAGCTTACTCTGTAATGTTGCCATGTTAACCGACTGCGCGTCAGATCACAAACCTATGGGTGTTTTTAAAGGGTACTTGTATAGCGGCCGCGGCCGATTGCCTTACTGTACAATAAACATTTATTTTTTTGCAGTTTATTCGCAGTGCGTTCATCGTCATTCTCTGGCCCTTTTCCTGGTGCGTCTTTTTGCCGGGATATCAGAGGCAATGTCATCGCTGCCTCAAGCGCAATTTTGCACTTGTCATGATCATTCCCGTATTTTTAAAAGGCAGAACTTATTTTGGCTAAAATAATTAACAAAGCAACTTTCATTGGTTCCGTTTTGACGTTGGCATTAGTTGGGTGTGGTGGTTTTGTGTATACGACTGTGGGCGGCAGCGTTCAGGGTCTCACCGCGGGCAGTCTCCTGGTCTTGAAAAACGAAACTAATTATCTGGTACGGTTAAGTGCCGACGGGCCGTTTACTTTTAGGGCTGCAAGTGACGCGGCCTATAACATTTCGGTTGCTTCGCAGCCCAATACAGATCATTGTACTGTTGCAAATGGTGTCGGCCGGATGGCTGGTGAAGCGGCACTCAATAATATCAAGGTTACGTGTGTACCCAATATACCGGTTGGCGGCACGTTAACCGGTCTGGCGAGCACCACGACTTTGGGTTTAGGTACGAAGACCGGGGCGAGTGCCGGTGCCGCGATCGATGCATCGACCCTCATTGCCATTCAGGGAAACGGACTTACTGCCAATGGTGCCTTTGTTTTGCCTAGCTATATTGTCAATGGATATCATTATGAGGTAGTGGTGATCGCACAGCCTGCCGCCCAGGTATGTACTGTCCTGAATGGAGCCGGAGTTGCTGATAATACCAATAAGACAGCTGCAAATAACGTCATGATCAATTGTGTCGCTGCAGTGCCAATTTCAGGTACGGTTGCCGGTCTTGGTGCGGGGCTTAATGTTGTCCTGTTAAATAATGGTACTGATAGCCGGACGGTGATAGCGGCCGGTGCCTATACGTTTCCCAATAATCTGGCCGATGGCAGTGCGTATGCGGTCACTGTAGGAACGCAACCGGTCGGGCAAACCTGCAGCGTGATAAACGCAACAGGAGTAGCCCAATTGAGCAACCCTGCCGCTGCCAGCAATATTACGGTAACTTGTGCCAATAAATAAGAAGTAGTGTCAAGTTTCAGGAATCAGGTCGTTATCGCCTGATTCCTGATGCCTACCTATTGAGCAGCGTATTTGTGCCTGTAGCGTCTACAGCGTCTTAAAGCGTCTCAAGGGTTCCAGCCTGATTGAAGAAGAAAATATCCTCATGTTTGAAGCCCCAGGTCCCGCCTTTTAGACGCACGAATGGTTCGAAGCTGAAGAACTTCACGTCGCCTAGTCTGACCGGATTTTTTGCCTCAATAAATTGCCGGTCTTCCTTGCATGAGGCAATGCTGTGGCCGACATTATTCCTGTAATCAAGATTTACAAAACCGCTTTCGCGAATACACACATTGGTCCAGTCGAATAATTGTCCCAAGCTGGTTTCGGGGCGAACCAGCCGCAACATTTTTTTGTGTAGCTGGGTTAAAAAATGCAGTCCATTTTTAAATTCAAGTAGTTCCGGACTTCTTGAGACCTTACCGTTTTCGACGGGAAACGAGCGCGCGCAGTCACCCCAATAGTGTTCGTGTATGGGGCTCAGATCAATGGTGATAAGGTTGGATAATCCGACCAGCTCCTCACTCGGCTGGTAGGCTTTTCCCGAAACCGATATGCAACTGCGTGTTCCGAGTAAAACCAGGGCCGGGCAGCGGTAATACCAGGTTTCAGGACAACCCAGATCACGCAACATGTCGTAGGCTTTCGTTGCGATACTCTGCTCGGAGTCATTTGCAGTGATCAGTTCGGGAAGTCTCTCAAAGACTTTTCTGGCCGCATCCTGAGCCTTGCTGTGGCAATTGATTTGTTCGATTGTTGGCATGATAGGGACGAAAAAAATGAGAAGGGCAAATACCTGTCGAAAAAGCGCATCTAACTACATCTGTTACTTGCCGCTTCGTCCGGCAATCACTCCCACTCCCGCTGAAGTCACATCGATCGCCGTCCCGACCACGGCGCCTCCCAATTTAACTGTTGTAGAGACAGCGACATCTGCAATCGCCAGTACCG
>CANIFC010000303.1 GCA_947466695.1 Oxalobacteraceae bacterium | reverse complement strand
TTTAACAGCGCCAATTTTTCCAGCATCGCTACCGATGCCAAGGGTGTCATCCAAATTTTTAACGTCGGCGCCGAACGGATGCTCGGCTATACCGCAGCAGAGGTCGTCAATAAAATTACGCCTGCCGATATCTCTGATCCGGAAGAAGTGATCGCGCGTGCCAAGGAACTCTCCGTCGAACTTGAAACGCACATCGAACCTGGCTTTGATGCCCTGGTGTTCAAAGCCTCGCGTCGCATTGAAGACATTTATGAACTGACTTACATCCGCAAAGACGGTAGCCGGTTCCCTGCAATGGTATCGGTGACGGCCTTAAGAGATGACCGTGACACCATCATCGGCTATCTGCTCATTGGAACTGACAACACTGCACGCAAAAAAGCGGAAGCATCCATTCAGGCCGCATCACAATACGCCCGCAGCTTGATTGAGGCAAGTCTCGATCCGCTGGTCACCATTAGCGCACAAGGTAAAATTACCGATGTCAATGCCGCTACAGAACAGGTGACCGGAGTTGCCAGATCTCACCTGATTGGCAGCGACTTTGCCGACTATTGCACCGCCCCGGACAAAGCACGGGAAGGCTACCAGCAAGTGTTTGCGCAGGGATTTGTGACTGATTACGCTCTCGCGATTCGTCATGTCTCAGGCAAGATCACGGACGTCCTCTATAACTCCAGCCTGTTCCATGACGGCGACGGCAATGTGCTTGGCGCGTTCGCCGCGGCACGTGACATCACTGAGCGCAAGCGGGCCGAGGAAGTGGCGCAGGCAGCGCTGCAAGCCAAATCACAATTTCTGGCAAATATGAGCCATGAAATCCGCACTCCCATGAACGCTATTCTGGGCTTCACCCGTAACGTCATGGAATCGGATCTGGATCCGGAACAGCGCGCCCAGCTGGAAAAAGTCAGCCGCTCCGGCCAGGCGCTGGTTCGCATCATCGACGACATCCTCGATTTTTCCCGGATCGAAGCTGGCCGTCTGGCCGTTGAACGCATTCCAATGAGTGTAGAGGCGGTACTGGTCGAAGTGGCCGAACTTCTTGGACCACAGGCAGAGGAAAAAGGGCTGGAATTATTTCTCGACATTGCGCCAGATGTCCCTCATGTTATCTTGTGTGATCCGTTCAGGTTGGTCCAGATACTCAATAACCTGGTCGGCAATTCCATCAAATTTACCGACCAAGGTGAAATCTATATCGGCATCCGCGTGCTCCAGCAAAGAGATAGCGCCATCATACTGCGCTTTAACGTGCGCGATACCGGCATAGGCATTGCGCCAGACCAGGTCGGTTCCCTGTTTCAATCTTTTTCACAGGCAGATTCGAGCATCACACGTAAATTTGGCGGTAGTGGCCTCGGGCTGGCGATTGTCAAGAAACTGGTCGAGCTGTTAGGCGGCGAGATTACACTCGAAAGTACCCTGAACAACGGCTCCGACATCACGTTCACCATCAGTGCCGGAACACTAGCGGCCGACAATAACGACATTGAGCACAAGGACCGCGATTTACAAAAACTGCGCGGCAAACGGGTGCTGGTAGCCGATGACCAGGCCACTTCCCGTCAGATACTGTCGGTCTTGCTCCGGGCTTGGGGGATGGAAGTCTCCGAAGAAAAAAATGGCAGGGATGTACTGACTGCAGTGGCCGAAGCCAGCCATTCAGGGCAGCCATTTCATGCCTTGCTGCTCGATTGGCGTATGCCCGGTATGAGTGGTTTTGAGGTGGCGCTGAAACTCAGGTCCGATGAACAGGCCAATAACATCGTGACCCCTTTGCCTATCCTGATGATCACGGCCTACAATAAACAACTCCTGCTGCAACAGCCCGATGCGGTCTGTATCAATGGCATACTGACCAAGCCGGTAGTTCCCTCAGCGTTGTTTAACGCCTTGCTGTTTGACGAAATTCCAGTTATTCCCGATGCGAAAACACTAGTTATCCAGCGTTTCGATGGCATCCGGATCCTGCTGGTCGAAGACAATGAACTAAATCAGGAAGTTGCGGCCAGCATCATTAAAAAACGTGGCGCCCTGCTCACCATTGCCTCGCATGGCGCAGAAGCCGTGGAACTGGTGCAGAGGCAAACATTTGACCTCGTATTTATGGATCTGCACATGCCGGTCATGGGCGGAATTGAAGCTACCCGGCAGATACGCCAACTGGCTCAGGGCAGATCTCTGCCGATCGTTGCCATGACGGCCGCCGTCATGGCGGAAGACCGCGAACGCTGCATGGCAATCGGCATGACGGATTTTATTTGCAAACCCATAGAGCCAGAAGAAATCATCCGCGTATTCAACCTGTACACCCGGATCAACCATGTTGTTACTCCCCCGGCACCAGCATCGCCTGGCAACGAAAAAATATTATTTAACCAACTAGAGGGATTACGCCGGCTAGATGGCGACCGCGATCTGCAACAACGCCTTCTGATCAATTTTGTTGAAAATTTTCAGGATGTTACAGATAAATTAGACGCCCTGGTCGAGGCCGGGCAAACCGAAGCGATCATTGATCTGATCCATTCCATCAAGGGTGTTGCCGCCAACCTGGGAGCCTGTGCACTGGCGACGGCAAGTCATGATTTACACGATGAGTTGCGCAGTAACGGCCCGCTCAACAGCCGCACTGCATTCGACAGATGTCTCGCTAAGACAATCGAAAAAATACAGCAACATATCGCCAGCTACCGGCAACCGGAGCCTGACTACGCCAGCGAACAAGAATCTCTTTCATGGACTGAGATCATCCATGCCCTTGAACCGTTCATCGTGAGCCAGGAGCTTATTCCCGAAACATTACGACGTAACTTGCACTGTTTTACAGTCGCCGGCAGGCCCCGCTGTGCGCTGGCACAGCAATTACTACATCACCTGGATAATTTTGATCACGCCACGGCGATGACCGTTTTTTATCAAATGAAAACCAGTAACAGAACGCCAGAGAGCCGAAATGACTAGCAAAATCCTGAATCCAACCAATATGCCGCTGGTCTTGCTGGTCGATGATCTGTCAACCAACCTGCATGTTTTGATTGCGGCACTGAAAACGGATTTTCGCCTCAAGACGGCAACGAGTGGAGACTCTGCTCTGGCGCTACTAAAAAGTCAGCCTGAACTACCCAAGTTAATCGTTCTTGACGTAAAAATGCCGGGTTTAAGCGGTATCGATGTTCTACGCCAGATCCGGGCAGATCCAAACATGTGCGATATTCCCGTCATCCTGGTCAGTGCAGATGCCTCAGAACAAAATGAACTCGACGGGCTCAGCGTCGGAGCTGACGACTACCTGATAAAACCGATTTCTCCAGGTACGCTCAATGTCAGGGTGCACAATCTCATAAGGCGCAATACAGAACGAAGGGAACTCAGGCTGGCCGGTTTCGTCTTCAATTACAGCGGTGAAGCCATCATTATTACCGACCGTCATAATCTTATTATCGATGTCAATATGGCCTTCAAGAAACTGACTGGCTACTCCAAGGATGACGTACTCGGTAAAAATCCTAAATTACTGTCATCCGGCCAGACTAGCCGCGATGAATATCAAACGATGTGGCAGTCCATCCTGACAGAGGGATTCTGGCAGGGCGAGATGTGGGACAAGCGCAAGGATGGTCGCATTTACCCCAAGCTGATGACCATTTCGGTCGTGCGTGACAAACTTGGCGACATTGAGTTTTATCTTGCCAATTTTATCGACATCAGCCGTTATAAAGAGTCAGAGCGGCTTGTTGAGCGACTTGCACACCACGATACGCTTACTGGCTTACCGAACCGCTTACACTTGCAAATACTACTGGAAAAATTCATAGCGTCTGCGTCGCGCGCCTCGGAACAGCTGGCAGTCATGTTCCTCGATCTCGACCGTTTTAAGAACGTCAACGATACCCTCGGCCACTCAGTCGGAGATGAGTTACTGGTTCAAGTGGCACTTCGGCTTACCTCCTGCCTGCGTAAAGAAGATATTGTGGCAAGGCTGGGAGGGGACGAATTTGTCGTCATCTTGCAAGGTCATGATGTTGCCTCAGCCGCAGCTATCGTCGCTGAAAAAATTACCCGGCAACTCAGTCAGCCTTTTTACATCGATAGCCACACCCTGCATACATCGACCAGCATTGGCATCGCGCTCTATCCTGATAATGCAGAAAAAATTCTGAATCTGATGAAAAAAGCCGATACAGCCATGTACTGTGCAAAAGCGGAAGGCGGAGGAATATTTTGCTTCTTTTCAACAGAAATGAACATGCATGCCCATGAACGCCTGAAAATGGAAAACGAGCTTCATGAGGCTCTGGAAAAGCACCAGCTACAGTT
>CANIFC010000302.1 GCA_947466695.1 Oxalobacteraceae bacterium | reverse complement strand
CAAAAAAAATCCCGAGGTCGGATTCGGCGTGGTCGGGACATAAATACTGACAAAATCACCCAGTAAATGATTTGCCACGTCACCACCCGGAACGCCGGTCAGAAACGCAATGGTCCAGCATCCCTGGCGCGGATACTGCACCAGTACCGCCTTGCAAAAGGCATTACCCGAAGAGGAAAACAGGGTATCGGAAACTTGCTTGACGCTGGAATAAATGGAATTGACGATGGGAATACGCTTCAACAGGGATTCCCACGCCTCAACTACATAATTACCGATGAAATTTTGTGCCAGCAAACCGGTGAGAAAAATAATCAGCAGGGTCAGGATAGTCCCAATCCCCAAAATCTGGAAGCCCAGCAACTGCTCCGGACGCCATTGTACCGGCAGCAGGAGCAAGGATTGATCCATGGTACTGATGATGGCGTGCAATACCCACAACGTGATTGCCAGGGGAACTAAAATCAGTAGACCTGTGATGAAATATTTACGCATGATGATCCATTTCCGGTTGTTGTGACACGGCCGTCATCAGGCCACTTTGGTATCGCTGCTGGCTGGCGTTGCAGAGGCGGCAGGTGTTGCAGGTGCAGCCGCCGCTGCGCTTGTCGATGCCGCCGGCTCGCTGGACGCCGGACCTGATTCAACTGATGCGCTGACCCCGTCGCCATGGCCTGCTGCCGGTTTGCTGGCACCACCCTTGCCATCACGAAAATCGGTCACATACCAACCGGACCCCTTCAACTGGAAGCCAGCTGCAGTGACCTGCTTTTTAAAACTTGGCTTGCCACATTCCAGACAAATACTCAGGGGTTCGTCAGACATTTTCTGTAGAACATCCTTGGCGAAACCACATTCTTCGCAACGGTAAGCATAGATAGGCATCGTAATTATCCAAAAAATCTTGTAAAACCCTGAATTATAAAGGTTTTTGATGAAATTTCACACAATGGTGCCGGTTGGAAGAATGAAAATCACTGATAGACAGAAAAGTAAGCAGCGCTTAGTAGCGATAAATAATGATAAATAGCGGTAAATGATCCTCTCAGCTGCGTAACCATTGTATAAAAGGCTTAGCGTCCTGATCACTTTTTAAATAGAATACCTTTCTGGAAAAATCCCAGTGTGCCCCAAGAGACTTTGCCAGCGCCCAGTCGTCACCATTGGCCTTAAATTCAATGCGTACTGCGGTACTGAGCACACTGGCATTATGTTCAACGGCGGCGTCCGCCCGCGCCTTGCTATTGCCCAGTTTCATCCTTGCAAGGTAGGGACTGCGCAAGCTTTCCGTCTTCGGACTAATCAGGGTCAGGCACAATCTGGCACGCGTTGCCGCCACATAGAACAGGTTTTCCTCTTCTTTTGAGGCCAACCCGGCAAAGGGAAACTCGGATTTTTCAAGAAAAGGCAAAATAACGTGGCCAAATTCTTTTCCCTTGGAATTGGCCACACACTCGAGCAGTACGGCATTCTTGCTCTTGCGTACCGAGATGAATTCATCTGCCGCCCCGATCCACTCCGAGAACTGACGCAGGTTCATCTTTTTTTGTGCCGCTACGTCGATAAAACCCTGTACCGACTTACTGACCACCATGGCGTCATAGGCATGAACGTACAGGCGTCTGGCCAGCGTCTCAATATGCATCAATTGGCAAATTTCGCGCAATACCAAGTCCGCTGGCGTCTCCGGATCAAGATTTTCCACATAGGCCACTACCGCCGACATCCGGTTTTTCACGCCCTGCTCCACCACACGGTCAAGATGAAATTGCAGGCTCAGAAGATTATTGCGTAACTCGCGCAACAACAACCCGGGTTCGTCGATCAGGATACGCCGCGTCAGGTGCGCCATAATCTCCGCCAGCTTGTCTTCCACGTCGGCAAACACCTCAGACTCAAGGCCAGTCATCTGCGCACTGCGTATGTAGTCAAGGATGTCGGTGAGCTCAACATTGACCTCGCCCAAAGCGAACTCGGCTGGCTTGCTGCTGGCAGAAGCAAGCAGATGTTCCAGCAGCAGCTTCACTCTTGCCCTCAGCTCCTTGCTGCCATGTTGATTAAGCCGCCCGGAGAAAAACCATGACAAGGCCTCTGGTGTATTTTCCGTATCCACCGCACTTTGCCGGAAATCCTCCATGCGTTCATCCGGGGACAGGCTCACTTCGGCAAAAATAACCACGGCATCAAAAATATCACCCCGTATTTTTTTTGATTTGACGCTGGCAAAATTTTTCAGGGCGATCGCCATCACGCCACGAAGAAAAAGAATTTCCTCGCGCTGCAGATAACCCTTCATTTCCAGCGTGTGATAAGCGATATCGGCTTGCATCAGCGCGTTTTCGATGGCGATCGATTGATGTCTTTCGCGTATCAGGATGGCACAGTCACCCAATGGGTGCTTCGCCTTCTGCCAGCGCTTCAATGCGGCGACTACCTGCTCAGCACAGCCCGTGATATCGGTATTATCATAAAAAAGCTGACTGATTTCCGTTCTCAGAGGCAGTAAAGATTCCACTTTTTTATTTTTAAATGCCTCCATGGCATAGGCAAGATGCGGTCCGTGCCGGTAGCAGTTGGTCAGCGGATAGCCCATCATCGCCGGAAAATTTTCCTTGAAACGGCTATTGATGAATTCTTCGCTGGCTCCGAGTCTGGAATGAATTACCTGATCACTATCGCCGGCACCGACGAAATAGGTATAGGCGGGATCAATCAGGTGCATCAGGATACGGAAAGACGCCTCGTTCAAATCATGTAATTCATCACAAAGTATCAGGCGATACCGCGGTAGCAATGTCTTGCTAAAAGGTTCGGCATCAAGAATTCGCGCCAGATCATAGGTCGCATCAAACAAGCCTCGAAACAGGACCCGGTCATCATTGCCAAGACGGATCAACTCATATTCGACTGCACTCAGGTACTCCGACAACTGGACGCCAAGCAGCGTACTGACTTCCTCTAGCTCCATGAACTCAAAATCGCCCAGCAAGGACATTCTGGCCTTAAGCCCGAGCTGGGCATCGATGAACTGGCTGATCGCCAGGCTATGCGTGCTGATCTCTAAAAAATCGACCTCTCCAGTGTATTTTTCGCTGACGTTCTCCAGCGCGGCAACCACATATTCCTTCAAATCCTTGATGTGAGGTAAAGCCGGAACGCGCCGCAATTCTATTTTTTCCAGCATGTCGCTGGCAAAATTTTCAAAGGTGGCAACCTGCACCCGCGCCGCAGTGGCAAACGGCAGGCCGATTTCGACCATTCTTTTTTTCAATACATCCCTGGCCTCGGGCGTAAAAACCAGCGCCAAAATATTTTCCGGCTCCAGCTTGCGTGCAATCGCCTCGCCAATCCGCAGCGCCAGCGTCGTCGTTTTGGCCGCGCCGGCATTGGCCTTGATGACCACCACCTTGTTTCTGGCAAGCTGAATCCTGACTTGCTCATCGGTGGCAATGAGATCCTTGAGAATAAATCGGGGCGCTTCTGTCTTGATCATGAAATGAGGAAAATTTTTACTGGTGATAAAACAAAGGCAGCGTGGATCAAAATAGCGACAGGTGGCGCTCACGCTCGTCCGACATCCGGCATGACCGGGTTTCATTTGCCGGACGCCGGCTTTTCAGCTCCGGAACATTCAATTTTCTTGTCTTCTCAGGCAGATTTGAAAGCCCCGGCCGAACGCACTACCTCACTAGCTGACACCCAGGCGTCGCCATACCTGCCAACGTTCCTTGCCAACAAAGACCGCAATGGAATCAGCAACTTCGCTCTCTTCCAATAATTCAAAGTAAGGAGAAAGCAGCCCCTGCAACTCGCCGGCAGCGATACTGAACGGCGGTCCTTTGATGGATGGTTCCGGACTATTGTCGATGAAAAAGAACCCCGCCAGCAAGCCTCCGGCGGGCAACAGGGCAGCCCAGCGCCGGATAATGTCAGCACGCATACTGACCGGCATTGCGCACAGGAAGGCGCGTTCATAAATCAGTTCAGGCGGGCGTATCGGCTGGTAGGTAAAAAAATCCGCTTCGACAATATGCTCGCTCCATTCAGCAAGCGCAGATCTGGCACTAGCAACGGCAGAAGGCGAAAAATCGATTGCCGTCACGTCCCAGCCAGAGCGCGCCAGAAAGGCCACCTCGTAACCGAGCCCGCAGCCGGGAATCAAGGTAACCAGAGGCGCTGCAGTCCTGGCAATAAATTCTGTCAGGGCCTGCGGCACGCCACCTTGATCCCAGGGCGTAAATTGCGCATCAAACCGTTCGTTCCAAAAATCAGGATGCAGCGGATCTTTAGTAGAGAATTTTTGCATTGTCAGTAGTTATTGTGACCGCTGAGAT
>CANIFC010000301.1 GCA_947466695.1 Oxalobacteraceae bacterium | reverse complement strand
GCGACGCACTGATCTGGTCGAATGACCCAGAAATTACCTCGACATTTTTGTTGCTGGTAGCTGAGCGGACGGTGGGTGATCGCCCTGGTCGAATCGAACCGCGCGCCCTCAAGCGAAGACCTAAACCCTACCCTCTACTGACCAAAACACGGGCTGCGGCACGGGAAGGAGTACGGAAAAATGGTCATCCGAAAAAGCTTAAGTAAGTGCCATTCTGGTCTGTCCCCTATTCTCTCTGGCATGCCCGCGCTCTGAAACAGTAGTGTCATGCCAACCGGTTTATCATCGGCGCGGCACACTATGGTCGACATGATCAGTAGCACCAGGATCAGTTGCCGGAATATTGAATATCGATTCCATAATTTTGTTTGAGCCATGCTGCATATTCCTTCATGTTGACTTCGCCAACGATTTTGGATGACCCATCGGCATCGCTACAAAAAACATAAAATTACGACTCAACGCCATTTATACGCCACCGCCTTGATATCCACTTCATCATTATTGAAAGTGATAATGAGTTTTAATTGCGTATTCTTGTAATCGGCACGCACTTGGGCAACTAGCTCGGGGGTGATAATATTAATGAGGTCAATACGTTTTGTGTAATTCGGTACTTTAGCCCAAGCGCGGTCATAGTCCGCTCGACCCTCAGCGCTATATCTTTCCGCACCAGATTTTTTTTTTCGTTCTTCTGCCCATTTTTCAAATTCTATCGTTGGCACCACCCACGCCACATCTACAAACGCAGGCACACCACGTTTGCTATCGCCCGGCATGAAGGACATTTCTTTGCCACCTCGTGGAGACATAGAACCAACCGCGCCCGGCACAGGTCCGCGCATGCCGTCGGGATCGAAGCGCTGTACTACAACTGACCTGCCAGCACTCTGAAACAACAGCGTCATGCCGACAGGCTTGTCATCGGCGCGGCACGCTATAGTCGACATGATCAGTAGCACCAGGATCAGTTGCCGGAATATTGAATATCGATTCCATAATTTTGTTTGAGCCATGCTGCATATTCCTTCATGTTGACTTCGCCAACGATTTTGGATGACCCATCGGCATCCATCGTGGATTGGCTATAGAGATTGATAAAATTGCCGGTCTGGGTCTGACTCCATGTCATACCACCCGGTGTGGCCTGCTTCTGCTTCTGGCAATTCGTAACCCAGGCTTCATTGTTCTTGCGCAGACAAAAGTCGCGATCGAACAAGCCGGTACTCTTGTCGTGTAAGACCGGATTAGTCACAACGCCCCATTCACTGTGCTGGATTTCATCCCACGTTTTCATCTTCAACCCACTTGTCTTGGCCTGTTCCACTATCCAGTTCAGCGCCACATCCGACAAATCGCCAGTGCCGTAACTGCCGCCGATGTCGGCATGGCTACCGATAAATCCTCGCTGTGTACCACTACCGATGGATTCACCCGGAAACAAGACTCGATGTTCATTGAGCGCCACCGCCTGAAATACATTTTTTGCTTCGGTTGGAATCGCCAGCTGCCAGTCACTATTCGCGGCACCGTTCGGTCCGAACTGTGCCACGGTATCCCATAAACCCATGAAACGAATCTGGACACAGGCACCTGATTTGGAAAAGCTGTTGTTTTGCAATCGCTGTGCCACCTTATTGGAAAAATCTCTGGCCATGGCCGCGCCACGACTAAAGCCTGTGATATCTATATTCACCGCTTCATTTTTCTGGAAGGTAGTGTTACTCATGTAGTCGTCAAATTTTTTCAGCATGTAATCTACGCGGGCTCGCGCCGTGTTGCCATCGAGATCATCGAACCAGTTAGTTTGAATGTTGCTATCGCTGTCGTCACGACCCACACCGTTCATATACCAGGCGGGTCCGTTCTGATCGACATCATATGCCAGGTAAAACTTGTACACATTCGAGAAATCATCGACTCCGGGTGGTGGGTTGGAATTATTCGTCCCATCAAACGCAAACAAGATCAACCCGCTAGGGTCAACAAACTTCAGCGGATTATTCGCCACATAGGCGTAACTGTTGATGCCGCCTCTTAGTCCCAGCGGATCGGGCGTCAGATATTGACCGCGATCCGGGTCGTAGTAACGGTGATCGTTGTAGTACAAGCCGGTTTCTTCATCTTCATACTGGCCCGGCAGGCGCAAGTTGAGCGTGAAATGGCTGTGCTGCTGTGGTGTGCTTTGGCTTGTGGTGTAGCTGGCCTGCTGAACCTTGCCGTAGGCGCTGTAGGCGGCTTGCCAGACCGGCGCGCCCTTGTCATTGGTGACCATCTCGGTCGCGCCCAGGTGGTTGTTGTGCAGGTAGGCTGTTGTGTCGCTTTCTCCGAACCAGCCCTGCCATACCGTTTTTAAGTCGGCGGCGATCTGGCTCAGTGGCGTGCGCTCTTCGCTTTCTAATGTACTGCCTTGCGGGCTGTCGATGATGGCAATGGGCTGGTCGGCCAGATACAGGTATTGGCGCATGACCCGGCCTTGCGCGTTGAGTTCAGCAATCAGCTTTCTACCTGCGTACAGGTAATTGGTTTGACGGTCGCCCACACGCTTGCTGATGCGCTCGCCCTTGTGGTTGTAGCGGTAACTGGCGAGGGTGTGGTTTTCATTTTGCTTGCCGGTTTCCTGCCTGACTTCGGTGAGCCTGCCCAGCGCATCCCAGACATATTCGCGCTGGCCTATTGTGTTTGGCTGGCCGTTTTCGTCATAGCTGGCGCGGCTCAATTGTGCGGCTGCGCTGTCGCTGGAGCTTTTCTGTTGCCAGCGGTTGCTGTTGGCTTGATAGGCGGTCTTGATGGTATTGCTCTGGCTGTCGCTCTGGTCTTGAATGTTTTCTTGCGCGAGCAGGCGGTTGCCTGCGCCGTCGTAGAAATAGCGGGCGTAACTGGCACTGGCTGTCGCTGTGGCGGGCGAACTGGCGGATAGGCCGGTGTTGATCTTGGTGCTGGCCTTGGTTGCGCTACCGCCAATATGAGCGCTGGCTGTGCCGGTAACGATCAGCCGGTCTTGCGCGTCGTAGGCGTAATTGCTGGTCGCTCTGCCTTTGTCGATCTTGCTTTGCGTATGCAGCAGGTTGCCTTGGGTATCCCATAAATACCGGTGCTCCAGCAGTGCGTCTTTGTCGACTGGCAACCCCAGTGCGCCGGGTAAGGCGGAGGTGTTTTTGCTGTCAGCCGTGATCGGGTTTTGCGCGGCGTGGGCGCTGCTGATGCCCAGCACGCTTTCGAACGCGGCGCTTTGGCCGCTGAACGGGGCAGCGCCAACGCCAGCTTTGGGGTGGCGGTAGACGATACGCGCCAGATTGCCTTCGCGGCTGCGCTGGTAGAAGGCTTCGATACCATTGCCGTAGCGGGCGTGGCTTAGGCCGATGAGGTCGCGCTGCAAATCCTGCACGATATTTTTAGCCGGCAGCAGCCAGCGTAACCAGGGGGTTTGAATCTGGCTGCGTTGCATCGCGATGATCTGCTGTTGCGCATTGCGCTGGTAAGTGATGCTGCTGCCGTCGGGCAGACTGGCGCTCGTTAGCTGACCGCGTTCATCATAGCGGTAATGGGTGATGCTGGTGCTTTGCGTGCCGTTGGCCAGAGTGAGCAGGACGGTCTTGCTGGAGAGCTGGCCGTTTTTATCATAGCGGTAGCGTTCGCTCTGCTCCGGGGTGTCGATGGCGACCAGGTGCTGGCCCTGATACATCCAGGTGGTGATGCTTGGTTTGCTGGCAGTGCCTTGCGCTTTGGCCTCGATGACGGTTTGCTTGACGATGCGCCCGGCGACATCAAATTCATACCTTGCACGATTACCGGCGGCGTCGGTACTGGCTTCGATGCGCCCTGCAGCGTCATAGCTGCGCGTGAGTGTGCCGCTGTCGGGGCTGGTGATGGCGATCGTGCGGTTGAAGTCGTCACGCACATAACGGGTGGTGGCGCCGTTGGGGGCGATGACGGTGTTGGTCTGTCCTTGCGCGTCGTGCCCGAAGCGGGTGGCGGTGTTGTGCAGTTGGGCCTGCTGGGTATTGGCGGCGGCAATGACTTGGCTGAGATTGCCCAGCGCATCATAGCGGTAGTGCCGCTCGCGCCCGAGCGTGTCGCGCATGACGTCCGGCAGACCTTGCTCGTTGTAGCCTATGCTACGCGTGGCACCGGAGGCGTCGGTGCTGGAAATGAGGCGGCCTAGCAAATCATACGTGTAGCTGTGCGTCTGTTTAATGCGGGCCGTTTGGGTGCTGGTTTCGAGCAGGCGGTTTTCTGTATCGTAGCGCTTGAGCGCCATGATGCCCAGCGTGGAGGCGGACCAGGTATGGCGCCCTGCCTCGTCGAAACCGAAATGGGCGCTGGCCTGATAGGCACTACCCTCGCCG
>CANIFC010000300.1 GCA_947466695.1 Oxalobacteraceae bacterium | reverse complement strand
CGATCAGGTCACCCCGCCCTCCTCGTATCGTTTGGTCAACGGCGGAACTTATGCCGGAATCGAGGCAACACCCGGGCAAGAAAGCCTTATGGCTTCCGCTTTATTACGACAGCATGAACACATGCAGTGCTGGCCTAAGGCGGAAATACCGGCACGTTTTCACTACGGTCACAATAGCCGTGTTCCAGCGTTCATCTGCCTTGCAGAGATTGGCTGGCTGATTTTCCCGAACAATAACAGCGGGAAAAAATGGCATGGTGGCGCGCATGGCTATGATAACTTGGCGCCTGAAATGCAGTCGCTGTTTATCGCCTCCGGACCTGCATTTAAAAAAGCGATCGTATTACCGCCATTTGACAATGTCGATGTTTATCCGCTCATCATGCAGCTAATCGGTGTCACCGCGTTACCATCGGATGGCGTGATTACCCCTATACTGCCTGCCATGCAACAGAGAACACAATAAATAGGCAACAGCATTGATTGATACAAACAGATGACGCAGCGAAAAGCAGCTCGTCGATGCCGTCGCCGGGTCTCTCGCCCACACCGGGAGACCATGAAAGAATCATGCAATCTCGCGAAGCTGTCGCTGGCCTAGATATATCGCACATATCACATTTTTTTATGAAACGATTTTAAATAATATGCAACCCATCGTCTGCAGTCTGCTTGAAAATGATTTATATAAATTTACTATGTGGCAGGCCTTGCTGCATCGCCATCCAGGTGCCCAAACTGAATATGCCTTTGTTTGCCGTAACACGCCTGAGTATCCGCTGTCAGAGCTGAAAGTCGATGTCGAGCGCGAGCTGGATCATTTATGCTCCCTATCGTTTGCCGATGATGAACTTGATTACTTACGTAGCCTGCGCTATATCAAAAGCGACTTTGTTGATTTTCTGACGGTATTCCGTTTCCAGCGTAAATTCATCGCGGTAACCACCGTCGAACAGACCTTGCACATTGTCGCAACTGGCCCGCAGGTACACATCACGGGTTTTGAGATATTTGTCCTTTATATCGTTAACGAACTGTACTTTCGCCGCTTTACCAGCGATGCCGTCATGGCCGAGGCGCGCAAACGCCTGGCTGACAAAATTATTCTGCTTAATCAATTTAGTCATGAGCCGGCAAAAAAACATCCTTTTGAATTTTTTGACTTTGGCCTTCGGCGTCGTTTTTCAGGTGCCTGGCAAGACGAAGTGGTCGCCACACTCGCTACTCAATTACCCCACTATTTCAAGGGCACCTCCAACGTCTATCTGGCAAAAAAATATCAGTTGGTGCCGATCGGTACGATGGCCCATGAGTACCTACAGTCCTACCAGTCGTTTGGTGTGCGTCTGCGCGATTTTCAAAAGGCAGCGCTGGAAGACTGGGTACAGGAGTATCGTGGCGACCTCGGTACAGCGCTGACCGATGTCGTTGGAATGGATGCTTTTTTTGCCGACTTTGACTTATATTTCGCTAAATTATTCAATGGCTTGCGACATGATTCCGGAGACCCTGTTGTGTGGGGAGAAAAAGCGCTGGTGCACTACACCAAGCTACGCATCGATGCCAATACCAAGCGACTGGTTTTTTCTGACGGACTCGACCTGGAAACATCCTTTTCCTTGTATCGCCATTTCGCTGACCGCATCATGACAGGATTCGGCATCGGCACCAACCTTTCCAATGACACCGGTGTCACCCCGTTAAATATTGTCATGAAGATCGTCACGTGCAACGGCCAGCCGGTGGCTAAGCTATCGGATTCTCCTGGTAAAGCCTTATGCACGGACGAAACGTTTCTTGCTTACTTGCGTCAGCTATTTCACCATGAGATAGACTAAGAGGGTATTGATACCGGGCTCCCGCTCAAGCAGCAAATTTACCTTAAACGTACGATCTCGTACGTCAGCGCGAATACAAGGATGACGCTGGCTGGCGACAGTCATGTTATTGACACTGGAAACATGATGGCGCTTTTCACCTCTCTTGCAGGACACAGCAGGTGCAACTTGAAACAAGAAATTAAGGCAACGGTGCCTGAGTCCGACGTAGGTGTCCGACGTAGGTGTGCCGCATAGTACTGCGGCTTAGTCGGACACCTCGTCAATGAAATAATTTTTTCAGAACACGAGTGCAGGACCAGCGCGGCGCGGTACCTGCTAGTTATCTTTTTTTCGTGGCAATGGCCTGAACTACCGCGCCTGTACCTGTGTGATAAATACCTTCGATGACATCCCGTTCAAGCTCGATTAAATGCGTGAACTCAAGGCCTGCCAACTCATTGTTGAGCGACTCTTTCGTCTGCATCATGTCTACCGAATTTCCGCCACCGGTACCGTGTTTCAACTGATCGGGAGTATATGCTTCGAGCAGAAAAACACCGTCTCGTTTTAGCCCCGTCATGACCTTCTTATACAACGCGATTCTCAACGACGACGGTAAAGGACAAAATATGGAGACGATTGCGTCCCATTCATTATTGCCCAAATCATAATCTGCCAAATCGGCATGCATACACTCAATGACAACACCATTTTTTTCGGCCAGGCGCCTTGCCTTATTCAAGCCAACCAGAGAAGCATCTACCGCCGTTACCGAGTAACCCTGTTGTGCCAGGAATACGGCGTTGCGGCCCTCGCCTTCCGCCAGACTAAGAACTCTGCCTTTTGGAATGCTGCGAACGTTTTCTTTCAAAAACTGATTTGGCGCTGTGCCGTAGGCATATTCTTGCGCGCTATATCTTTCATCCCACATCGTCCCACCCCTATTATTGGATTGCTCTATTTGACACCCAACAGGATAAGACAAATCTGCTATTAATTTATCCTGTGCTAAAACATATCCTGTACCACTATCCTGTACCACTATCCTGTACCACTATGATGAAAAAATTTTTTTCCTCTTCAGCCTTATCTATAGCTTCGCTTGATACCGGTACCCTGTTTATTCAAACCCCTCACGGAGCCTGGCAAATATTCAAGCACTAAAGCTCAACGGAACTATTAATAGGACCTAAAAGTTGATTTCAATCAAAAAATCGCCCACTTTTTTTGTTCAATTTTTCAGGTATCCTCAAGACGAAGCGTCGCCTGACAACGCGAAGTCATTACAAATAATTATAATTAGCAACACTACTGGCAATAAACTATCTTTGACTTATTGGAAATAATTAACTAAATTGGTAGGTAAGTCATCAATATAAAATCAGTTAAATAAGTTGATAGCCAACGCTCAGGATCGACGCAAAAAAATGCGCAGCGCGTAAAAAACTTGGTAAGCATCCTGCAAACCAAGGAGATTTATGAGGAGCAACTCATGATTATCTTAAAAATAGTAGCCATTAAAATAGCGGTAGTGAGCGCCATTGCTCTCTCCGGCCTGCTTCCGGCCAATCAGCAACGAATCACAATGGACACCGGAGTCGCGGAAACGAACATGCACAATGCTCCCGTGTACACGCCAAACATCGACATGAACGCCTTGTTCTCCAACAGCAAGCACTAGTCTGACGGCGGGCATTGCGCTCTTTTGAGCAGGCCGGCGCCGGCATTAAAATACAGGCTATCCCGCTTATCTTGCTAAACAAGACAAGCGGTTGGCGTCCTCACTCCTAGCCTCTCGCCACGACACCGCACTGCCTCGACTTAACAGCGCCGTATTAAGACCAGCCATGGCGCCGACCGGACGTGACGAACTGCCCATCAGCTGAAAATCCACATCATTAATCCCTTGCTCCAGCGTAGCTGCAGAGGACATATCTGGCGCAACATCGACCAATATCGACCAATATCAACCCAATTCAATCCATCTCGCCTGAAATGTGGTGGCGGCATTTATCGATGCGTTTGTTGAAATTTATTAAAATGTGTTGAGCACAGTGCCTGTAATTTGAAAACTATATGCACTTCAGCAAACTTCTACGACATCCATGCAACAGCTCCCAATGTTGCACTTGCCGCTTGAAACAGTCCATGTTGGCTAGCGTACAGACTGGCTAGCCGTGGACTTGTATAACGTTGATTAAATCAAGATCTTGAAAGCTACTTTGCCAGCCATTTTCCTCAAAAAAAGAAATTTTGTCAGACTGTGTGAAATAAAATTTTTGTCCCCAAATAAAAAACATGTTCATAGTCGGTGCATTCGTCATGGATCTGCGGAACAGTCAATATGACCTCAGCCGCTAACTGAAATGAGTAGTGGATGAACAGATACAAGTACATTTTTGTACCGGAAAAACAGCAAAAAGTACAGATCGAAGTTGAATCCGCCTGACAAAACAATCTGACTTGCTGTCAATTAACTATAACAACGCGCGACCTTGGCTGCGCACTGACCGCGGCGTTGCCGCGTAAT
>CANIFC010000299.1 GCA_947466695.1 Oxalobacteraceae bacterium | reverse complement strand
GGTTGCCACTAAGGTCGCTGGAGCCGATTCTGCCCCTGAAACCTTCATAAATCCAGTGCTGGCGGCCGCGGCCCAGCGATCCGCTAAGACGACCCTCGGTGGCAAATGGTGGTGTTTCAGGAAGATAGATTCCGGTGATTGCGTACAGTTGCCTCATGCTGACGCCAGAAAAAGCCAGACGCATGTCAATGGCCGCCAAGTCGGTCGGGCGGGTGAGTGTTCCCGTAATGGAAATCACGGATTGTCCCGCCTGTATGAAAGCTTCAAGCGGATACGGCGTCGTCTGGTTGGTGAGCGAGAGCACTGCGCCGGCTTTGCCGTTGCCGCTGACTGTTTCACCCTTGAGCTTACCGGCCAGTTGCCACACGACACCATATACAGGGTCGTTTGAGATCGTATCAATATCAGCGCGTATATCGGCTTTTTTGATCGCATCGACCAAATGGATGCTGCCCTTGGCAAACGCGATGCGTTGCAAGTCGAGTTTCCATGAAGAGGCTTCATCTGTACTGTTAAATGTCCAGTTATTCTCGCCGTTTGCGTTACGCTGAAGTTCGATGGTGGGTGTTTTGAGATAGAGCAAAGGGACGACAATCTTTTTTTGCAATAGCGCTAATGGGTTCAAAGTGAACGTCAGTCGCTCAATGCTTGCCATTGACTTGGGACCCGAGTGCGCCGCTGCCGGTTTCTCTCTACTCTCCACATTCACCATATTCGCCGGATTACCAATGCGGATGTCGTGTGCGACTAAAAATGGCCAGGACAATTGCGGGTACCACTCAGGATCTTTTTCCGACAGGGCGCTAGCGGGTTTTTTCCACGTCAGCGTCAGGTCACCAGCGATGGTAAACGGACGATTCAGTGCCTCACTGGCGCGCGCGTTGAGCCACGGTCTGGCACGGTTCCAGTCGAATGTCAGCAAATAGGCGAGGGCCAGCGCAGTGATGACGGTGATTGCCACCAACAGGGAGTACGCAATTTTTTTGTTTCGGGACAGGGTCATCGGGACAGCGGGCCTAAAAATAAAGGAGTCAATGAAGATGGATAACGAACGAACGAACGAACGGCAATGAAATGAATGGCGGTTCTTTATACGGCCACTAAGCTATTCACACTCTGGCGCCACTGATTTCACAGAAAAAAGGATCGGATAGCGGTTGTTGAAAATCGTGGTCTCATGTCGACTCATGCCGGCTCATGATAACAGCCTGCGCTAGTGCGGGCGCGGTAAGTTTCATGAAAACCATTTGCATGACTGTTCTTAAATAAAGCGCTTACGCAAATTTTTTTGAAAACATCGTCGGGGAGTACTGCAAAGAGATGGTGTGCTGGTCGGGTGAAATTTTGCTGGTGTGATGGAGTTTCCTGCATCGTGGTTAATCCTTGAGGAAAGTGTCAACTGAAGATGCGGCGTATAAAAAAATATCAGCCACGTGAAGAAATGGCTGATATTTTTTCACCAGAAGCGACCGGTCGGTCGCGCGGGCGTTGTGGGATTAACAGGCCTCAGATACTTTTTTTGATCTTGTTGAGAGCGTCCTTCACGTTGCCAACAGCTTCTTGTACATCACCTTTGATTTGCTGTTTGATCCCTTCGCTCTGCTGTTCTTCATTGTCGACGAGCTTGCCGACTTCTTCTTGTACTTTTCCAGTGACTTTTTTTGTTAAACCTGCGGCTTGGTCTTTGTTCATGATGTGACTCCAAAATAATAATGATTTTCGTGAGATAAACACAGTTTGCCTGCCTCACCGGCGGTACAGGCGGCTCGCTTGTTTCTGGCTACGCTTTTGCCTTGATAAACATGGGCGTTAGTTTTCAAGCAGGTCACGGAGGAGGTTTATATTCTTCCTGTCAGTAGCAAAACAAGCAAAATAATAACTACCAGGCCAGTAAGACCGCTAGGGGCGTAACCCCAGTTGCGGCTGTGCGGCCAACTGGGAAGTGCGCCGACCAGAAACAGAATCAAGATAATTAGCAAGATAGTACTCATACGGTAACCCCTGAAATAAATTGAAAAATAAGTGTATTGAACGATGCCCGGGCCGGGTGGATAACGCCTTGGTACCGGTTGGATGAACGATATGCGGGAGGGATTTTTTGGTCTGTTCGCTGGCGTACGCAGCATTATTTTTTCATGATTAAACCGCAACCAAAGTGATTATTTGTAAAAAAATATCCTTATGTTCGACGCCGCACATAAATATTTATTGATGCAGCGTAAAACGGTTACATCGGATTTTCCGACGCAGCAACAACGTAGCAATGTAGCCGCAAGTTAGGCACCAGCTAGTCACCAGCTAGTCACCAGACTCCTGGTCCGGTTGAACCAAACTTAAACTCACCTGATGATAGGAAAATAAAAATGAAAAAAATATTTGGAGTTTTATTGATGAGTGCCGCTGCACTAGGCGCAAGTAGCTTTGCCTCGGCATCAAGCCCGGAAGCGAAAGCGAGCTTTAATGGGGCAAAGGATATTGCGCAAGCGGAGTACAAAATTGCGGCGGCTAAATGTGACAGCCTCACGGGGAACCCGAAGGAGGTCTGTGTAGCGGAAGCGAAAGCGGCGCGCGTCACGCTTGAATCAAATGCCAGCGCGCAGTACAAGAATACCTTGAGTAACCGGACCAACTCGGCCAAGGCGATCGTTGACGCCAGCTACGATGTTGAAAAAGCGAAATGCGGAAGCAAGAATGGCAACGAAAAAGACGTGTGCATCAAGATAGCGGACGCCAATAAAATCGCCGGCATCGCCAACGCTACAGCAGATAAAAAAGTGGCAGAAGTCAGGGCCGACGCCCGTCAGGATAAAGTTGCGGCAGGATATAAAGTTGAATTGGAAAAGTGCGAGGCTTTTGCCGGCGCGGCCAAAGACAGCTGTGTTTCGACGACAAAAATGCAGTTTGGCAAGTAGTTCAGTTTGTGCTGCAACCCGTCATGTAACTTGTTTCAGATGGTCATCTGAGGTGATCATTTAAGGCAGCCGTCTTTAGGTAGTCGTTTTATTCATTAATTGCAGTAAATACATGCGTATTTAAAAGTTTAACTACGTATAATCAGTCATCTTTATTTAAGGAAATTTCTATGAAAATCGCACATCGTATAGCCACTCTTTTGTTCGCCGCTTCGTTAGTTGCTGTTGCCGGCTGCGCTTCCACTTCGACTCGTGAAGGCACTGGCGAGTACATTGATGACTCAGTCATCACAACGAAAGTTAAAGCACAAATTCTGAAAGAGGAAACCCTGAAATCGGCTGAAATCAATGTCGAAACTTTCAAAGGCGTTGTTCAATTATCTGGTTTCGTTTCATCGAGCGCCAATATTGACAAGGCAGTTGCAGTGACACGTTCTGTTAAAGGCGTCGTTTCAGTGACAAACAATATGCGCTTGAAATAAGTAGTTTAAGCAGTGAGAAAAACCGGACTTTACCTTGTGGTTTGTCCGGTTTTTTTATCATTATTTTCAATAACCGGTACAAATCTCCTGCTTTTTTATATGCTGTTTTCCTGGCGAATCTTGTCGTCCGGCCTTACCGATTACCCTATTGAATGAGCGCACTGTTCTGTCTTGGACGCTGAGGGATCCCACCATGTCTGATCCCATTAATACTCCATTGCAAGGTGCCTCCGGTGGCATTCAGGCACCACCTCCGGCAACGGCCGAAGAAACACAAAAAGAGACAGGAGCAGATGACTCCGTACCTGTCCATCCAGATCCTTCGCCTTCAGCGCCGGGGACGCACGCGCACTTTCCGCTGCATGTCAACGCGCGTGGTCTGGCGCTGAAGATCATCGCCACAGTTGCCTTTGTATTTGCCTTGCAGTGGGCGCAAAAGTTTCTCATTCCCGTGACCTTTGGCATCTTCGCTGCGTACACCTTGAACCCGCTGATCGTCTGGCTGGAGCGGTACCGCATTTCGCGGGTGTTCGGTGCCAGTCTCGTGACGCTTATGCTCCTGTGTGGCGCAGGGGGTGTTGGTTTTACGCTGCAGGGTGAGTTTCAGTCGATTATTGAGGAGTTACCTGCCGCGACGCAAAAAATCTCACGCCTGCTAGGCAAGGTCTCAGACGGTCAGCCAACGGCGATACAGCAAATGCAGGCCGCCGCCACTGAAATTGTCCGCGTCACCAACTCCGATGCGCTGCCCTTGCGTATCAAGAGCAAAGCACCTTCGGCCGAGCCGCCGAGTTTCAAGGTGATGGATTGGGTCTGGGCCGGATCATTGGGCGTGCTCGGCTTTATCGGGCAGGCAACCATGCTCATCTTCCTGGTTTTTTTCATGTTGCTCGCGGGAGATACCTTCAAGCGAAAATTGGTCAGGCTGAACGGTCCTTCGCTGCGGCAAAAGAGAG
>CANIFC010000298.1 GCA_947466695.1 Oxalobacteraceae bacterium | reverse complement strand
TATGACAATATAATTTGTCGCTATTTTATTAGCATGCACTTGCTCGCACAGACACACTGCGCTACATTGCATGCTTGATTTATTCCCCCCCGAAGGAGCTTTATTTTGTTCGCCATCATTCAAGCGGCAGGCTGGCCTATTTATTTCTTACTGGTAGCGTCGATTATTGCCTTGGCTCTCATACTTGAACGCAGTTTGTCTTTGCGTCGTCACCGCATACTTCCTAAAACATTACTGGACGAAGTAATTCGTGTATATCAATCAGGCAAGATCAAGCAAGAGGTCATTGATCAGCTTGCCAGTAATTCCCCGCTGGGCAAAGTGCTCGCTGCCGGTTTGCGTAATGTCAACGCTCCCAGGGAGGTGATGAAAGAGTCTATCGAAGAGGCTGGTAGTGCAGTTGCCCATGAGTTGGAGCGCTTTCTCACAACGCTGGGTACGATCGCTTCTCTGGCACCGCTCATGGGCTTGTTCGGGACAGTAGTGGGGATGATAGAAATTTTCGGTTCACAAAACGCCACTGGCGCCAATCCGGCGCAACTTGCACACGGCATTTCTGTGGCACTTTACAATACCGGTTTTGGCTTGTTGATTGCGATGCCTGCAATGATTTTTTATCGTCATTTCCGTGCGTTGGTCGATAGCCTGGTCGTGGACATGGAGCAGCAGGCGGTGAAGTTTGTCGATACTGTTCATAACACGAGAAAATAAGATGAATTTTCGTAAAGGTAAGGGGAGGGAAGATCCGGAAATTAACCTGATTCCTTTCATCGACGTGTTGCTGGTCATTCTTATTTTTGTCATGGTGACGACAACGTATAGCCGTTTTACCGAACTGCAGATCACGTTGCCGACCGCTGACGCGGAAAAAGCGCAGGATAAGCCAAATCAGATCGATATCGGGATTGACGCACAAGGTCGCTATAAAATTAACAATCAGGCTGTGAGTTTTCTTGATACGGCAACGCTCGCCAATGATCTGAAACAGGCAGCAGGCGCATTGGATGCAGCGAAAAACGGCGCTCAAAGTGATCCGGTCGTCGTCATTAATGCCGACCGTGCGGCAACACATCAGTCCGTGATTGATGTACTCGAAGCTGCGCGTCTGGCCGGCCTGGCAAAGGTCACTTTTGCCGCCCAGGCGTCGGTAAAATCGAAGTGATGGCGGTAACGGCGCATCGTCCTGGCGCTCGCCATTGACTGGCATTTTTTTTAATTAAACAATGATCTTTGCCAGGAGTGAGTTTCTTACTCCTGGCAAAGAGATGCGTTCCCGCTGGAGTCCTGCCTTGCGCGCTTTTTTTGAATCCGTCCTGTTACGTACATGGACCGGCAGAGGCTGGCTGGCGAGCTTGCTCTGGCCGCTCTCGAGATTGTTCGCGCTGATCATCTCCTGTCGCCTCAGCATGATCCGGCGTGGATTGACGTCACAGACGCGACTTGATGTTCCGGTCATTGTCATCGGTAATATTTTTGTCGGCGGTACCGGCAAGACACCGCTGGTGATCTGGCTGGCGCAAAATTTGGTTCAGGCTGGCTGGTTGCCCGGTGTAATTTCACGCGGCTATGGCGCGCATGCGCAGACTATTACCGAAGTGCAGGATGATTCATTGGCGACAGTTGTCGGCGATGAGCCTCTGTTGATCGCACAGCGCGCCGCTTGTCCGGTAGTGGTCGGACGGGACCGTGTTGCTGCCGCCAAGGCTTTGCTGGCAGCGCATCCTGAAATTAACGTGATTATTTCTGATGATGGTTTGCAGCACTACGCCCTGATGAGGGATGTCGAAATTATCCTGTTCGACCAGCGCGGTGCCGGTAACGGCTGGCTGTTGCCAGCCGGACCCTTGCGCGAACCGGCAACCCGAAGGCGTGATTTTACCGTCATCAATACGACGTCCGCTACGCTACCTGACGGTCTTGGCGAAAATCCGGTTCACATGCAACTCGTTGCGGATGAACTGTTTTCGCTTGCAACACCTGAACTACGCATGACGCTCACGCAGATGCAGGGACGGCGTATTACCGCCGCCGCTGGCATCGGTAACCCGCAGCGTTATTTTTCGATGTTGCGTACTGCCGGATTGCGTTTTCACGAGTTTCCCTTGAACGACCATTATGTATTTTCCGAGGGATCTTTTCGTAGTGTAGATGCCGATATCATCCTGATCACCGAAAAGGATGCAGTAAAATGTCGGCAGATCGCTAATCTGCAAAGAGATCCGCGTATTTGGGTGGTACCAGTGCGCGCGCAACTCGACGTGAATTTTGCAGTGCAATTACTTAACATGATTTCGGAGAAGCCCCATGGACGCACGATTACTTGATATTTTGGTTTGCCCCTTGTGTAAGGGACCTCTGGTGTACGACAAACTGGCGCAGGAATTGACCTGTAACGCCGATCGGCTGGCCTATCCGATCCGTGATGATATTCCCATCATGTGGGCTGATCAGGCGCGTAAGCTTGACAGTCAAGCCAAGCTCGCCAATGGATCGGATAAGTAACAATGGGCTTTACCGTAATTATTCCCGCCAGGCTGGCGTCAAGTCGATTGCCAAATAAGCCTCTGGCAGATCTTGGTGGCAAGCCGATGGTGGTGCGGACCGCTGAACGCGCCTTGCTCTCCGGGGCAAGCGCAGTGATAGTGGCTACCGATCACGCCGACATCCTTGCAGCCTGCAAAGAGCACGCAATTCCTGCCTGCATGACGCGCTCCGCTCATCCTTCCGGCACTGACAGGATTGCCGAGGTGGCGGCGGTCATGGGTCTCGCTCCCGATGCCGTGGTCGTAAATGTTCAGGGCGATGAGCCCTTGATTGACCCGCAGTTGATCGCCGCCACCGCTGCCTTGGTCAGTTCCCGGGTGCCGATGGCGACTGCCGCCCATCCATTGCACGAGATGACCGAGGTATTTAATCCCAATGTGGTCAAGGTTGTGCTCGATAAAGCGGGAAATGCCATGTATTTTTCCCGCGCTACGATACCCTGGCATCGCGATGCCTTTGCGTTGGACTGTCATGTGATGCCAGGTGGCTACACTCCGTTAAGACACATTGGTTTGTATGCCTATCGCAACGATTTTCTGCAGTCTTACCCCCTGTTGGAGATGTCACCCCTGGAACACATTGAGGCGCTGGAACAATTACGTGTTTTATGGAATGGACATGTCATTGCCGTGCATGTAACCGATTCCAGCCCCGGACCAGGAGTCGATACTCCCGCAGATTTAGAGCGGGTCAGACAGTTTTTTATCTAGTTGTGTCATTCATTTGGGGCGAAATTGCTGCAACTGGGTGGCAAATCATCAATAAATAAAAAAACTGTGGTAAGTTTCATGAAAAGATACTGTGATATTAATAGTGTTAAACAATTACAAAAAATAATAAGTTTTCATAAAAATATTAATAAAATAATAAATATAGATACGTGGCAGTGCCCTCACAATCACTGTGCATGAGAAGTTAAAAAAATTCAAACTCGTCTTAGGAACTGAAATGCGTCTTATTTTGTTGGGAGCCCCCGGGGCAGGCAAAGGTACACAAGCAACCTTTATCAAGGAAAAATATAATATTCCCCAAATTTCTACCGGGGACATGTTGCGTGCTGCGGTGAAAGCCGGAACGCCGTTAGGATTAGAGGCTAAAAAAGTGATGGACGCTGGTGGACTGGTTTCGGACGACATCATTATTGGCCTGGTCAAGGACCGGTTGCAGCACCTTGATTGTGCCAATGGCTATTTGTTTGACGGTTTTCCACGTACCACGCCGCAAGCTGATGCAATGAAAGAGGCTGGTGTCGGGATTGACTTCGTGCTTGAAATTGATGTCCCCGACAGCGCCATTGTTGAACGCATGAGCGGCCGGCGGGTTCATCCTGGTTCTGGCCGTACTTATCACACCAAGTTTAATCCGCCTAAAGTTGAAGGTCGTGATGATGACACTGGTGAAGAACTGGTTCAACGTGATGACGACAAGGAAGAAACTGTCCAGAAACGCCTGAAGGTCTACCATGAGCAAACCGAAGTGCTGGTGGGCTATTATGGCGACTGGGCAAAATCGGGTAAGCCAGGTGCACCCAAGTATCGAAAAATTGCCGGCGTAGGTCCGGTTGAGGCAATACGAGATAGTGCTTTCACTGCACTTTCAGAATAAAAATGAGCGGACATGAGTGTCCGCTTTTTTATTTTCCCATGCATGTGTTTATCTGCTCCAGGGACGCCTGACTACCTGACTTTGATCCTGTTTTGCGCTTGCTAATGAATTTTTTCTAATGGACTCCACCGGTCAATAAGGTGGCGTGAAGTTTTTAGTGTGCAGTAAAGAATCACCGTTGTTTTGCTTTGTCGTCATCTGACTTAT
>CANIFC010000297.1 GCA_947466695.1 Oxalobacteraceae bacterium | reverse complement strand
GAATCTCGATATCCGCGATAAAAAAGTAACTGCCTTCATCGGTCCTTCAGGTTGCGGAAAATCGACCTTGTTGCGTACCTTGAACCGCATGTATGACCTCTATCCCGGCCAGCGGGCCGAAGGCAAGATCATGTACGGCGGCAAAAATATCCTTGATGCAGGCCAGGATATCAATCTCTTGCGTGCCAAGGTCGGAATGGTGTTCCAGAAACCGACACCTTTTCCGATGTCGGTCTATGACAATATTGCCTTTGGCGTGCGCTTATATGAAAATTTGCCAAAAGGCGAGATGGACGAACGCGTTGAATGGGCCTTAAAAAAAGCGGCTTTGTGGTCGGAGGTAAAAGACAAGCTGAGCAAAAGTGGCCTGAGTTTATCCGGTGGCCAGCAGCAGCGTCTCTGTATCGCCCGCGGCGTATCGGTAAAGCCGGATGTTTTGCTGCTCGATGAGCCGACTTCAGCGCTTGATCCTATTTCAACGGTGAAGATTGAAGAGCTGATTCATGAACTCAAGCAGGAATACACGATCGCCATTGTCACGCACAACATGCAACAGGCGGCACGCTGCTCTGACTATACTGCTTATATGTATCTGGGTGAATTGGTCGAGTTTGGCGAAACGGATCATATTTTCATGAACCCGGCCAAGAAAGAGACACAGGACTACATTACCGGTCGTTTTGGCTGATATCTCTTTTTTTAATTGAGCGCACCGGCGGGCTGGTAGCAACAAGTTTGCGGCCACCGGTGTACTGTAGTGAATTGCGCCTGTTATGCGTTTCTGGATTGAAGATTGCTTCGTCCGAAAAATAGCACACTTACTTCCGAAAAATTTAGGAGCATCCTGATGCCGAACGAACATTCTTCAAAACAATACGACACCGACCTTGAGACCATCCGCTCCAAGGTCTTGTTGATGGGCGGTCTCGTTGAGAGCCATTTTCATGATGCCATGGCGTGCTTTCGCACCGGCAATGTCGAGCAGGCCGCGGCCGTGGTCAAGTCTGACGAAGAAGTCAACCGGCTTGAAGTATTGCTCGACGATATGTGCAGTCACCTGATCGTGAAACGCCAGCCTGCTGCCAATGACTTGCGTACCGTCATGGCGACCGGTAAAGTGATCACGGATCTGGAACGGATCGGTGACGAGTCAACGAAAATTGCCCGGATTGCGCGTGATTCCAATGTAAAACAAAGAAGTACCCTGATGTTTAACGGTTACGAGACTGTACGCGTGCTGGCCAATAGCGTGGCGGAAATGCTGCATCAGGCCCTCGATGCATTTGCCCGCCAGGATGGCGAAAAAGCGCTGCAGCTGATTGCTTATGACAATATTATCGACAACGATTTTCGCTCCATCATGCGTAACCTGATTACGTTCATGATGGAAGATCCAAGCACTATTTCTTCCTCGCTGGAAGCGCTGTGGGTTGCCAAGGCGATTGAACGTGTTGGTGATCACGCCAAGAATATTGCGGAATACACGATTTATATTGTTGAGGGAAAAGACATACGCCATTCTGATTATGCGATAACTCAACAGGAGCAACTCGGTTCGTAAAATATGATGTCTGCCGATAAAACTACTATTCTCATCGTTGAAGATGAGCCGGCCATTGTTGAGCTGGTGACGTTTACCCTGCGAGCGGCAGGGTGGACGACCTTTGCGGTCAACAACACGGCTGAGGCCTGGCAATTTCTCCAGGGCAGGACACCGCAGTTGATCTTGCTGGACTGGATGCTGCCTGACCAGAGTGGTTTGCGTTTATTGTCCAGGATACGTGCAGACCGTCACTTCAATGAAATGCCGGTCATCATGCTGACGGCCAAAAGCATGGAAGAGGATAAAATTGCCGGTCTTGATCATGGTGCCGATGACTATGTCACCAAACCTTTTTCACCACGCGAGCTGACCGCGCGCATCAAGGCGATGCTGCGCCGTAAAAGTCCGGAACATGGACAGGGCACGCTGGCTGCGGGAAGTATTGAGCTCGATCCGGTCAGTTGCTCCGTCAAGATCGATGGCCAGAAGGTGGATGTCGGGCACGCCGAATATAAGCTGCTGAAGTTTTTCATGGCCCATCCGGAGCGGGTGTTTTCGCGCAGCCAGCTGCTCGATAAAGTCTGGGGTGACCATGTCGTGATTGAAGAGCGGACGGTGGACGTCCATGTCCTGCGCTTGCGCAAGGTGCTCAAAAATGCCGAGACCCTCATTAAAACGGTGCGTAGTGTCGGCTATATGCTGTCTGAGAAATAACACATCTGCAGGACGTTTACCTTGTGCCGGTAAATGACCCGGCCTTCATACTCCGGACGTGAATTACCTCAGATCTGCCCGGCATGCGCTCAATTTGTACACTTTTATGATTGTTGACAGGACCTCATGCATCCCCATCTCGTTTTTTGGATTTCTGCTCTGGTGCGGATGTTCGTTGTTTTTCTTTGTGCATCTGTTGCGGGATTTTTTTGGGGTGTAATACCCGGTCTGGTGTTGGGGATGGCTGGGTTGGTGGGACTTATTTGCATACAGCTCAGTTATTTGCTGCGGCTGTCTGATTGGCTCGATCACCCCAGTAGTTCCAGGCTGCCTGATGGCTGGGGTTCCTGGACCGAAATTTTTACGCGGCTCTACAAGATGCGCCGCGGTGATGAAAAAAATCAGGCTGAACTGGCAGAATGGCTGGCGCGTTTTCGTCAGGCGATGTCCTTGCTGCCTGATGGTGTGGTCATCATGGATGACGTCATGTTTCTGGAGTGGTGTAATCCTGTCGCGGAAAGGCATCTTGGCCTGAGCCTGGCGCAAGACAAGGGCATGCGCGTTACCAATCTGGTGCGTACCCCCGAATTCATTGATTACATCATTCTCGGCCGCTACGACATCCCGCTGATCCTGTCTTTTCGTGAGCGCAAACTCATTGTTCACATTATCCCGTTCGAAAATCGCAGGCAAATTTTGGTGACCCATGACGTCACGGAAGCCCAGCGTATCGATATGATGCGTCGTGATTTTATCGCTAACGCCTCACACGAACTACGTACCCCGCTGACGGTCATTAATGGCTTTCTTGAAATCGCTTCCATGCAGCCGGACCTGGACGTTTCTATCCGCTCCTCACACCTCAAGCTAATGTCAGAGCAAGGCGAGCGCATGCAACGCCTGGTCGAGGATATGCTGACCCTGAGCCGTCTTGAATCGATGGAATACGCCATGCGGCACGAGCGGGTCAACATGCGCCAGATGCTGGGTCAGATTCTGCAGGAAGGAGAGGCGCTGTCAGCCGGACGGCATCAGATGTCGCTTGAGTACGATGGCCCGGACATCATGGGAAGTAGCGACGAGATACGCAGCGCACTGATTAATTTAGTGAGCAATGCAATACGCTACACACCAGAAAATGGGGCCATCAAGCTGATCTGGAAAAATCTTCCGCAAGGGCCAAAATTTGTCGTTGAAGACAATGGCATCGGCATCAGCACCGAGCATATTTCACGCTTGACAGAACGCTTCTATCGCGTCGACAAGAGCCGTTCACGGGAAACGAAAGGTACGGGTCTTGGTCTGGCAATCGTAAAGCATGTTCTGCTGCGCCACAAGGCAAGTCTCGTGATCGATTCGACACTGGATGTTGGCAGCCGGTTTGGCGTACAGTTTCCCGCCAACATTGCTATCCGGTCGTAAGCGGTAACAGGCAAGAACAAAGCATGAACTTGCTTTACTAAAGTGGCTCTGGCGGCTCTGGCATCAGTTAATGGCTGAATGATGCGGTAATACCTTGGTAGCTTACGAATATCTGCAGCGGCAGTGTGATTTTTCAATAGCACTGCCACCCTGCCTATCTGCTGACTGCCAAGCAGCGTTGTTCCAGCCATTCAAGGGCAATTCCGCTGAGGCGTGAAGCCAGCCGTTGCCGTACCGTTGCGTGGTAGCTGTTAAGCCAGGCCAGCTCATCCTCCCGGATCAGGGAAAAATCAATGCACCGGGTATCAATCGGGCACAGTGTCAACGACTCAAATTGAAGAAAGTCGCCAAATTGGGTCGTTTCCGCAGCAATGCACAGCATCAGGTTTTCGATGCGTATGCCCCATTGTCCTGGCCGGTAGATACCGGGTTCGTTGGACGTTACCATTCCCTGTTCCATGACCATGTGCCGGTCTGGAATGGCGGAGCTGGAGATGGACTGCGGACCTTCATGGACATTGAGAAAGTAGCCCACGCCATGTCCCGTGCCATGGCCATAATTGATCCCTTGCGCCCACATGGGTGCGCGCGCGACGGTGTCGAGCGCGGTAGAGTAGGTACCGTGCGGGAACTGTATGCGTGATAAGGCAATCATGCCTTGCAATACCAGGGTGAAATCACGCT
>CANIFC010000296.1 GCA_947466695.1 Oxalobacteraceae bacterium | reverse complement strand
CCGCGATGAAAGAAGATCTTCGGCAGGGACTGGTCAAAGAGGAATTTACCCTGTATTTTCAGCCGCAGGTGAACCAGTACAATGAAATCGTTGGTGCAGAGGCACTTTTGCGCTGGCAACATCCCGAACGGGGCCTGGTGTCTCCGATGGAATTTATTCCACTCGCCGAGGATACCGGCTTGATTTTACCGATTGGCCAATGGGTGCTGGAGACCGCCTGTCGTCAGCTCAAATGCTGGGAGAAAAAAAATTCCACCCGGCACCTGCAACTGGCGGTGAATGTCAGTGCCAATCAATTTCGCCAGGATAATTTCGTGGCCTTTGTGCAGCAAGTGTTACGTGACAGCGCAATTAATCCAGCCTTGCTCAAGCTTGAGTTGACTGAGAGTGTCGTGTTCAATATTGATGACACGATAGAAAAAATGGCAGCACTCAAAACCATGGGCATAAAGTTTTCTCTCGATGACTTTGGTACCGGATACTCATCGCTTTCAAGCCTGACCAAATTACCGTTGAGTCAGCTAAAAATTGACCAGTCCTTTGTACGCAATATTGGTATCCAGCTCACTGACGCGATCATTGTACAAACCATTATCGTCATGGCTCACACACTGGGAATGGATGTCATCGCCGAAGGGGTTGAAACCGATTCACAAAACGCGTTTCTCAAGGAGTATGGCTGCCTGCTTTATCAGGGTTACCTGTATGGCCGGCCAATGCCGATTGATGCCTTCGAGGCGCTTTTTAACGATCCTGCACACATTGTGCAAAAACATGACTGCGCCAACTTTCCAGGTTGAGCGGCACCGAAGCAGTATTTTTTCATCACCATGAATTCTTAGGACACTGAAAATAACAACTTGGACTTTTTCTACTACTTCCCTTGAATGAGAGGGCTCTCAAAAAAGTATAAGTAATTGTTCTACGTGTCCTTAGCATCATGATGATAAAAAGTCGCTTTCGCACCTACCTTTTTTCTGCTCTCCAATAAGCCTTCTTCGTACTTTTAAATCAGGTTCGCAAACGGCCGTGAAATCGGTTTTTTCCTGCTGGAAAACTTTCACACTTCCGGTTGGCGTGAGAAATATCAATGGTTCACGTTAGCTGAACATTAACATGAAGTGATTGGTGACGATGGGAATGTTGTCATGAAAGAGTGGACACGATGGGTCTGTGTGAAATACGTTTCTATCCCTGCGATGTTAACGTTCATGTTGCTGACGGGATGCGGCGGCGGCGGCGGTGGCAATCCCGGTAGCCGCAGCGGAAGCATTGACTCCGTGCCTCCGGCGATTACGTCACCGGGTGGCTTGTATGTGGGCTATTTCCATGAGGATGCATTTGGCAATCCGGAAGATCCTGAGTCCGGCGCGTTCGTTTTACAGCTTCCAGCCAAGGACGGGGTACTTTCAGGCACGATGAATTTTACTTATGTTGACTGCCAGAGTAAAAATACCGCGGTCATTATCGGTAGTAAATCTGCTGTCTCATTAAGTGGTACCTGGACTGCCGACATCGATTCCAGCCCCCAGTCAGGTGCTTTCAGTGGGACTTACCTGTCAGCTGCTACCCATTATGAAGGTGGATTCACAAATGACAACGGCAAGCAATTCAAGAATCTTCCAGGTTGCCTGATTCATTCTCTGGCCGCGAACGGGAATTGGGTGGCGTTTTCGGTTGAGCAGAATCAGCCTGCGACTTTTACCCTTGCGGTAACGGGGTTATCAGTCGCGTGGAGCGCCAGTACCGGTACAGCCTCTACCCTGATTTACGTGCTTGATTCCACGGCAAGATTGTCGTCGGTTAATAATTCGGTCGTATTTCAAAGACTGCTTCCCGATGCCATGACGTCTTACAATCTCAACGCGGCAGGCCTTGTCAGGGGTAAGGAATATATAGTTGGCGTCTTGCTCAGGAATGCCAGTTCTGCCCGTATTGCCTTCGGTAGCAAGCGCTTTATTGCCGGATAATAATCCAGAAATTGTCGTCAGAATGATTCATCCTGCAGATCACTGCTGTTCGATTGGTGATGGCGCATCGTGTTCCTTTAGACATACGATGAATCCTTAGTCACCCAAATCCCGGATCTGCTTGTCCTGTACCCGTGACAATGTCAGCAGGGCGCTCACTGCGCCGATTAAGGCAAACAGCATGTCAGACTGGGTATCCCACGGGTCACCCTGGGTGCCAAGAAAGTCAGTGGCATCCTGGCCAATCGCTACGGCGACACCCCATTCAATCAATTCATAGCTGGCGCTGATGGCGAGTACGATGCTGACCACGATAAAGGCAAGCATTTTCTTCCCATTGACATACTGGCCCCGGAGGAGAATTTCGCGCGCGATCAAGGCCGGTACGAAACCCTGAAAAAAATGGCCGATCTTGTCGTAGGGATTACGGTCAAGATCGAGTAAATCAGCGAGATTGAAACCTAGCGGAACGCGGGCATAAGTGTAAGTGCCACCGACAATGAGGACGATTGCATGCAAAAAAATCCCGGTATACAACAAGTTGGTCAGCGGAAAACGCCGGTAGCTCAGCCACAAGAGCGGTAAGGCAATGATGACCGGAAGCACCTCAAGCAACCAGGTCGCGCGGTCGAAGGGATGCAGGCCGGAATACAGCATTATGGCCAAGAGCATGCAACTGGCGAAAAGCAGGACTTTACTACGCTGATCGGGGTGTTGTGGCTGGTATTGCCGGTAGTCTGGTGTATTCATTCGCTGCCTGAGTAAAGGAAAGGATTAGGGGTGTAACAGGTGAAACGTCATGCGTTTGAAACAGCTCGCTGAAGGCGGTTGATCTGGAAGTGAAAATCGGCGAGCCCAAACATCCTCTAAAGGTGAAGCGACTAGGTATCTTTATTTCAGGCTTGCATAAAGCGGCGAATGTGACTCATTAATTCTTCATCTGAATAAGGTTTTCCCAACAAAACATCCACCCCGGCTTGCTTCGCCTTTTCCGTCAATTCAAGGCTGGAGCCAGAAATCATGATGATGGGCAGATGCTGGGTGTCCGGGTTCGCGCGCAGGTGAGTGGTGAGCGCAAAGCCATCCATGCCGGGCATTTCTACATCGGTGATGAGGACGTCTGGTCGCGAGGCGGTAATTTTTGCTACGGCATCCATGCCGTTTTCTGCCAGGCTGATTTGGTAGCTGAGTTTATTGAGAGCCCGGCTAATTTTTGTCCTTGCCACTTTGGAGTCATCCGCCACCATGATGACCGTCTCCTCCGGTATCTTGGAGATTTTGGTCAATGGAGCGCGTACCGGAATCGCTTCTTCTTGTTCAGGGGTAACGGTAGTTTCTTGCGGTAAAATTATTTCCAGCTCCGGTCTTTGTAATGCTTGTTCTTGTTGCAATATTTCCAGTTGCAACCTTTCTTTCAGTAACGTTTCTTGTTGTAATTTTTCCAGCAGCAAGCGTTCTTGTTGTTCTCGAATCTGACGCTGTGCTACTTCTGCTGCCAGTTTTGCCTCACTATCTTTTGCTTCATCGAGTGCGGCCAGCGCAGCCCGTTCTATTTCAAGACGTATCGTTTCAGCGGCACTTGCTTTTTTTAGGTCTGACTGGCGTGTGCTTTCTATGATCCGTTCTGCTTCCAGGCGGCTAAATTCCAGGGCCTGTAGCTCGAACTTCTCACGCTCTTTGGTCTTTGCATCCTCAAGTGCGAGTTGCTGTGCGTGAAAGTGCGCATCCGATGCAACACGTTCTTGTTCGAGGCGAATCTGCCCCTCAATTTTTTCTAAATGAAGTGGTGCTGATTCTCGCTCAGGCAGCTCACTTTGTAATTCTTGACGCATCTCAACAGGCAAAATTTGTAGTGCATCCGCTTTATCTTGCCCCTCCGGAAATGCTATTCCCTGTTCCTGGTAATCCGTGGCTTCGCCTTTTTTGAAAGGAGGGGAAATTCCTACCTCGAATAGCTTGAACTCTAAAGCCGCCGTCTTCTTTTGCATTTCTCCATTGTCAAGTATGCCATCCTCGTCGGCATAAAATACGGTATCCCTGCCGATGAATTCGGCGATGTGGCGCTGTTCGTTCTCGCGCGCATGGTCATCAGCTTCCGGTTTTGACTCCGGGACCGGCAGCACAGGGGACACTACTTTTGCAACAAGCGGTTCTTGTACGGTATGCCAGGATAAGTTGGTTTCATAGCCAAGCGTCTGGATGTCTTCGCTGATTTGTCCGCTATTTTCAGAAGTTAACAATAAATCAGACTTATCTTGCTGATCAGTCTGGAATTTTTTCTTGAGGAAAAAAAACGTCAAAAATATACCGCTAGATAAGCCGAGGAGAAAGCTAATGAGTAATTCAAACATGGTCAGCCAGTAATCAAATTCAGTGCTGTCAGCACGGTAGCT
>CANIFC010000295.1 GCA_947466695.1 Oxalobacteraceae bacterium | reverse complement strand
CTTCAGTTATTTCAATCCTTACACTAAGCGTTACTCCCGCACTTTCCTTAATCGCGTACCAGTAACAAGCTGCCACCCAGCGGGCCGCCGCCGGCTGCCGTGACTGCGACTTGATGCGGTGCGACCTGACGTTCACCGGCCCGGCCCCATAGCTGCAGGCACGCTTCATGCACGTAGCCCAGACCGTGCGTGCGGCCGCCCGATAATTGCCCGCCATTGGTGTTGACCGGCATGATGCCGTCGAGCGCAATGCGGCTGCCCCCCTCGACGAAAGCGCCGCTTTCGCCACGACCGCAAATACCCAGCGCTTCCAGCCAGATCATGGTCAGGATAGAAAAGCCATCGTATAGTTGGGCAGATCCAATGTCTGCAGGTTTGAGGTCGGTACGTGACCACATCATGCGGGCGACATCGAAAGTGGCCATTTCAGTCAGTGAAATCTGGTCCCAGGACCAGGGTTGATTGAGTGCAGCACCAATGGCTTCAATATGGATAGGCGGATTTGGGCCGTCTTTCGCCGCATCCCGGCGCGAGAGCACAATCGCCGTCGAGGCATCGCAATGCACGTCGCAATCGAGCATCCTGAGCGGTGTTGAGATCATGCGCGAATTTAAATAATCGTCCATCGTGAGTGGAGTGCGGTAAACCGCCTTGGGGTTGAGCGCCGCATTCCTGCGTCCGTTCAAGGCAATTTGCGCCAGTTGCTCCGGCCTGGTGCCGTATTCATGGAAGTGGCGCTGGGCATAAAGAGCCATCAGGTTGATGCCGGAATGGACTTGAAACGGCGTGTACCACTGCCAAGAAAAACTACTGTCGCGTCCCACTGTCTTATTGCTCAGGGCACTTGCTGTCTTGTTTTTGGCGCGTCCGGTTGATTCTGTAATGGTGCGAAATACCAGCACATTACGGCACAATCCGGTAGCGATCGCCATCGCGCCGTTGATGATGCCGGTCAGGGGGCCCGGACCTTCATAGCCGCCACCGAACCAGTTAACGTTTAGTCCCAGCACACTTTTCAGGGCGCTAGGTCCGACCGGGGAAAAACTGTCACCGTTGTTATTGTCCCCCGGCCAGCAGGCTACGCCATCGATGTCGCTGCGCTTGAGGCCTGCATCGGCAATCGCCTCAAGGCAGGCGTCGACGGTCAGTCGCATGGCCGACTTGGACGAAGGGCGTCCTACTTCCGACTGGCCTATGCCGGTAATGGCAACATCTTTTTCAAATAAGCGATCAAACATCAGGTGACTCTTTCAAAAAGGGGGAGCCAGACGTCTTCAATGTGAAGGAACGTCACGGTAACGGGCATGTCGATGAACACATCTTCGGCTGCGCAATGGACAATGTTGGAGACGAAGTGCAAGCCGTCCTGATCTGCCAGTTCAACAATTGCCACCACATACGGTACTTCAAGGCCGGGTAACCACTGTTGATGGTTAATGGTGAAGCTGAGCACTTTCCCCTGGCCGGAAACGGCGCGCGGCATTACCTCAAAGCTGGCGCAATGCGGGCATACCGGAGCAGGTGGATGAAAGTAGCGCTGACAGGGTGTGCAGTAGTGGATCAGCAGTTCGCCATGCTCGCCGCCTTGCCAGAACGCCGCGTTATCGGCATTGAGTGCTGGCAGTTTTCTGCTCATGATGTCTCCCTCTATTGTGGTTGTTGATAAGGCGTATTGTAGTGTAATATTAAAACACATTTTCAATATATGTCTTATAAATTACAATATTCAATTTTTTGTTTATGTTTGATTTGACCTATCCTGGCTAGTCTTTTTTACATTAATGACTGACATAGCCGGACAAAAGATGTTTTCACAATAACACAAGGAATTGCATGAGACTCGTTACTTATAGGGATGCGCAAGGTGTGCCGCTGGCTGGTGCATTGCTTCACAAAGACCAGGAAGTGCTCGATTTACAGGCGGCCAATATCGCGCTCTACGGCGTTGCCAGTGCGGCCCTTGTCAGTGTGCAGGCATTAATTGATGGTGGTTCGCAAGCGCTGGAACTGGCTAATTCGCTGGTCAAGCGGGCGCCTGTCACTGCGGTACGCCAGCGTAGCGCAGTGAGTTTGCGGGCGCCGATACAAGCACCGCCGCAGATGCGTGATTGCTCCTGTTTTGAGCTGCATCTCAAGCAGAGTTTTGCGGCGGCGCGACGCGCCCGCGCCCAGCGTGAACCTGATCCTGAAGCCTTTCTCAAGGCGATGAATGTCCGCGCGGACGAACGCGTCATCAGCACCTTCCTGCGCCAGCCGATCTACTATAAATGCAACCGCTTCGCCGTGATCGGTGCCGATGAAAACCTGATCTGGCCAAGTTTTAGCAAAGCGCTCGACTTTGAGCTCGAATTTGGCTGTTACATCAGCCGGCCAGCCAAGGATGTGCCGCGGGAAAATGCGCGTGACTATATTTTTGGTTACACCATTTTTAATGATTTTACGGCCCGCGACGCGCAGGCGCTGGAGATGCCCGGAATGCTGGGACCGGCTAAAAGCAAGGATTTTGATACCGCCAACGTCATGGGGCCTTGTCTGGTAACGGTCGATGAAATCGAGGATCCCTATAACCTCACAATGATTTGCCGGGTCAACGGAGAAGAGTGGGGACGCGGTAATTCGCGTGACATGCATTGGCAATTTGAAGACTTGATTGCCCACGTGTCGCGTTCTGAAACCTTGCATCCGGGGGAGTTTCTTGGTTCTGGTACGGTCGGCAATGGCTGTGGTCTTGAGCAGTTGCGTTATCTCAAGCCCAATGATGTCGTCGAGCTGGAAGTGGAACAGATTGGCATTTTGCGTACGATGGTGATCAAGCCAGTCTGATATCAGGTTTCTATTTGCACATAAATATAATAAGTGTATAAAAATGTATAAGAATATATAAAAATGACCAGGATAGAATCAGTAGCCTGAAGTGAATGTGGTCATATAAAAACTCTATAAAAGCTATAGTTAAGGATGTTAAGTGCAATTTTTCAGGAGTATTCTCACAAATTTTTGAATGTTTGGAATAGTCATCGTATGTAAACATTATTTTATCAATGAGATATATTTTTAATATTGCACATAAAACGTAAAACTGTCATATATACTGAGTAAAGAGTTTTAATTTTAATAAAAGTAGATGAGGAGACGAAGATGTTGACGAATACCTATCAAACCTTGGCCGATGGAACCAGGATTACCGACCTGGTCATGCCGGAAACTCGCGAAGTGCAGATGCGCGTGTTGTCCGATCCCGAACTCTATGAGCTGGAAATGGAGCGTATTTTCGGCAAGACCTGGCTGCTGCTCGGTCATGAGTCGGAAATCCCCAAGGATGGTGATTTTGTGTTGCGCGATATGGGTTCGGACTCGGTTATCGTGGCACGCGTCAAGGAAAACGTTTCCGTGAGCCTCAATGTGTGCCCGCATCGCGGCATGCGCGTCTGCACCGCTGACGCCGGCAACACGCAAATCCATAAATGTATTTACCACGGTTGGGCATTCCGCCCGAATGGCGACTTCATCGGCGCGCCGGTGGAGCGTGAACAGATGCACGGCAAGATCATGCTCAAGCAGGATCTTGGTCTGAAAAAAGCCCGAGTGACTTTGTATGGTGGCCTGATTTTCGCGACCTGGAATATCGATGGAGAATCGTTTGAAGATTTTCTCGGCGATACCAAGTGGTATTTTGATATGCTGGTCAACCGCAGTGACCGCGGTCTTGAAGTATTGGGGCCGCCGCAGCGTTTCATGGTGCGGGCCAACTGGAAAGCGGCCGGCGAGCAATCGGCTGCCGACGGTTTCCATACCCTGATGCTGCATCGCTGGCTAGGAGAAGTCGGTAATTACGCCAAGCCCGATGGCACTGCCAGCGACCTCAGTCCCGAAATGGTCGGGGTTGAAGTGAGCTCGCCACACGGGCACGCTTTGCGTTGTATTGACCTGGCGCGCAAGATCGTCAAGCTGACCGGTTTAAATCCGGCCGAGCTGACACTCGATGAAAAGCTCAATGCCTTGCCGCCACCGGGTGTGACCAGGGAAATGGTGCCTCAGCTCAAGCGCAATCTCAGTGAAGACCAGCTCAAGGTGATGGTCTCGATGCCGCCGCAAGTGGGCGGAATCTTTCCCAATATCTTGTTTGCGTTTGTCTATATTCCGCAGTCCGACGGTTCGGTCGTGGGCTTGATTTCCTTGCACGCTTATGTGCCACGTGGTCCGGACAAGCTGGAATTTGTTAACTGGATCCTCGCTGAGCGCGACACCCCACCGGAAATGCGCCAGAAGATGCTGGAGCAAAGCATACAATTGTTTGGTACCTCCGGCATGGTCGAGCAGGACGATTCCGATACCTGGCCACAAATGACGGCGTCGGCAAAAGGTGCCATG
>CANIFC010000294.1 GCA_947466695.1 Oxalobacteraceae bacterium | reverse complement strand
TACTTCAATGGACAGGTTTCGGAATACTACAAACAGTTCTACCAGCCCTATGAATTCTATCTGGCGCCGATTTTCGCGATACCGGGAAACCATGACGGCGAGAACCTCGATGGCGACAACACGCTGGACGGCTTTGTACGCAATTTCTGCGCGCCGTCCGCCGTCAAGATGCCCGAGTCAGGCGAATCACACCGGACCGCCATGGTGCAACCGAACGTTTACTGGACGCTGCTTACACCCCAGGTCAACATTGTCGGCCTCTACAGCAATGTGCCGGCCGGCGGTGACATCCACACGCCGCAAAAGGAGTGGCTCGTCCACGAACTGACGACGCTGCCACGCAAGGTGCCCTTGCTCGTTGCGCTGCATCATCCGGTGTACTCGGCAGATAACCATCACTCCGGCAGTACTTACATGAAAGACTTGCTTGAAGAAGCGGCAATCGCGGCGGGACGTCATCCCGATGCGGTGCTCGCCGGCCATGTCCATAACTACCAGCGATTGACCCGCACGCAGCCCGACGGGAGCAAGGTACCTTACCTGGTGACGGGCGCCGGCGGTTATCACAACCTGCACCAGATCATGAAGGTCGACGGGCAGCGCATGGTCGCGCCAGTCACATTTACGGACAAGACGGGCGATCCCGTGACGCTCGAGGCCTATTCGGACGACCACCACGGCTTTTTACGGCTGGAGATGTCCCGCGGTCGGATGACGGGACGGTATTTCGAAGTGCCCCGACCACAAGAGCCTTACAGCAAGGGAAGCCATCTGGTGGATTACTTCGAATTTGATTGCCACCGCAAAGTCTACTTGCCGAACACCTTGTAAGTCATGCCGCAAACAACAGGCTCAGTGAGCACTGAACCGGCCTACAAGAATCGGTGTGTGCGGTCAGTAGAAATCGTCGTGCATTGATCCTTCAGACGGCGTGTATTCTTGAACTGGGGCAGTTTCAGGTCGGTGCCCTACCCCAACAGTCAGAATGAAGACGGCGACGGCAAATCAGCCAGAACCTGCGCCGCCAGCATGACGCTGCAAAATGTTCCGTTGATCGCGGCCATGAAAGCTGCCTGCACTGCCGCTGCCGGCACGGTCTGCACACCAAAAGTCAGATCCCTGGTCGCGCAGGCATCATGTACTACCCGGCATGCAAATCCGAGGTCAGAGGCTGCCCGGACGGTGGAGTCGACACACATATGCGTCATCATGCCAGCCAGCACGAGATCGGTGACCTCAGCGGCGCGGAGGGCTTCGAGTAGCGACGTCTCCTGAAAGCTGTTCGGGGAGCCCTTGGTAATGACCTTCTCACCTGGAATCGGCACGACGCTTGCATGAATCTGGGCGCCGACGGTATGTGGTCGAAAGAAGGTCGCCGCGGGTTGTTCGGCAATATGCTGGATATGGAAAACCGGCATGTTCCTCGCCCGCCAGGCGGACAGCAACAGTTCAGCCTGGAGTGAAGCGGCGTTGGCCCCGACCAGCTCCATCGTGCCTCCCGGGAAATAGTCGTTCTGGATGTCGATGATGAGTAAGGCGGTAGGCATGGATGAAGGGCTCGCTGTGGTGAGGAAATGGTTGGCTGATCGGGCGCTAGTCGGTAAATTCAGGCGGGATGCGCTCGCGCTTTTCGCTGAGATCCATCTGGCGAACGGACGCAAGCCCCAATTACAGTGGGGACCAGTTCGCTCCTGCAATCCCGGACTGCTGAGTTCGAATTGATACTAACTGTTTTTTGGGTTTTTGATGTGAGGCACCATCAAGCTGTGTTGAAGGGGGCTGCAAAGCCGCAGGATGCTCGTTGAGCCGACTGCCATGCATCAACGCTAATGTACAAGGCATATCCTCGGGTGCTTTGGAGGAATCTCAACCATGTCATTCGCACAGAACACCCCCGTTTGGTTCATTACAGGATGCTCGACCGGTTTGGGTAACGAACTAGCCAGGCAAGTGCTGGCCCGTGCAAAGTCACCTGCGTAGCACCGGGGCCGGCGCGCACGGACTGGGCCGGCCGCTCGATGGCACAAACGCCGAATCGGATAGCAGCCTAAGCTGAAACGGCAGGTGTTCGCCTGAAGCGCACCAGTGCAGACAGCGGGAACCAGGCGGGCGATCCGGTGACGACCAGTCTGAACAAGACCGTCGCCGAAATCGAAACCTGGCGCGATGCTGGTCTGGCCACTGATTTTCCGGACAAGTGATATATGGATACCATGCAAGACAGCCATGGAAATGTTGTTCATTCAGACGAAAAAAATACGGTAATGCTGGCGCTATTAATCAATATCGGCGCAAGTCTTTTTTGAAATTAGTTGCTAAGGTAGTTATCATCTACAACTTACAGGAACTGCTTGGATTCTGCGTGAATCCCGATCACATGCTTACTGGCGACGCACTGGCTGAATAATGAAAAAGAAATCATCTGCTCATGCACAAATCGATTAAAACATGCGCGCTTGCACTGGTTATTGCGACAGCGTCAGACTATTCAATTGCGCAAGAGACGAGTCCCGACACCGCGCTTGTGGAGAGTAACCGCATCTATTTCAAACTGACACCCTCTTACTACTTCTCGTCTGATAACAATGATGCATTTGATCTTAATCTGCGCGGTGTCGTGGGAGAACATACCGCCTGGGTGGGTGTCTATCGCGACAAGGAATACTTACAGCAAAGTAGGACAGGTTACGAGTACCGACATGACTTTGGATTAATTCGTCCTGTATTTTCTGCCCAGCTTGCATCCGGTGGATTTTTGGGAGGTTCTGTCACAGCCGAAATCGGTAACAGCAATTTTGCAATTGTTGGATTCGGGCGGACTAATTTAAAAGATTACTTCAATCTGAACTTCGACCCGAATGATGCCATCACATTAGGACTCGGCACGCGCGCCATACCGAAAACGGAGCTCTCTCTGTTTCATATCTGGGATGATCGACTCGATACCAAGCAGCACGTGACGCACGTGCTCGCCAGGTATAAACCGAACGATACAGAACGTTGGTCAGCGGATGCGTCCTATAAACATGGCCTGACGGGAAATGGCGACAACGTCCAAGGATATTCACTCACGCTCACCTACGATTTTGGCGATTATTTTGCGCGTGTCGCACGAGACCAGCATGCCAATTTTTCAGCGGCTTCCCAAAATCGCATTTCAATGGGGATAAGATTTTAATAAGGATCTGACAATATATGTTTTTTAACTTCGTTTAATTTTAATATTTAATTCTGCATCCCTTGGGGATCAGTTTCAGTTTGGCGTCAACAATTGCGCATCACCCTGCGAAAAGCAGCGGCAAACCAGTGACCATGCGGACTCGCGGGAGCTCCGTATTTTCAAGCAACGCGACTGCCCTAGCGCAGTGCCAGCAGTGACCGTCCCGCGATCCGCGCCGGAGCCACCGGTGCGCTGACGTGCCTTAAACCTGGCCCGCCCGGCCAGTCTAAACACCGCCAGCTTGCTGGTGAGCTGCACACTCTGCTCCTCGAGGGATTCCGATGCTGCGGCAGCCTGCTCCACCAGGGTAGCATTCTGCTGGGTCATCTCGTCCATCTGCGCCACGGCACGGCCGATCTCCTGGATGCCCGCGTGTTGGCGCCGACGAGTTTTTGAACCACCCGACCGATTTTCACTGACCCACCCAAACTGGCGCAGAGGTAGACACAGCATGGCTTGTCTAAGGCCCGGGTGGGTCAGTCGATGTCGGCGCCCCGGGCCAAAAACTCGTCGGCGCCAACATGGAGGCACAGAAACAGTCCAGGGAATGCATGCCGGCTTGCTAGTCCTATCTGGATGATGTGCCCCGGTTCAAAAAATAAGCATAACGGCCTAAACCGAATGCCATTGTCAGGCTTAGCGTCCCCGATAGCGCAGCCGCCGCACCCACCATGGAACCAAAGCAACGCCTTGTTCCACTCAAGAACCAGACAGCGTCAGGCCAGCTAGCAATACCGGTCGCCGTCTCATCAGCTGAGACGCCTTGCTAGCGCAGCGACCAGCATTTACCAATTACGGCTCAGCTACCGGGCTTTTTACCAGGTCTTGATTCCTCATCATGCGTAATATCTCGAATACTCCACCGCGTTCGCGGACACCTGCTGGCGCTAACAATGCCGATGACGGTACCACTCGTCAGCCCAACGTCGTACCAGACCCTACCGGCAGCTACGTGCCATTTGGCGCGCAAGCTCCACGTACAGACTATGCAGCACGTAACCGGCTGACCAACAATCAGCCGGTCTCGCTGCTGCGGGCAAACCAGAGTTCAGACGATGAAGGGTTTGTAGATACTCAATCCCTGATTCAACCTTTCCGCCAACGTGGTCGCGCGCGCGGTGCCAATCCTACCCTGCCCTCATCGGTTGATCGGGGCTCCGCCAGCCCACGAGCACACCGGTCGCCC
>CANIFC010000293.1 GCA_947466695.1 Oxalobacteraceae bacterium | reverse complement strand
GCTTTCATACAACGATAATCGCGATGACAGCCAACGCCATGCAGGGCGACCGCGAGCGCTGCCTGGATGCGGGGATGGATGATTATCTGGCCAAACCGTTCGTCCGGGGGCAGTTCAGCGAGTTGCTGGAGTTGTATGCCCCGGCCAATGGTCAGGCTGATCACATACTACCGGCCCTGATGCTCAACGTGAGCCGTCTGAGTGAGATGTTTGGCGATGACCTGGCTGCGCAATGCGAAATTCTGGATATTTTTGTCAGATCCACCCATCCCGTACTTGATCAATTGCAGCATGTGATCAATGAGGGTGATTTTGCCGTAGCTGGCCAATTGGCACACCGCCTGATTGGCTCGTGTGGCAATCTCGGTGCAGAAGAACTCGTTGAACTTGCCAAAACCGTGCAGCGCGCCGGTGAAACAAGTGACCGGCCCGGTTTACAGCAACTCCATGCTGAGATGATTCTGGCATTTACCAGATTATGCGGATTGATTATCCGTCTGAAAGAGAGACATGAACGTACTGATCATTGATGATGACCAGATTAACCTGAGCTTATTTTCCTACCTGTTAAAAACGATTCCGGGTGTCACGCCGGTTGAGGCCTCAGATCCGGAAGAAGCGCTTGCATGGTGCAAGAATCATGAACCCGATCTGGTGATAGTTGACTACCTGATGCCCGTGATGAACGGCCTGCAGTTTCTTGAGTGTTTCAGGGCCTTGCCTGGAAAATCAGCCATTCCGGTCATCATGATTACGGCAGATATGGATATTGACGTGCGCCATAGCGCATTGGAAATGAGCGCCAATGATTTTCTGTCCAAACCAGTCAATAAGATAGAAATGAGGGCGAGAGTGATAAACCTGCTGGCACTGCGTAAGACGCAATTGCAACTTGTCAGCAAGGCGGGCTGTCTGGCCGAAGAAGTTAAAAAGGCGACCAGTGAGGTTGTTGTCAGGGAACGGGAGGCAATTCATCATCTGTCGCGCGCTGCCGAATATCGTGATCCTGAGACCGGTGCCCATTTGTTGCGTATGGCAAATTACGCCAGGCTGATCGCCGTCAACCTTGGTTTACCGAAAGCGGAACAGGATCTTATCTGCGCAGCAGCACCGATGCATGATATTGGTAAAGTGGGTATTTCGGATGCCATTTTGCTCAAGCCAGGAAAACTGAGCTGCGATGAAATGGAGACCATGCGTTTGCATCCACAAATTGGTGCCGACATTCTCAAGGGCAGTGTTTCACCAGTCATGCAGGCGGCAAGAGTAATCGCCCTGACACATCATGAAAGATACGATGGCAAAGGCTATCCGTGTGGCTTGAAAGCCGAGCAGATCCCCCTTTACGGTCGCATCGTCGCTGTTGCCGACGTCTTTGATGCACTGACTTCGGCACGCACCTACAAGGCGGCCTGGGACTTGCCTGCTGCCGCTGATTTCATTCGTCATGCTGCGGGCCTGCATTTTGATCCTGCATGCGTCAACGCTTTTTTTCTGGATTGGGATGCTATTTTAATGATACATCAACAATATCAAGAGGAAGTCGAGCAGGATATTCCGGAAAAATATCAGCCATGAACGACATCATTGATTTTGATGAATTAAAAGCGGCACATCTGTTGCCATCCCCCAAAGGGGTGGTTCTGAAAGTGATGCGCTTGTGCCAGAACGAACAGGTGTCGTTGCAAGAGCTGGCAAAATTTATTCAGGGTGATCCGGTGATGGCGGGACGCATCATCAATATGGCCAATGCCGTTAATCCCAACAAAAACCGCCTGATTGCATCAGTGACGACCGATTCCCTGATTCTGGTTGGCGTGCAATCGGTACGGCAGCTGGTGCTGGCGATTTCTCTGGCCATGTCCTACAAAAACGGTACTTGCAAGGCCTTTGACTACGGACAATTCTGGTCGCGGTCCGTCGCCATGGGATGCGCGGCTCAGGCGCTGGCTGAATGTGTCCGGATCGCGCCGGTCGCTGAAATGTTCGCCTGTGGACTATTGGCGGGAATTGGCCGTCTCGGACTTGCGTCTGCAAGACCTGTCGCCTATTCGATCTTGCTGGAAAATTTTGCTGGCTGTACGGCAAAACAAGTACACGCGGCAGAAATGGAAAAATTTGGTATTGACCACTGCAGCCTGAGTGCCCTGATGATGAAAGACTGGGGCATTCCGGTCTTGTTTCGCGATGCCGTGTTATTTCATGAGATGCCGGAAAAATCACTGGCAGAGCCGGCCAGCCGCCAGTACAGGCTAACGCTATTCATGCAGATGGCAGCGAAGATCGCCGATCTTTGCATTACGCCTGAACCAGTCACAGACGAGCTGGTGTTGCCAGTGCTAGAGTTCGGTGAGCGGCTTGGGATAGCGCACGAACAGGTACTGGAGGCGATTGCCCGGATGTCGCTGGAATGGCAAAACTGGGGTGAAATTCTTCAGGTCGAGACGCGGTCGATCATTTTTCCACCACCAAAATAACGTAGGCTATTGAGCCGGAATGTGATGTAACTCGGCCGTCGCCGGGCATCACGATTTTTTGTCGATACGCATCTGGATCGCGGCCTGAGTAACTATCTGACCCACTATGATCCACTATCATTCACTATTTGAATTTCGGCCTCAGGCATCATTATTTCCCTGATGTTTTTCTCACTCGTCTGGCAGGTGATATTTTTCGCGCGCTACGCCGCGAGCGCTTTCGCCGCTCAGATGGGGTCGCCTCTTTTCATGCGTTGAGACTGGCTCGATGGTGTCCATGCTGGTTGCCTTTGTCACGTGCTTCAGTGACTGTCATGGCGGCAGAAAGCCAGGGGCCGGGACTATTTTTTGGACGCTTTACCTGGGTTCGTATGCGCTCGCATTGCTTGTGTCTCTTGCCGTAGCTGGCAGTCGATATTTGGTCCTATACGGGTCTGGATCAACCGGACATGATGGATGCCACTTTTCATTTTTATGTTTGTTTATTGCACACTACTACGAATGATGTGGTTTAGCAGGCATAATCTGGTTCTATTCATGCCGCATTTGCCACGTTTTTTGCTAAATATAAAATGGTCGTCACAGGTGACGAGATTGCTGACTAAGCGAGTGCGAGATCCCCACTTCATCCAGATGGTAGTGTTGCGACGGTTGTTGGATATTTTTTGGTGTACTAATTTTCCGGAAAAATTTTATGGATAAACACTATCTGACACCCTTGTTCTCGCCGGATTCCATCGTTGTGTTTGCCGGTAAGCCCGATGCCCCTGATGCCCTCGGTGGCCAGAATCATGCCGGTCGCTGTATCAGCGCCCAGTTGCGTGCTGACGGTTTTGCCGGATCACTGCGCTTTCTTGATGTCAGCATGAGCGGAACGCTGGCTGATCTGGCGCACTCGCGTGCCGACCTGGCGGTGATTGCGCTGCCCAATGAAGAGCTGGCCCCGGCACTCGAGGTGGCGGCGCGTATCCAGTGCCGTGCCGCGCTGATTGTTTCCTCGGGCGTCGGCGCTGCGCAGTCAAAAGAATTGCGCCTGATTGCCGCCAGACACGGCATTCATCTCATGGGGCCGAACAGTCTGGGTTTTCAGCGCCCGGGCTTGAAAATCAACGCCAGCGTCGCAGGTGCGCTGGCACAGGCCGGTTCGCTGGCGCTGGTCTCCCAATCGGGCGCATTGACGTCCTCGATTCTTGACTGGGCCAGTACCAATGGCGTGGGATTTTCCAGTGTTGTCTCGCTCGGTCCGAATACTTCGGTCAATTTGGCCGAGACGCTCGATTTTCTGGCCAACGATGCCGCAACTCAAAGTATTGTCATCTACATGGAGGGGATTGTTAACGCCCGGCGCTTTCTCAGCGCGCTGCGGGCGGCGTCCAACACCAAGCCGGTCGTGGTTCTCAAGGCCGGACGCATGGCCGCTGGCTCACAGGCGGCACTGACCCACTCAGGCACCATTGTAGGCAATGATGAAGTGTTTGATGCGGCGCTACGGCGCGCCGGCGCAGTGCGCGTCAACTCCTTCGTTCAACTGTTTTCGGCCGCAAAATGCCTCGCTTCACGCTATCGTCCGGTCGGTTCGCGGCTGGCGATTGTGACCAACGGCGGCGGTCCCGGTGTACTTGCGGTTGACCGCATTACGCAGCTTCATCTTGAGCTGGCCCGGCTGGCACCAGAATTGGCTGTCACGCTTGGGACGCAATTACCCGCTCAGGCAACGCTGGAAAACCTGCTCGATTTATCGCAAGATGCCACCCCGGACCATTACCGCGCAGCGATCGCAGCCTGTTCTTCTGATAGTGCAATTGACGGCATACTGGCGATCTATTCGCCCAAGCCCGGTGGTGAGCCCGATGCAGTGGCAACCGTGCTGGCGCTCATGAACGCCAGCCTCAGCAAACCTTTACTCACCTGCTGGATGGGCGAGGGAAAAGTGGC
>CANIFC010000292.1 GCA_947466695.1 Oxalobacteraceae bacterium | reverse complement strand
GGCCAGCATCACAGTAGCAACAACGGAAAGCTGGAAAGACAAGACGACTGGCGAAAAGAAAGAGCTGACCGAATGGCACCGTGTTACATTTTTTGGAAAACTTGCTGAAATCGTTAATCAATACGTCGGGAAAGGAAGTCAGCTTTATATCGAAGGCAGCCTGCGCACCCGCAAGTACACAGACAAAGATGGTGTCGAAAAATATAGCACCGACATCAAAGCCACCACGATGCAAATGCTCGGCAGTAAAGGTGGCAGTAGTTCTGGCCAAGATCCAGATGAACCACAACCGCGACAAGCAGCAGCACAGCAGGGGCCAGACCCACGACGGAACCAAGGTGCAGCACGTCCAGCGCCAAATTTTTCTGACATGGATGATGACATCCCGTTCAGCCCAATACCCCTGCGGTGCTGGGGAGCGCTGTAATGGCCAGGAACAAAAAAACCCGCAAACCGGTCACTGGCAACGTGACTGAGCGCCTGTTTAGAAAAATGTTCTCGCGCATTTGCTCAAAAAATATTGAAGCAAAAGCCGAATACCAGGCAGAAGTGGCAAATATTGACCGGCTGAACCACACGGTAATGGGCGACCCCGAGCATAGCGAACGCATCATGCTCACATTCGACCCGATTCTTGCATGGCTTGACGAAGCAGAGTCCACCGGCGATATGCCCCTTGCCGACGATGGCACCCCAATACTGCGAACACCGAACCACTCACGCGGCCATGACTGGTGCCAGCTTGATAGTTCGTTGATTGCCGTCGCGGAGTGCTTCGAACTGATGGCCAACGACAGAGGCGTCCCAAATGAAGGCCGGGGGCTCCGGCAGGTCGGGGCCAAGATTCAAGCCGGAATGATGCTTTATGAATCCGACTTCACCGCCGCGCGCGCATCGATCGCCTGGATGGTCGGGATTATCAAGACCATGACGCCGCTCGATGCCGAATCGTACACATCAACCATCGAAATTAGAGATCGTATCGCAAAGAACACACACCGCGTCTCTAACTAATTTTACCCAGACCGGCGACAAAAGCCGGTCAACTTCCCAAGGAAAACATCATGTGGTTTAGAAATTTATCAATCTTCCGGCTCCCAAAAAATTGGGATATGACCGCAATAAAACTGGCCGAGCATTTATCAACACAGGAATTCAATGCTGTCAGCGCAGCCGAGACTACCCGGTCAGGATGGGCCTACCCACGCGCCAACGGCGATCTGGTGTATGAAGTTAACGGCCAGTGGCTGATGATGCTACGCACAGAAAAAAAGCTGTTGCCAGCAAGCGTCATCGCCGAAGCCACCAAAGCGCGTGCTGCAGAAATCGAAGAACAGCAAGGATTTGCACCAGGGCGCAAAGCGCTGAAAGATATAAAAGAACGCGTCACTGAGGAATTACTCCCGCGTGCGTTTTCAGTCCATACCGAGACGCAAGTCTGGATCGACCCGATCAATGGATGGCTGGTATTAGATACGAGCAGCGCGACCAAATCCGACGATATCATTAAAATGCTGCTTAAGTCAGTCGGTAATTTTCCTGTCGAATCTTTGCGAGCAAAGATGAGCCCTGCAGTCAGCATGACGGAATGGCTCTGTGCTGACGAAGCGCCGTCCGGTTTTACAATTGACCAGGATGCTGAACTCAGATCAATGAATGAAGACAAAGCCACCGTGCGCTACGTTCACCACACGCTCAATGCAGAGGACGTCCAGCGCCATATCGCGTCCGGCAAACAATGCAAAAAACTTGCGCTGACTTGGGCAGACAAGATCAGCTTCGTCCTTACCGAACACCTGGGTATCCGGCGCATCAAAGCACTCGAAATACTTAATGAGCCAGCTCCTCCAGAAAATGAAACAGAACGATTCGATGCTGACTTTCTGATCATGACGGCCGAACTGGCCGGGCTATTAGATGCCATTGTTGAATCTTTAGGTGGCGAATCAGAACAGCGCGATTTGGTACGTGACGCAGCAACTGACCCAACAGCGCCACCCAACATAGAAATTGGTAGTGATGACCCCCTTTTCCCAGAAGCGATCACTATCGTTCAATCACACCAGCGCGCCTCCATATCACTAATCATGCGCCATCTTCGTATCGGATACAACCGAGCAGCACGCCTCCTGGAGCGCATGGAAACGGAAAAAATAGTCGGGGTTATGGCTCCCAATGGGAGAAGAGAAATTCTGGTGGCAGCATGAGTTTCCACGTCCCTAACAAATTAAGAATCCGTGGTGGCCACATGGGATCTACAGACGCCATCGGGAATAATGGTATTTTTGAAATATCGCTGGCACATAGCCAAAAATTCATGACCATTGCCAGCGATGGTCTCGGTTGGGAGCATGTCAGCATTTCCAGGCGGGACAGGTGCCCAACATGGCAAGAAATGTGTCAGATTAAGGAAATGTTCTGGGACGATACTGACTGTGTGGTGCAATATCATCCCGCTGAAAGTGAATATGTGAACCAGCATCCTTTCTGCCTTCATTTGTGGCGCCAAGCTGGCCTGCAGACGATGCCGATGCCCCCGTCAATCCTTGTCGGCTTTAAAAAAGTAGCATGAAGCGCAGCGCCATGAGTCGTGGCCAGCCCATGAAGCGTGGCGCACCGATGCGCAGCTCCGGATTCAAAACCAGTATCAGTAAGCAGGGGGTCCGGAAGCACAGCACGCTCAAGGCCAGCAGACCACAAGCTACAGCAGAAGAAAAGCGCCATATGGGCAAAGTGGCTGCACTCTGCTGTATTGTTTGTTCAGAATGTCTGGGCATCGAAGGGACCCCAGCAATCGTCCACCACTTGCGCACTGACCAGGGCAAGATGCGCGCAGGGAACTTCAACACACTTCCACTTTGCCCGTTTCATCACATGGACAGCGGTGAAGGCGTCCATGATATGGGCCGGCAAGAATTTGCAGCTAAATATGGAATAAGTGAAGTCGACCTTTTACACCTGGTGCAAACAAGACTACACGTCCCGCTGTGGGTGTCGCCATACCTGAACCACTGAAGAGAGGTCGTGTTAACCCAAAAACTCAAATAAGCTCAATTTCCTAATTTCTCCAAATTTACATAAAATGGTTGCAAAGTTCTAAAGCCATGGATTATCATGCTGAATGTACCGATAATACAAGGAAAACAATATGCGAAGTTATAAAGGTGTCAAGAGCAGGCTCGCAATCGAGTTTACTGGATGGAGCAAAGATTCAAAATCATTTTTATACGCGTACCGCGGTAAAGAGCCTGTCCAGAAGCACCGATATTACAATGCAAAAGATATCCGGAACATTCGGCTTGATTTGGTTGGACGACCGCCAGAAGTAAAGCGCATGCGCAATCTCCCCCCAATCATGAACTTTAGAATGTCTAAAGGTGGTACCGGAAAAACAACGACATCAACGAATGTCGCTGCGTGCATTGCCTCACTTGGGTATCGAGTTTTACTCATTGATGGAGATCCAGAGTCGGCAGCATCGGAAACGTTCGGCATCGATTGGACCATGCAGGACATAACGCACATCGGTGAGTTAATGCGCCGAGCCAATAAAAAGCCAGCACTCCCTACTGAAATAAGAAGCGCGGTCATCCCAATATACGGCGACGGCATGCTCGATTTGATCGCCAGCGATATCACGATGGCCGGCGCAGATAGCTGGCTGTCTCAAATGCAATTCCAGCGGGAAAAGGCGTTTGTCAATTTACTGGAAAAAGAAATCGATTTTTTCAGCGAATACGACGTCATCATTATTGATAGCGCACCAGCGACATCGATACTCACAACCACCTTTATGGTGGCCAGCAGGACCCTACTAGCCGTCGTACTACCAGAGCGGAAGTCACGCCGAGCATTGCCGGTGCTTGAGTCGAACATTCAGGAATTAAACGAGATTTATCCAGGCGAAAATTATAATTTCCACATTGTCGTGAATAAGTATAACCAGACAAAAAAGCCACACATGGAAGAAATGGGGCGACTTGTTGAAAGATATTCAGCACACTTGAGCGAAATTATCGTGCGCGACTTTGTCGGGTTCCTACGCGAGACAGACGAGGATGATGCAGAGTCAGCCGGTCCGATACTGGAAAGAGAACCAAACTCAGTCGGGGCACGCGACATCATCGACTTATCAAAAAGTCTCATAAAATTTTATAACATTAAACTTGCAGAGCAAGGACCGGTATGAGCAAACCACCACTCCGAGTAGCAGGATTAATTAATTCTGGAAAAGTTAGAGTCGACCCGGCAAAGATCAATCCGGTTGACCTGCATGCCGCGACTGCAAATAGATCGGAATTTCAAGCACAGCACGAAACGATTAACTCAGGCAGAGAACTGGTCGAGCAAACCAGTATAGATAAGATTGCGCTGAACCTTATCGATGACAGCCCATACCAGCCTAGAAAGTTTT
>CANIFC010000291.1 GCA_947466695.1 Oxalobacteraceae bacterium | reverse complement strand
CGCCAATCATGGGTGTTGGATATTATAAAAATCTCACCCAATGGGCCAAGGGTGAATTTGCTAATGCCAACAATAAGCAGGATGCCTATGCCGTAATGCTCAAGCAGGGATTGAAACCACTGACTGACGATCATGGTAATACGCTTGCCACTGCCGATTCTTTAGCCAGTAACCTGGCCAATGGATACAATAATCTTGACGCTACCGGCGTCATCGAAACGCCGGGTGATATCGATATGTTCAGATTTGTTGCCGGTGCGGGTACTGCCAGTTTTACTGTGGGTGGGGCCGCGCTTGGAGGAAACCTTGATATTTCATTACAATTAATTGATAGTGCCGGCAAGGTGCTGGCGACATCCAACGCGGATGCCACGCTGGCAAGCACGATCAGCTTTGTATTGCCGGTACAAGGCACCTATTTTTTAAGTGTCACAGGTGCGGGTAAAGGCAGCGCGTTGGTGACAGGGTATTCGAATTATGGCAGCCTCGGTCAATATGTCGTTAGTGGAAAGACTGCTCTTTCCAGCGGTGCTACAGGAGCAGTAACACCGCCACCGCCCGCAGTGGTAACGCCACCGGCGCCTGTTCCGGCTCCTGTTCCGACACCCGCTGCTAATGTTAGGTCAGTGACTGTCACTTTTGATGCAAGAGGTGCATCAGTAGCTGGTGCAACGATCAAAACCTATCTTTGGAACTTTGGCGACGGAACGGCAACGGCAAACACCGCATTAGTGAGCCACATTTATACGAAAGCAGGAGTTTACCAAGCATCGCTGGTGGTGGTTGACTCTTTAGGGCGAAGTTTCACCACAACAATGCAAGTGACCATCAAATGATTTGCCGGTAAATGAATTTTTTTGATCATTGACGTACAGTTTATTATTTTTGCCCGCCAGACGCCTTGATCGGAAATCTTGCGGGCAAAGTCAGCTAGGAAAATAGACAATTTATAATCAATTGTTGACGTCCTGAATCTCCAAAAAAATAGATCCAGGCTTTCCGCTGTAAATCAAAAAAAGTATGTTTTGCCTACTCGACTCAATATTTCGTAAAAAGCGGTTGCCAGATCTGCATTAGCGAAGTTACGCAAAATTTAGCCATTTTGCACTCAATACCTCTCAATTTCGCTTAAATTCCTGAAAAGATACACTTACAACGATAAGTGTCGTTAACCAGCGCTTGAAAGTGGACTGGGAGGTGGTGGGTTTACTTACCTTGGTGTAGTTACGTGCAAGCGCAACCGGCGATGCGCTTGCCTGAGATACACTTTATAGCTAATTCTTCGGTTGGGTAGCAGCGCTTGATGAGCAGAATCGGTCTAATTTAACAGCGCGGCTAACGCAGAATAAATATTATTTTCTGATATTGAGGTCGTATTTCATCAGGATAAAAATGAAAAAATGAAAAATGAAAAGTGAATAAAAACCCACTTAATTCTACGTTGTTTATTTTAAGAGGTTTTCCTCTAAAACATTATTTATTCTTTTTTATACCTTTCCATAGTGACATACTTGTTATGTATTTTAAAACGACTGCGCCATCGGTAAGATCGGCTAGTAGAGTTTGTAACATACATACAATTAATTATTAGGAGACATAATGCGTCAAACCAAATTTGCCCTGGCTATGTTGACAGCGGCAGCCATTCTGGCAGGCTGTGGTGGCAGCACCAGCGGCGATCAAACACTCAAGATTAAGTACACGTCCCAGGTCTCATTTGGTGACAGTTTGTCCGACGTCGGTACTTATGCAGTTGGTACGGTCGCGGCATCGGGCGGCGGTAAGTTCAATATTAATGGTGACAATACCAGCGTTAATACGGCGCTGACCGGTAAAAACTGGACTGAGCTGATGGCTGCACAGTTTGGCTTACCGGCACCTTGTGCCGCACAAACAGGTCTTAATGGCTTGGCAAGTCAAGGTTTTGCTGTACCGGTTGTGAATCATCCTGGCTGTTTTGGCTATGCCCAAGGCGGTGCGCGAGTCACCAATCCTGTTGGTGTGGGTAACATTGCAACTGGTCCCGGTATTGGCGCACTGACAGTTCCTGTCGTAACACAGATTAAAAATCATCTTGCCGCTGTCGGTGGCAAGTTTACTGGCACTGAAATCGTCTTCGTCATGGCCGGTGCCAACGACGTCTTCGTGCAGTTGGCAACATTGTCTGCCACTGCAACAGCAACAGGCCAGGCGGCTGGTGCCGCTGAAGGTGCCCGCGTTGGTGCTGCAACTTTTGCTAACAGCCTGGTGAGCCAGTTGGCAGCCGGTGCGACTAATCCGGCAACTGCCGCTGTTGCGATCGGAACTGCGCTACAAACTGAGAACGCCCGTGCCGGTCACACAGACGCAACGGTAGTTGGTGCTGCAGTGACTGCTGCCGCGACTCAGCCAGGTAACGCAGCTGTTGGTCAACCATCAGTCTATGGACCGATGGTTGCCTCAGCACAAGCCGCTGCAACAACTGCAGGTCAGACAGCAGGTGCAGCAGCAGGAGCCGCAGCGGGTGCGACTTATGCAGCTAACACCGGCGCTGCCATAGCCGTAACAGCGATGGCAACTGCCGGCGCTGAACTGGTTGCATTGGTTAAGACGCAAATTATCGCCAACGGAGCTACCCGTGTCGTGATTAACAACATCCCGGATATCGGAACGACTCCGGCTGCTAGTGGTTTTGATGCTGGCACTTTGGCACTGGTCAATAAAATGGTATCGACTTTTAACGCGCAGTTGAATGCGGGATTGTCCAATGATGCCAAGTTGCTGCTGGTTGATGTTAACTATGTCAGCCACGACCAGTCGACTAACCCGGGTCCTTATGGGTTAACTAACGTCAAGACACCTGCATGCGCAGTGGTTCAGACAAATCCTACCGGTAGTTCTTTGTTCTGCAATGGCAAAAATCTGATCGCCGGCGACGTCAGTCACTATTCATTTGCTGATTCCGTCCATCCGACCCCCTTCCTTTATCTGTTATTAGCACGCTATACAGCTAAAGAAATGGTTGTCAAAGGCTGGATCTGATAGAACCTGAGTCCGCATTCGCTTCGGGCGGTGCGGGCTTTGCTTCATCAGCAAATGGCTTTTGCCACAACATAATGAATCAGGAGACAAAATGAAATTACATTTACATAGTGCTGTAAAAGTGCTGGCCGTTGCCGCCACGATGGTGCTCGCTTCCAGTGCTTCTGCGCAAAGTGCCGGTCAATTGACTGTGAAGGGTGGATTTAATTTAATTACACCGAAAGTCGAGAGCGGAGACATGTCCGCGCCTGCTTTGCCATTCACTAGAGCCGATATTGGTAGCGATACCCAACCGGTTCTTATCTTTGCTTATGGCATGACAGATAATATTTCAGTTGAAATACCCCTCGGATTAGCTTACAAGCATGATTTGTTTGGTGCCGGCGCGATTGCAGGTACTGGCAAACTTGGTAGTTCGAAAGTGCTGCCAATCACTACCTTGATTCAGTATCGTTTTTTTGCACCAACGGCAAAAATCCGCCCGTACGTTGGCGTTGGCGCGACGTATGCTTATTTCTCTGAAGCTACTGGTTCTGGCCAGATGTCAACCCTGTTGAACGTGGGCGGTGCGCCGTCCACCTTCAAGATGGAAAATAAATTTGCAGCCACGTTTCAAGCCGGTGTCAGTTACGCAATCAATGAGCGCTGGTTTTCTGACCTGAGTGTCACCAAGACGCTGTTGAAAACCAAGGCAACATTTTCGACCGGTCAGACTCAGAACATCAAGCTTGATCCTCTGGGGGTGAGCGTTGCAATTGGTTATAAGTTCTAAAGCTCAGGTAGATTAGTTGGTACGCAAACGCGTCACCAAAAGCCGGAGCCAGAGCCAAAAGCTCTGGCTTTTTTATTGTGCGGACACTTTTCTTTTTTTGAGTTGCTGCCGGAGAATCGGTCCCGTTTGCACAATCCCGACGCACTGGAGTCTCTTGCTCTCCAATTATCTCAATTGAATTACGACTCCGTTAAAATTTCTTCGAAAGAAGAGGGATTCAATGTACTTGCTGATAGCTGGGCTGTCGTACGGATTAGTTGCGGCACAACCGTCAAAGAATCAACGTCGCCCCATGAGTTACGATAGGGCGACATTTTAGTATCGCGCCAGCACGGATGTCAGCACGGTACAAAAGGGCAATGAACATGCTACAAGCCGCAACTGTGGCAAGCTGTTGTAGGCTATTAGCCTGCCCCGGAGCACGGTTTTTATCCCGTCAAGTTATAGCGAAACCTGATTGCGGCCAGCCTCTTTGGCCCGGTAAAGTGCGGCATCGGCGGCGGCGATGAACACCGTGCCGTCTTGTCCCTCAGTCAGGGTTGAGAGACCAAATGAGGCCGTGACATGCGGTAGTGGTTTTTTGATGTCAGGGAAAATTCGCGCTTTCTGTAATTTTTTGCAGAGCCGTTCG
>CANIFC010000290.1 GCA_947466695.1 Oxalobacteraceae bacterium | reverse complement strand
GAATGTCATAGACGCCGGGGCCGATGTCATTCGGATACGCGAATTCGCCAAAGCCTTCCAGCAATTCCATATCGGAGCGTGAGGTCTCGATCGTGATGACATCGGCATCCATGGCGGCGATCCAGGGCAAGATATCGTTAAACTCCGAATAACACATGTGGGTATGAATCTGGGTCTCATCACGCACGCCTGCCGCGCACAACTGAAAAGCCTGTACCGCCCAATCGAGATAAGCGGCCCAGTCCTGGCGCTTGAGCGGCAAGCCTTCCCGAAATGCCGGTTCATCAATCTGGATCATCCCGATACCGGCCTTTTCCAGATCCAGCACCTCATCCCTTAACGCCAGCGCGATTTGCATCGCAGTAGTCGAACGTGGCTGATCATCCCGCACGAAAGCCCACTGCAGCATCGTCACCGGCCCGGTCAGCATGCCTTTCACCGGTTTTTCAGTGAGGCCCTGGGCGTACACACTCCAGCCGACCGTCATCGCCTCGGGGCGAAACACATCGCCGTAAATAAAGGGCGGCTTCACGCAGCGCGAACCATAGCTCTGCACCCATCCATTGTGCGTAAAAGCGTAGCCCATGAGCTGTTCGCCAAAATACTCCACCATGTCATTACGTTCCGGTTCACCATGGACCAGTACATCAATCCCCAATTGTTCCTGCGCCTCCACAACCAGGCGGATTTCCGAGCGCATCGCTTCCAGATAATCGAGATGACTGACTTCACCTCGTTTATAGGCTGCCCGCACTTGCCGGATTGCCTTGGTTTGTGGAAAAGAGCCGATGCTGGTCGTCGGGAACAGCGGCAATTGAAAGCGCTGCTGCTGGTCACTGATCCGCAGTGGAAAATGATTGTGGCGCGTCGCATCGGCGCAGGTAATTCCGGCCAGACGTTTTTTCACCTGGGGTTGATGAATCCGCTTTGACTGACTACGGCCCAGCGTCGCCAGCCGGGAGCTTTCAAACAACAAAGCCAGCCCAGTATCACCGCAAGTTGCGGCACCGCTCAGCGCAAGCTTCAAGGCCACGACTTCATCGAGTTTTTGCGTCGCAAAAGCGAGCCAGCCTTTTATTTCAGGATCCAGCGCAGTTTCATTGGCCAGATCAACCGGGACATGCAACAGCGAGCAGCTCGAGGCGATCCACAAGTTGTCACCCAACTGTTGCTGCACCGGTTGCAACTGCGCCAGCAAGCGCGTCAAGTCGGCACGCCAGATATTGCGGCCATCAATCACGCCAGCCGACAAGACGCGATCTCGCGGCCAACCGTCGAGTAAAACAGCAAGCTGCTGTGCTGCCCGCACGCAGTCAATATGAATACCGGCAACCGGCAAACTGTGCAGCAGCGCCACCTTGTCTTGCACTGACTCAAAATAGGTCGTCAGCAAAAGTTTCGGTGACTGCAGTACTAGTGCGTTGTAGCAAGGTAAAAAAGCATCCAGCCATTGCTTGTCAAGTTCCAGCACCAGTATTGGCTCATCCACCTGCACCCACTGCACCCCCGCCTGTTGCAAGCGGCTCAGTAATTGTTGATACGCCGGAATAATTTTTGGCAGCAGGTCCAGCGGATGCGTTAGCCCACTTTTTATCTTACCCAAATAGAGCAGGCTCAGCGGTCCCATCACGCTCACTTTGGCTGCATGCCCGAGGGCCTGCGCTTCTGCCAGTTCCTCAAGCAACCAGTCGACGCCACCGTCAAAACGGGTTTCGGCACTCCACTCAGGTACCAGATAATGGTAGTTAGTATCAAACCATTTGGTCATTTCCATCGCATGGTGCGCGCTATCACCACGGGCGGCGACAAAATAATCGGCCAGGGACAGTTTTTTTGCATCAAAGCCGAAACGGGCAGGCAAGGCACCAAGCAGGGCCAGCGTCGTGAGCATCTGGTCATACCAGGCAAAGTCACCCACCGTCACCTGATCCAGCCCGGCCTGTTGTTGCAAGTTCCAGTGACGCGCGCGCAGCGCACGTCCCGTATCGGTCAGGGTTTGTTCTGTCACCTCACCACGCCAGAACGCTTCCTGGACAAACTTGAGTTCACGATGCGCGCCGATGCGCGGAAAACCTAAAATATGTGCAGATGTCATTGTGTAGCTCCGGTCAGGTTGGGTGTTGTCCACCAAGTACTCACATGATCGGCGTATACTAATTATGAATCAAACGACATATTTTCAGAATTAACTTGAATTTTACTCATAATGCAATCCATCCTTGAATTACGCCACCTGAAAACCCTGCACGCCCTGCGTGAAGCCGGTAATCTGCTGCGGGCAGCGGTGCTGTTGAATGTGACCCAGTCTGCCCTGTCTCACCAGATCAAGCTGCTCGAAGAGCATCACGGCATGCCCCTATTTGAACGCAAGACAACGCCGATCCGCTTTACCCCCGCCGGTGAACGTCTGCTGCAACTGGCTGACGCCGTCTTGCCGCAAGTTGCCACGACCGAACGCGATCTGGCCAGACTGGCGCAAGGCACCGCGGGCCAGTTGCGCATTGCCGTCGAATGCCATACCTGCTTTGACTGGCTGATGCCGGCCATGGATGTGTTTCGCCAGCGCTGGCCGAAAGTGGAACTCGATATCGTCTCCGGCTTTCAGGCCGATCCGGTGGGCCTGCTGTACGGTCACAGGGCAGATATCGCCATCGTCGCTGAAATTGATACCGATGAAAGTGTGGCTTACCATCCGCTGTTTCGCTTTGAAATTATTGCCCTGATCGCTAACGAGCATGCACTGGCCAGTCGTGATTATCTGCTGGCGGAGGATTTTGCCAGCGACACCCTCATTACCTATCCGGTACCGGACGACATGCTCGACATCGTGCGCCAGATACTGAAACCAGCCGGCATTGAGCCTGTGGCGCGGCGCACGACCGAACTCACGGTTGCCATGCTGCAGCTGGTCGCCAGCAAGCGCGGTATTGCCACCTTGCCGGTATGGGCGGCACAAAACTACGTCCGGCGCGGCTATGTACTGGCAAAACGCATTACCGCAGAGGGCTTGACGGGAAGGCTGTACGCCGCCTGCCTGCCGGAATTATCAGAAAAAGCCTATCTGACCGATTTTGTCAGGACTATTCGTGAAAGTAGTTATCTGAACCTGCAAAGCATAGAGCTGATTTAGCGAGGTACAGCGAGATGGCGTCTGCCGTGACACCGGAAGTGCCAACGGAGGCGCCACTATCAGGCAATATCAGCAAAAAAACACGGGCCCGCTGCGCTTACACCTTCATTTCACTGGACTGGCTAACTGCTGATGGGCAACCAGAATGCCATCTGCATCGGCGTACAGGACATCACCTGGCATGATCCTGACGCCTACAATGGAAATGGGGACATCACGCTCACCACCACCTTTGCGGACACTGCGCACCGGCATGGATGCCAGCGCACGCACGCCAATCCGGCAGTCGTTAATCTCGTCAACATCGCGAACGCAACCATGCACCACAATACCGGACCAGCCATTTTTTTCCGCCAGAACGGCCAGGTTACCGCCGACCAGCGCACAGCGCAGGCTGCCACCGCCATCGATCACCAGGACATGTCCGTCACCCGGCGTTTCCAGAACCTGACGCACCATGCCATTATCTTCAAATAGCTTAAGCGTCGTAACCGGACCGGAAAAACGGCGGATGTTGCCAAAGTTCTTGAATATCGGCGGCATTGCCACGATCTCACCACTGGCGAGCTTATCTTCATTGGCGTCACAGATGTCACAGGTAGAAAAAGTCATGGAGCATCCTTGCTAAAAAATTGAAATGGGAAATCGAATGGGCACGATGAATTTTCGTTGATTCATCGGATCAGCATGCAGCTCAAAGTAAGCCTCAAACCACGCTGACAAGCTGACAAGCTGTGCCGTCATTGATAACATTGGTAGCGCATTGGTAGCGCTCTGCCAACTCTCTATTTTAACGCAAGCGACACAGGGACCAATTCGCCGGCCAGGTGACAGCCGGCAAATTGCTCACCATTCAAGCCTGATTAATTTTCAACGGCACGCATTTTCAGCTGAAACGCAGCTAAGTAAAATCGTAACATCGGGACGTAATGGCATTCATTCCATTGGGAAATCTAGCGGTCAGTGCGATAGTTACCGGCACCATTACCTTCGTCCGCCCGGACCTCTTCCACCCCGCGAACCCCGGTTGTGCGGGCGCGACGGAATCGAGGGAATCGCACGCGCTCTTGGCGCTGGCCTGAAGCCTCTTGAGCGCTGGCGATCGCGTCTGAAGTCATGACGCTGCGCGCCGTTGCGGTATGGCCCTACCCGGTATCCCGAGCCCCATCCACCGTAGTCACCGTAAGAAGGATTGTAGTAATCCACCCCGACACTGACGCCCGACGAGTAGCCTGACGAATAAGCATAGCCACCATCGGTCACGGCGCATCCGGCAAGCAGAAATAAATTCACCCCGATCAACAAGGCAAACGTTGCAAAACGT